>NZ_RZRV01000008.1:137528-241473 GCF_004023085.1 Mesorhizobium sp. M7A.F.Ca.US.010.02.1.1 | reverse complement strand
AGAGCCTCAAGGCCAGCATCGAGGATTACATCCACTACTACAATCATGATCGCATCAAACTGAAACTGAAAGGGCTGAGCCCTGTGCAATACAGAACCCAGCCCTTAAATCTGCCGCCACCTTAAACTGTCCAACTTTAAGGGGTCAGTTCATCGAGGCGGGTTTTTCCATATCGGACGGCCCGCCGCGAATGCCCGGCCTGATGGGCAGGCCCTGCCTGAACGAACTGGCCCCGCGCTTGCCTTGACGCGCCGCAGCCGCTATCGCCTGCCCATTGCACACCTGCCCAGGACAGACCATGACCCGACCGATCATCGTGTTCGACCTCGACGGTACGCTGATCGACACAGCGCCGGACCTGCTCGACAGCCTGAACCACAGCCTGGCCGCCAGCGAGATCGCGGCGGTCGACGAAGCCGGCTTCAGGCGTTTTGTCGGCCACGGTGGCCGGGTGATGATCGAGCGGGCGCACGCCGCCCATCAGCGATCGCTTGCCGTCGAGGAGCACGACCGGCTGCTGAAACTTTTCCTCGACCACTACACGCTCAACATCCCCGGCAAATCGCGCCCCTACCCCGGTGTCGTCGAGGCGATCGCGCGCTTCGAGAAGGCCGGCTATATCCTCGCCATCTGCACCAACAAATACGAAGCCAACTCGCTGGCGCTGATCGAGGCGCTCGGCCTGACCAAACATTTCGCGGCCATCGCCGGCCAGGACACGTTCGCCTTCCGCAAGCCCGACCCGCGCCATCTGATCGAGACCATCAAGCTGGCCGGCGGCGACCCGCACCGCGCGCTGATGGTCGGCGATTCGCAAACCGACATCGACACGGCAAAAGCCGCCGGCATCCCGGTGGTGGCGGTCGATTTCGGCTACACCGACCGCCATGTCCGCGAATTCGAACCTTCGGCGGTCATCTCGCATTTCGACGCCCTGACGCTCGGTCTGGCGCAAAGGCTGATTGCCGCGGCTGGAAACTGACCGGAAAGCGGCCGGCGTCGGTCGGAGACAGGGCCGAAAGGACAGAAAATCCGATCCTTGTCGGAACGCCGGACACCGCCTTGACTTCCCGCACCTGCCTCCCTTATATCGCGGCTCGCTTGGCCTTCGGGCAACGAGCGGGCGATTAGCTCAGCGGGAGAGCACACCCTTCACACGGGTGGGGTCGCAGGTTCAATCCCTGCATCGCCCACCATCTGCTTTCCCGAAATTGTTATCTAATTCACTCCGGAGCGATTTGGTGGTTTTCGGTCGCTGGTGCGTAACTGGCGCGTAAGCCCTCCGTCATGGTGAAGCTATCCGGCACGCTGGCGATGTGGAACGGTGCCATTTGACACCGAAGAGAATGCGAAGCGCGCAAGTCACGCGGCTGAGGTCATTGCCATAGCACTTGTAACTTTCTAAGAGTCCACTTGGGGAAACGGCAGGGTTGCCGAAGCGCCGGCAGCAACAGCGGCGCGCGAATGGTGGGCGGATGGTTAAGGCTCCCGCGCAGGCACAGGTTCCGCAGCTTTTTGCTGTGGATGCGATGTTCTGTGGTCCGGGAAATCTTGGCAGCCAGGACATGAACGAAGGGTGCTTCTGTGGGGACGCAGGCTTCTTCGTTCTCAAGAAGAGCGACATCTACCCTGCCCTGCCTCACTGTGAATGGTTTTGCTCCTCCCTTGCACAAGGCACCGGAGTGCCACAAATACCGTTCAGTGTCGTGAAGCACACTGACGGCAATTTCTGGTTCGGCTCGCTTTGGATGAATGGCCGGACGCCGGATTGGTGGAATCTGGCTCAGCAGGGCTCAATCGACTTCCTGAGCTTGGCCGACGACCTTTCGAGAATCTATGCCCTCGACCTTTTCGTTCACAACGACGACAGGCACATGAACAACTACATGGTCGTGCCAGTGGGCACTGGCCACCGCGTCTATTCATTCGACTATTCGCGGGCGTGGCTCTACCATGACGCCCTCCCTGGGGCCATAATGATGGACCCAGGGCTGAACACCGTGGCCAACAAAGTGTGGATGAAACAGACATTTGGCCAATATCTGAATCCGGCTGTCGCCTTGGAGGTTTTGGACAGAATCGACGGCATTGACGAGGTTGGGGTCCGCGCAATCCTAGCTGGTCACCCCAAGGACTGGTTGGCGCAACAACAGGAGGACGACATTGTTGATTGGTGGACGAACGGTGCGCGCGCAGCCAGGGTCGCAGCAATCAGAGACGGCGTGAACGATGGCACCCTCTTATAAGTTTTCGATTATCCAAGCACGTCCCAGCGCCATCCGTGGCGAACGGGTGAATGTGGGCTTGGTTGTCTTTGGGCCGAACGGCTTGGACGTTCGCTTGCCCGAGGTAAGGAAGCTTATGCACCTCACCGGCCACAAGTGGGATGACATTGCCACCGCGTATTATACCGTGCTGTCCAAATCATCCCTCCATCACCTAGACGAGCTGCGGGAGAAAAGCGCGGTTCGCAGCGACGTTTTCAGCATGAGTTCGGCCGGGGAAATCCGCGCGGCGGGGCTGGATGAGTACGAAGCCAACGTTGCAAAAATCCTCAACATCTACGTCGATAAGCCCGCGCTCACGCGCAAGGAAAAGCAGCAGAAAATCAATTCGGAAATTACGGCTATGCTGCGCAAAGTCGGTGTGCTAGCCGACAAAGGGCAGACCATCAACGACGGCAAGGTAATCCAGAAATTCGTTGTCTCTGAGGACAAGGAAATCGTTGCCGACTTCGCCTACAAGGCAAACGGCCTCAAAGTCGTATCCACATTGGAGCTTCGGGGTTTGAAGACCAGCGCTCACAGCAAGGCATGTGAAAAGGGCGCGACCCTCTATTTCGCGCGCGAGCAATTCGGCCCGACGATGACACCGTTTGGAGTGTACGCGGTCAATGCCGCCGAAGTTGAAGCTTACCGTGGTGAAATCGAGATTTTAACGAGCTTTGCAAATGGCAACGCCTTCAATTGGATGGACGCCAAAGACCGCCAGAAATTCAAACAGGCGCTATACTGACAAGCATTGTAGATTCCCCGTTCGTTCTCTATCTGTTGACGCAGGCCGAGGATGGGGGACTATGCCAGAACAGATTGACTATCACAGCTTGCCGGACGACCCTCGCATGGCGTTTGCGACGCTGGTCGAGATTTTTGACGAGCAGCTTCAGAATGAGACGGAAAGTCTAGACCGGAATGAGGACAACCGGCAGGCGCTAGTCAGCCACACGGCAGGCGCTAGTCAGCCACATGAACAAAATCATGGGCGCCGCCCGTGCCTTGGAGATTGACCTCCTCGGTACATGGGAAATTCCAGACCACGACGACGTTTACAACGTTCATCGCAACTTCGACTTAGCGGTGAAGAGTGTTGTGCTTCAGGTGCAAATCCAGAACGCGCGCGTCACCAAGATTTATTCCGTCAGTCTGGACACCGCAACTAAGGCCCGTATTCACATCCTGGTCGGGCAAATCCGCGAGCTGGTCGAAAAGTCGAACCTGGCCGAGCGCAAGCGCAATTCCCTATTCGCCAAACTCAATGCGTTCGAGGCTGATGTTGATCGCGCGCGGACGCGCTTTGACAACGCCCTGTTGGCGTTCGTTGACTTGGCAGACGTGGTGCACAAAGGCACTGACGCACTGAAACCTATCACAGATCTTGTGAAGCGTATCAATGAGCTGATTGGCGGCGCGAAGAGCGAGGAGCCGGAGCCCGCTAAACTACCGTCGCCCGACGACATCAAACGCATCGAACCACCGAAAAAGCAAATCGAGGACTTTGGCAGGAAGGCTCGCGAGTTGGACGACGAGATACCGTTCTAACCACTTCGGCCGTTTCATGACTCACACTTTTCTCTTTCGGGCAGCGGCAAAGCCGTGGCCGAAATGGGCATGCATTCCAGCTGCGGAACAAACCGGCATCGCAGCGAGTTTCTGTCCGAGGAAAATTGAGGGAAAGCCATGTCCAGATTTCTGCTGGCGACCAGCGTCGCCGTTCTTCTCGCCGGCGGGCCGGCCTTGGCCGCGGACGATGCTCCGCTGCGCGCCGCCCAATGCTAGGAAACTGTCGGAGATCATCGCCAAGGTCGAACAACGCGACGGCTTCCTTGAAAGCATCGGTCATCAGTTTGGCCAATGCCCGACCCACTTGTCGCCATGGTGGTAAAGTCGGCGATGTCTGGTTGTGGAGATGCCCCGGTCGCGTCGCGATCAGCGCTTCATCGAGTGCAGGATGGCCTGCATGTGCTCTTCCAGGTCGAGTTCACCGCGAGCCTCAGCGGTCAACAGGTAATCGGCCTTGGCCCGGCGGTCGCCTCGGCTGATCGCCGGATAGGAGCAGATGGCCAGCAATGCTTCCTGTTCAATCCGGTCTGCCGTCTTGCGTTCGTTGCTGGTGCTGCCCGCTTGATGAACAACCCTGTGAAGCCCGACATAGCTGGCTTCATGGGCTCCGATCAGCGCCCGCAATTCGGGTGAGGCACCTTCCTCTTCGGCAAACGTCGGTTCAATGGCCGAGGCCACGGCGGTGAACGCAAGAAGTGTACGACGGGTGATTTCGGGCATGCCTCATATCCCTGCTGCCTGATCATGCAGGCACACCATAGCACCGGCGAAGCGGTTCGCAGAGATGCTCCGGGACGCGACCACACTTCTGCTGACAAAATGTATTCGCTTCCGCAGCCCTCCGCCCAACGGCCAGTGTGGCCTTAAGTCGCAATGATTGGCCTCCGAAAAGCAGGGTTTCGGGCTTCATTGGCGCTGCGACCAACACCATATGGTGATCCACAGCCCTCCAAAACGAGAGAAGCTCGCCTTGACACGGTCGCATTGCGGCCATCGGCCGGCAATGGCTATGAACCAGGAACCTGAAAAACCATGCCTGACAATATCAGACCGATTTCGAAAGACGTCCCCCTCATTCAGCTAGGCGTCTATCAGTGCCGCTTCCCGGTGAGCGAAGACCGGTCGGTACCCGGCGGCTATCGTTTTTGTGCCGGGCCAACTTCGGCGGATCGCGTCTATTGCGATCACCACCACAGCATCGTGACCGCCGTCGACCCTCGCCGAACCCGTTCAGGTCTCCACCCCGCTCAACGACGCGCTGCGTAGGCAAGCGGGCGGCGGCCCCTCGTTCGGGCAGCTGCAAATCGGCGGACCAAATCATCATCTGTTCCAGCTGCGGAACAAACCGGCGCGCCAGCGAGTTTCTGTCCGACGAAACTTGAGGGAAAGCCATGTCCAGATTTCTGCTGGCGACCAGCATCGCCGTTCTTCTCGCCGGTGGGCCGGCCTTGGCCGCGGACGACAAGCCGTTGCCGCCGCCCAATGCCAAGAAGCTGTCGGAGATCATCGCCAAGGTCGAGCAGCGCGACGGCTTTCGCTATGTGGACGAGGTCGACTGGGACAGCGGCGCCTACACCGTAACCTATTATACGGCAGACAAGGCGAAGGTCGAAATCACCTATGATCCTGTGACGGCGGAGCCGAAATAGGGGACGTTCCGACGCGAATTCACTGGCCCTTTCTTGGCTGTGTCATCGGCCTTTCCGCGCTAGCGCCGCCCCTCACCTGCCTGCCGGCATCCTCTCCCCGTATAGGGACGGGGAGAGGGACGCTCTCATCGCCGGTTTCGCCAATCATCAACGTTGAAAGATGAGCACCAGCGGTACAAACCGCCTTTTCTCCCCGTCACTATACGGGGAGAAATGTCCGGCAGGACAATGAGGGGCAGCGCTGACTTTGGCGATTGGCGTTCTCCGCTGCAAGTCGGACTTGTCGTTGGCCTAAAGCGATTGCCTTGGCACAAAGGCCGCCTCCCCTTGCGTCAGGCCCGCTTTGATGGCTGACTGTCGCGACGCGGGCCGCATTGGGGGATGGGGATGGCGACGGCAAAGCACGTGATGAAGCGCATATTGATGATGTTGGCCGGCTACTTCGTGTCGGTGCTGGTCGGCCTGATCGCCATCGCGGTGATCTATGGCGTGCTCAGTTCCTTGCCCAACGCGCCCAGCTATTTCGACGTCATGGGCGTTTCGCCGATCGCGGTGCTGCTGGTGCCGCCGCTCGGCATGTTCGTCTATTTCCTGACCATCGTGGTGACCGCGCTGCAGACGCTGATCTTCGCGCTGATCGCCGAGTTCTTCTCGTTGCGCAATGTCCTGCTGCACATGGTTTTCGGCGCCGGCGCCGCGGTCGGCGGTTTCGCCCTGATCTGGCCGAGTGCACCGGAGGATATGGACCCGGAGCGTTGGGTCGACATCGGCATCATTGCCGCTGCCGGACTTGTCGCCGGGTTGCTCTATTGGCTGATCGCCGGGCGCGACGCCGGCTTCCGGCGGCCATTGTTCCAGCGCTACTAGCTTGCAGGCTCACAATCGCGAGCCCGGCATATCGGCTCATGCCGAGCCTGAAAGAAACAGATTCCGCCGCATTATGAAAGCCGCCAGTCGGAAAACGATCTCAAATCGGTCGCTCAGTGCGCCTTGCTGCCTGAGAGCAGCCATAGCTCGTCGTCATGGCGCTGCTGTTCCGAGCGCAGCGGCCAGTACGTCGGCGAGGCCGCGTCCGGCGCTGCCGTCCTCATCAAGGCGCGGATTGTAGATGGTGATCTCGAGGCCGACTGCCTTGCCGCTCGCCAAGGCAAGCCGGAGCGCAGCCGTCAGCTCGTCCCACGACAACCCGCCTAGCACGCGAAAATCGACAGCTGGCATGATGACGTCGTCGAGACAGTCGGCGTCGAGATGGATGAAGAAGCCGTCCAATTCAGCTCTCGTCAGGTGATCGATCGCTTCGCATGCGGCGGCCTCGATGCCCGTGGCGCGCACAGCGGGAAGGTCAAGCACCTTGAGCTCTTCGGGGAGCGGCTGGCTTCCGTACTCCTCCTGATCCTTGTGATCGCGATACGCGAAGGCGACAGCGTCTTCAGGGCGGACCAGAGGACCGCGACCTTCGATGTCGGTCAGGAGCGATGGACCGTAGCCGGTGACGAAGGCGAGGTCCATCGAGGCGCCCTCACCATTGGGTTCCGCCTCTGGCTGGAAGAAATCGGCGTTGCCGTCAATGAAGAGCAAGCCGTAGCGGCCGCGTCGTCGAAACGCGAGCGCCGAGCCCAGCACGATCGTGCAATCGCCGCCCAGCACCACTGGAAACCCGCCTGCGTCAAGCACCGCTTCCACGGCGTCGGCGAGCTGGGGCGACCACTGCGCAATTGCCCTGGCGTTCAGGGTGCCGGTCTCGGGATCGGGCGTCGGGTCCTTCGCAGGCACAGCCAGCCGCCCGGCGCGGCGCGCCTGGATGCGCTCCGCAAGGCCAAGGTCCAGGAGCCGGTCAGGCAAGCGCTCCACACCGTCGGTCGCCAGGCCCAGCGTGGAGGGGGCTTCGAGAATCGCATAATGGCTCGACATAGGCGCCTCCGTTAGTGACCATTTCGCGAGTAGGTCAGGGCCCCTTTTGTGGCCGTGTGATCGCGAATGAAGGCCCGAAGTCGTTGGCATCGTCGCTATGGTGTCGTGCCAACGGTTGCGCGTCTTCCATCTGAACGCTGAAGCGAAACGTGCCCACTTCCGTAGCTTGGTCGACCTTCGTCAGCCATCGGCAGAATGCCGACGATGGCAAAACACCGTCGCAGAATCGCTTCGATCGCTCAACATCGTTCGTCCCTACCGAAACAGGATCACAGTTGCGTTTTGAGCTTGTTCGATAACGGTAGCCGCCGCTCCTCGTTCCCCCTCAGCCGCCTTTCCGCTTTCGGTCATTCCGTATTTATGAGTTAACGGTCTACCGAAGTCCTGGATCAACTCAAAGGCGAGCGAACCGCCTCCGTAGCGTCCAGAGCCTGCTTCAGGCGCGAATCGCGGTCGTAGACGTCGCCGAAATACTCGACCTTGCCGGACAGATCGGGCCATGCGGTGAAATAGGCGACATAGACCGGGATCGTGCGCGTCACATTCTCGGTCGCATGGCCGTGCTTCAGCTTCTCGGCGATATAGTCCACGGAGGTGCCAAGCACCGCCGCGGCCATGCCGCGCGGGTCCTGCAGCCGCACGCAGCCATGGCTGAGCGCGCGCATATCTCGCTGGAAGAATGATTTCTGCGGGGTGTCGTGCATGTAGATCGCGTGCTTGTTGGGGAACAGGATCTTCAACTCGCCCAGCGCGTTGGCCTCGCTCGGCTGCTGGCGAACGCTGTAGGGGATGTTGGAGCCATAGGCGCCCCAGTTGACCGCCGACGAAGGAATGCGCTTGCCGCGCGAATCCGTCACCTCGTAGCCGGCCCGGTCGAGATAGCCCGGATCGTTGCGCAATCTCGGCAGCATCTCGTTGACGATGATCGACTGCGGCACGCCCCAATAGGGATGGAAATCGACCTGCTTGATCTGGTCGTAGAAGAAGGAGGTCTGGTTGGTGGTCCGGCCAACGACGACACGCGTCTTCAGCTTTTCCTCGCCATTGTCGATGTAGCTTGCGGTAAAGGCCGGCTGGTTGATGAAGACGCGCGGACTGCCAAGATCGGAGGGCAGCCAGCGCAGTTCCTCCAGCGCCACTTCCACCTTCAGCAGCTTGTCGGCCTTGGATGTTCCGGCCAGCGTCGCGACGGTGCGCGGGCCGATGACGCCGTCGCCCTTCATGCCTGCCTTCTGCTGCACCGCCTTGATGACCGGGACCAGTTCCGGATCATAGACTTCGCTGGTGGCCAGCCTGGACAGGATCTCGCCATAGGCGCCGCCCATCTCGTCATCGAGATTGCGCGCGATCAGGGTCAGCAGCTTCGGCAGTTCCGGGCTGGTTTCGCCCGGCTTCAACAACAGCTTGGGGTCGACGACGACTTCGTTTTCAGCGCTGGCCTGCAGCGATTCGAGTTCGACGCGCAGCGCCTGGTATTCCGCATTCTGCGGATGCCGCGACTCGAGATAGGTGCGCACTTGCTGGGTATGCGCCAGCGTCCTCAGCACGCCTTGCAAGTCGAGCGGCTTGGCCGGGAAATCATAGTAGCCGGTCATGCGGTTGGGATCGACGCGGCCGTTCTGGGCGTCGTGGGCATAGCGCAGCACACGCGCGGAAAGCGCCATCTCGAAACGGACGAGCTCTTTCAGTTGCGCATTGGCATCGGCCGACGATGCGCCGGCAGCGGGCACTTCGACCGTATAGTCGGCGGGCGTGAGACCATAGCTTGAAGCCTCGCCAAGCACCCGCACCGCATCCTGCGCGCGGCTGTTGAGGCTGGTTCCGCTTATCCAGATGAAATCCGGATTGGCCGAGTAATACGCGATCAGCGCCTTGGCGATGTCGGGCTCGGCTAAGAGTTCGTAGTCACCCAAGCTGGCAACCGCTTCACGAAACGCAGCGCCCGTTGCCGACGGCACGAAAGCCGCATCCTGTGGCGTCGCCGGCTCTGGCGTCGGGGCCAGCGCCGAGAAGTCGACGCGAACCAGCCGGTCGGCCTTGTAGGTGTAGTAGGATGGGCTGCTGATTCTCGCACCGCCACCGCCACCGCCACCGCTGGCCGGAGCCTTCGGCTTTGGCTTGTGCTTCGGTGGCGGAGGCGGAAACTCGCCTTTCGGCGCATGCTTGACGCCGCCGCCGAACAGCATGTCGAACAGCCCCTGCGCGCCTGCCTGGGGTACACCGAAAGCCAGCGTTGCCGTGATTGCCATCAGCGGCATCACGGTTGCTTTGTTTCCGAGGAATTTCATGAATCACCCGCTCCGGCCGCAACCGGTTCCCGTTCCGCACGCTAGATCGTCCCGCTCACCGCATGGCGGATGTAAGGCGCGACTATACTGATTCATACCGATTTCGTTAAGCTTTCATAAATTTTGGAAAGCCTGTTGCAGAACGGTTTCACAAGATCGTGACGGCTGGAGCGGAGGGTTGTTCCGCCCCAGCCGGAAATCTCTCGGATCAGGCGTTGGCGCCGCCATCGATGGTCAGGGCAGCGCCGGTGACGAAGCGGCCTTCAGGGCCTGCAAGCCAGGCGACCATACCGGCAATGTCATCGGCCTTGCCGAAACGCGGTGTTGCCATCTTCCGGCGCTGATGCTCGGCGTGCGGGCCGTCGGCCGGGTTCATGTCGGTGTCGGTCGAACCGGGGTGGACGACGTTGGCGGTGATGCCGCGCGCGCCGAGGTCGCGCGCCAGCGCCTTGGTCAGGCCGACCAGCGCCGCCTTGCTGGCTGAATAGGCCGTGAGGCTGCCGTCGGTCGCCCTCTCGGCAAGGTTGCTGCCAATCGAGATGATCCTGCCGCCCTCACCCATATGCACGGCCGCCGCCTTCGAGGCGATGAATGGAGCCCGGAGATTGACCTCCATGGTCTCGTCGAAATCTGCGAGCGACAGCGTGTCGATTGGGGCGGCCCGCCAGATTCCGGCGCTGTTGACCAGGATGTCGAGCCGGCCGAAGGCGGTCACTGCGTCGTCGACGGCCTTGTCTACGGCGACCGCATCGCGGTTGTCGGCCCTGATCGCGATGGCGCGGCCGCCCTTGGCCTCGATTTCGGCGACAACCGAGCGAGCCTGCTCCTCGCCATGCACATAAGTCAGCGCGACACTGGCGCCGTCGGCCGCGAGCCGTCGCGCAATCGCCGCACCGATGCCGCGACTGCCGCCGGTGACGAGCGCGGCCTTGCCGCCCAGTTGGTTGGATGACATCGATTTCTCCTTTTGTAACGATCGATACATAAATATCTGTCAGCCTTGCCCACCGGCGTCAACTTAATTATGTATCGATCAACACAGAAAAGATCATCATGTCGGAACGAGGCCGCCCCCGCACCTTCGATCGAACCGCAGCCCTGCGCCGCGCTATGCAGGTGTTCTGGGCGCGTGGCTACGAAGGCGCATCGATAAGCGATCTGACCGCCGCCATGGGCATCAACTCGCCCAGCCTCTATGCCGCCTTCGGCAGCAAGGAGGCGCTGTTCCTCGAGGCGACGGATTTTTACTCGCACACCGAGGGTGCCGACATCTGGCTGGCGCTGGAGGAAGCTCCGACCGCGCGGCAGGCGATCGAACAATTCCTGTGCCTGACGGCGAAGGCCTATGCGCAGAGCGATCGTCCGCAGGGCTGCCTGATCACGCTCGGCGCGCTGCATCAGGATTCGAGCCGAGGCGCCATCTGCGCCGATCTGCGCCGTCGCCGTGCCGAAAACCACACCGCCCTGCAGAAGCGTCTCGAGCGCGGCGTTGCCGAAGGCGAATTGCCGGCGAATTTCGATGCGAGCGCCGCCGCGACTTTCTTCGCCACGGTCCAGCACGGCATGTCGATCCAGGCACGCGACGGCGCCTCGCACGATGCCCTGCTGGCGACGGTTGCCGGGGCCATGGCGGCCTGGAGGACGCTGGCCGGCGGCAACGCGGCGTGACAAACGCCGGCTGGTGTGCTCGAAATTCTGACTTGCCAGCAATGCTAGGGCCGGCAAGGCCGGGAGGCCAGCAATGCTAGGGCCGGCAAGGCCGGGAGGCCAGCAATGCTAGGGCCGGCAAGGCCGGGAGGGATGAGAGTGTGAAAAAGGGTTATCGCGAGCTGCTGGACGAGGCGAACGCCGTGATCGAGGTGGTTTCGCCGGAGGAAGCGGCCGGGCTGCTCGACGATGAAGACACGATCTTCGTCGATCTGCGCGATCCACGCGAAGTGGAACGCGACGGCAAGATTCCCGGCGCCAAGCATGTCACGCGCGGCATGCTGGAGTTCTGGATCGACCCCGAAAGCCCTTACCACAAGCCGTTCTTCGCCTCGGGAAAGAGCTTCGTGTTCTTCTGCGCCGGCGGCTGGCGCTCGGCGCTGGCCACAAAGACGGCGCAGGACATGGGGCTTTCGCCGGTCAAGCACATCCTTGGCGGCTACACCGCCTGGAAGGCCGCCGGACTGCCGGTCGAACCCGGCGAGAAGAAGAAATAATCTCGACCGCCGCTCAGTGCAGCAGCAATGGCTCGCGATGCGTCACGAAGCCGACCGCGCGTTCGACCACGCCCTTGTCGGCGAGAATACGGCGGTGGCCGAGCCCGTCGGCCCAGTAGAGCCGCACATGGCCGCCGGCGCCGGCATAGCGCCTTGCATGATCGGCCGACACTTCGCGATCGTCCTGCGCATGGATGACCAGGGTCGGCACCGGCGCCTGGGCGAGCTGACGGTCGCCGGTGAATTCGTGCAGCGGCCGGCCGGAAAGATGCTCGACCCGGTCCGCCATGGCGGCTTGCGAGCGCGGGCCGACATTCAACATATGACTGAAGTCGGCAAAGATCGCCGGCAGGGAACTTGGCGCCGCGATCAGCACCAGGCGTCCGGCCGCCAGCGGCGGAATGTTCTTGACCGAACCGGCGATGGCATTGGCGGCGACGGCGCCGCCGAAGGAATGGCCGACCGCCGCCACGAAGGGGCCGAACCATTCGCCGGCAATTCGCACCGCATCCACGGCATTGACCATGTTCAGGCGCCGGCCCTGCGACTGGCCGTGGCCGGGCAGGTCAAGCGAAACGACCCTGTAGCCGGCGGCGCGATAGCCTTCGATCAAGGCGCGCATATATTCGGTGCGCGAGCGCCAGCCATGGACGACGAGCACCGTGCCGGCGGCCGCCCTGCCCGGCTCGGGCCGGAACTCGTGCACCATGACGCAGCCGGTCGCGGTCTTCAGTCGGTGATGTCGCGCCTCGGTCATGAACCCGGCCGCACGCTCGACAGCGCGGCGCTCGCCATCGCTGAGCGCCTTGACATTCGGCGTGCGGCAGAACAATTCGAACGCCGCGCGTCCGCTAAGCCGCGGCGCGACACGCTCTGCCGCACCGAACACGCCCCGGATGACCTTCAGCCCGAATGATGCCATAGTGAAAATCCATCCATACGTTCAAGCATGAACATAATAGTTCAAAGATGAACAATAAACAAGAGCTGCCTTGGGACAACCCCCGTTTCCGCAACTGGGTCGCGGTGGCGCGCGCATGCCATGTGCTGGAGCGCACGCTCGCGGTGAAGCTTGCACCGCTCGATTTGAAACCGGCGCAGCTCGACGTGCTGATGAACCTCTATCGCCACCCCGGCATGTCGCAGCACGATCTTGCCCGCAAGCTGCTCGTCGGCCGCTCCAACATCACCATGCTTTTGCCGCAGCTGGAGGCGCGCGGCCTGCTGCGCCGCGAAGGTGATGAGAAGGACAAGCGCATCCTGCGGCTCGCGCTCACCGAGGCCGGCGAGGCGCTGCTGATGCAGGCGCTGAAAGTGCATATGGCGCTGATCGAGAAGGCGATGAGCCAGTCGACGCCGGAACAATGCGACATGATCGGCGAGCAGATGCGCAAGATCTATGATGTGCTAAAAGAGGCGTGACGATTCAGCCAGACCTACCACATCGTCTTCTTCGCCCGCTCCGGCCATTCCTTGTCGTAGGTTTCGCCGTCGATGTTGCTGCGGCTGGTGATTTCCAGGATTTGTCCGGGCGTCGGCAGCGACTTCGGGTCGACGTGCCTTGCCGCGTTCCAGAGCTCGGAACGGACGATGGCCCGGGCGCATTGGAAATAGACCGAATCGATGTCGACGACGGTTACCGATCGCGCCGCCTTGCCGTCCACCGTGAATGATGCGCACAGCGCCGTATCCGTGGTGATATGAGCGCGGCCGTTGACACGCAGCGTCGTGCCGGAGCCCGGTACCAGGAACAGCAGGCCGACGCGTGGGTCGCGGATGATGTTTTTCAGCGAATCGGCGCGGTTGTTGCCGCGACGATCCGGCATCATCAGGGTTTTCGGATCATGGATGCGCACAAAGCCGGCGAGATCGCCGCGCGGCGAACAGTCCAGCCCCTCCGGGCCACTGGTCGCCAGCGCGACGAACGGCGAGGCTTCGATGAAGGCGGCATATTCGGGAATGACGTGGTCGAGTTCCTTGACCAGCGAGGCCTCGCCTGGAACGCCATAGAGCGCCTCGAGCTGCTCGACCGTGGTGATGACGGACATGTTTTCGCCTCCAAACTTTTGCCGGCGCTACGCCATATCGATGACGTTTTAACGACAGCGAGGGGAATCAATTTTAGCGGTCCCGGCTCAGGCCCTTTTCCGCAAGCTCCGCGAGATAGGCTTCCCAGCGCGCATCCTTCTCGTGGCCGAGCGTATGCAGGTAATTCCAGGTGAAGATGCCGGTGTCGTGGAAATCGTCGAAGGTGATGCGCACGGCGTAGTTGCCGACTGGCTCGATCTTGAGAATGGCGACATTGCGCTTGCCGGGAACCGTCACCCGCTGATCCGGCGAATGGCCCTGCACCTCGGCCGATGGCGAGGCGACGCGCAGCAGTTCCGCCGGCAGTTCGAACGGCCGATGGTCGGGAAATGTGACGGACAGCAGTTTGCGGTCCTTCGAGACCCGGAGTTCTTTCGGTGCGGTCATGCTGTTCGATCCCGTCTCATCCGCCCTTCCCTACGCCGCTTCGCCAAACGGGAAAAGACCTGATGAGACCGACCGACATGCGATGTCGGCTGAGGGATGTTACCAAAGATCGAGAGGCGGTATCTTGAATGAATGGCCGGATCGTATCACATAGCGGTATATAACGAAGCCGTTCACGGCCACGGGAAGCGCTTGCATGGACATGATTGATCCTTTCGGCCGCACGATCAGCTATCTCCGCGTGTCGGTCACCGACCGCTGCGATTTCCGCTGCACCTATTGCATGGCCGAGGACATGGCCTTCCTGCCGAAGAAGGACCTGCTGTCGCTGGAAGAGCTCGATCGGCTGTGCACGGTTTTCATCGAAAAGGGCGTCAGGCGGTTGCGCCTGACTGGCGGCGAGCCGCTGGTGCGCAAGAACATCATGCATCTGGTGCGCCAGCTGTCGCGGCATCTCGCCAGCGGCGCGCTGGAAGAACTGACGCTGACCACCAACGGCTCGCAGCTGTCGCGCTTTGCCGCCGAACTCGCCGATTGCGGCGTGAAGCGCATCAACGTGTCGCTCGATACGCTCGATGCCGACAAGTTCCACAAGATCACCCGCTGGGGCCATCTCGACAAGGTCATGCAAGGCATCGATGCCGCGCAGGCGGCGGGGCTGAAGGTCAAGCTCAACGCGGTGGCGCTGAAGGATTTCAACGACGCCGAGCTGCCCGAGATGATGCGCTGGGCGCATGGCCGCGGCATGGACCTGACGGTCATCGAAACCATGCCGATGGGCGAGATCGATGCCGACCGCACCGACCAGTATTTGCCGCTGTCGCTGCTGCGCGCGTCGCTGGAACGCCAGTTCACGCTGACCGACATTCCCTTCAAGACCGGCGGCCCGGCCCGCTACGTCCAGGTCGCCGAGACCGGCGGACGGCTCGGCTTCATCACGCCGATGACGCATAATTTCTGCGAAAGCTGCAACCGCGTCCGGCTGACCTGCACCGGCACCCTCTATATGTGCCTGGGCCAGGAAGATGCCGCTGACCTGCGCGCGCCCTTGCGCGCCTCCGAAGGCAACGAGCTGGTCGCCGAAGCGATAGACGAAGCGATCGGCCGCAAGCCGAAAGGCCATGACTTCATCATCGACCGCCGCACCAGCCGCCCATCGGTATCGCGCCATATGAGCGTCACCGGCGGCTGATCTTCCCGCCGATCTGTGCAAGAATTGCCGTGCGGTCATCGACTTCGGGGCAAGACATGCGGCGGTTCTTTTCATTCGGGACGTTTTTCGCTGCGATCGCGGCGAGCACGGCAATTGCCGCGCCGTTCACCTATGTGAACGAGCGCTTCGGCACCGTCTGCACCTTTCCCGAGGAAATCTTCACCGAGCACCAGCCCGAGCCCGACAATGGCGACGGGCAGCAATGGCTGAGTGCCGATGGTGCCAGCCTGATCTGCTCGGGCATCCTCAACATCGACGACGATACGCCGAAAGGCTTTGTCGCGGCGCAGAAGGCGAGCAACGAGCCGGGCTACAAGGTGACCTACAGCAGGGCCGGAAAGGACTGGGCAGTGCTGTCGGGCTTGAAGGAAGGAAAGATCTTTTACGAGCGGCGCCTGTTTGGTGGAGATGGCGTCATCCGCACGGTCTGGGTCGACTACCCTCCGGCCCTGAAGTCGAAATACGACCCGCTGGTCGGCGCCATTGCCGGCAGTCTCAAGGGACCATGAACGTTTCGGACCACACCCCAGAAAAAGTCTTGTTCGCGAACCGCAGCCGGATTTACGGCCAGTCTGTTCCAGCCTAGCCTTTCTCTGGAAGCGGCTCTTCGCTCACAGGGGGAATACATCATGCGCAAACTCATTCTTTCTCTCGCCTTGCTCGGTCTCGCGGCCGCGCCCGCCGCGGCGCAGTCGATCGGCGGCACCTATACGGTCGCCGGCACCAACTTCGACGGTTCGGCCTATGGCGGCGAAGCCACCATCACGCTGACCAGCGGGACGACCTGCGCGATCCATTGGGAAACCGGTGGCTCATCTTCCGACGGCATCTGCATGCGCAACGATGACGCCTTCTCCGCCGGCTATGTCATGGGCAAGGATATCGGCCTCGTCGTCTACAAGATGACGGACGACGGCTCGCTGCATGGTCTGTGGACCATCGCCGGCAAGGAAGGCAATGGCACCGAGGTGCTGACGCCGAAGAAGTAAGTTCTGCCGCCATTGCAGGTGATCTTCTGGGCCACAAACAAGGCTGTGGCCCAGCCCTTTGCTATTGCTGTTTCATGCCCGGCTGTTACAGGCTTGCTGCCTAAAGCGCGTCGCGTTTGAACGGATTCAGGTGACGCGCTTTAGGTCTTTGTTTCTTATGCATGCCGTTTCCCAAAAATCGAGGTCACTTTTGGGCGACATGCATTAGCAGAACCGGTAGCCGTCTTGCCCCTGTCACCAAATATTCGCGGCGCGTTGTTCATGATGGTGGCGATGGCCGGCTTCTGCCTCAACGACGCCATCACCAAATACTCGTCACAATCGATGAACATGGCGCAGGTCATGTTGATCCGTGGGGCTTTCGCTTCGCTTTTCGTTGGCTTGCTCGCCTGGCAGCGCGGCGCGCTCGCCCGCCCGGGCTCGATGCTGCACCCTCTGGTGGCCCTGCGCGTGATCAGCGAGGCCGGTGCCACGGTGAGTTTTCTCGTCGCCCTCGCCCATTTGCCGATCGCCAATGTTTCGGCGGTGCTGCAGGCGCTGCCACTGGCGGTGACGATGGGGGCCGCGCTCGTCTTTGGCGAGGCTGTCGGCTGGCGGCGCTGGCTGGCCATCGCCATCGGATTTGCCGGCGTGCTGATCATCGTGCGGCCTGGCTTCGAAGGGTTCAGCATCTACTCGCTGGCGGCGCTGGCCAGCGTTGCCTGTTGTGCGGTGCGCGATCTCGCCACCAAGCAAATTCCCAAGGCCATTCCGACATTGCTGGTGTCGACGGCAACCGCGCTTGCCATGACCATCGTCGGTGCGGCGCTGTTGCCGGCAATGGGCGGCTGGACGCCGATGACGGGGGACAGCACAGCCCTGCTGGCCCTGGCGGCGGTGCTGGTGCTGATCGGCTACCAGTTCATCATCATGGCGATGCGGGCGGGCGACATCTCCTTCATCGCGCCGTTCCGCTATACGGCCCTGATCTGGTCGATCCTGCTTGGCCTGTTCATCTTCGCCGATATCCCCGATCCGCCGATGATCGTCGGCGCCACCATCATCATCGGCTCGGGCCTCTATGCGCTCTACCGCGAGCGGGTCGCCGGCCGGCGCAAGATCGTCGCCGAAAGCACGGGGCCGAGCATGGTTCCGGACGGAATCTAGCCAGATCATTGAAGGTTCTTGTGATTTCCGACGGCTGGCGTACAGGCTTCGTGGCATGAAGCGAGACATTGCGGGGATCATCCTGGCCGGTGGCCAGTCGAGACGGATGGGCGGCGGCGACAAGGGCCTGTTGCCGTTTGGCGATGGCTGCCTGCTTGACCAGGTCGTGTCGCGCTTCACTCCGCAGATCGAATCGCTGGCGCTCAGCGCCAATGGCGATCCTGCACGATTCCTGCGCTTTGGACTGCCGGTGCTTGCCGACAGCGTGCCCGGCTTTGCCGGGCCGCTCGCCGGAATCCTGACCGGCCTCGAATGGGCCGCGGCCAACCCGGGCTGCAAGGCGATCGTCAGCGCTGCCGGCGACACGCCTTTCCTGCCGTTGGACCTTGTCGAGCGTCTGGCTGCGGCCGCCGATCAAAGTCCCGGTTCGATTGCCGTTGCCTGCTCGGCCGGCAAGCGGCACCCGACCTTCGCGCTCTGGCCGCTCGGCTGCCGCGATGCCTTGCGGCACTTTCTGGTCGACGAGGATATCAGGCGGGTTTCGGCTTTCATCGACCGGCACGGTTTTGTCGAGGTGGAATTCCCTGTTCTGCAATCGGCGGGGGTCGACCCTTTCTTCAACATCAACGATCCGGACGATCTTGTGTCTGCCGAGCGTCTGTTGCAGAGCATCAAGCCATGAACAGACGCGTCTTCGGCATCACCGGCTGGAAGAATTCCGGCAAGACGACTTTGACCGAAAGGCTGGTCACCGAACTTGTCCGGCGCGGCTGGAAAGTCTCGACGGTGAAACACGCCCATCATGATTTCGACATCGACAAACCGGGCGCCGACAGTTTTCGCCACCGGCAGGCTGGCGCCACCGAAGTCGCGATCGTCTCCGGCGTTCGCTGGGCACTGATGCACGAGCTGCGCGGCGAGGACGAGCCGACATTGGAGACTGTCCTGTCGCGGCTTGCCCCTTGCGACCTTGTGCTGGTCGAGGGCTACAAGCGCGAAGCCCATGACAAGATCGAAACCCGCCGGCTGGATGCGAAGGACCGTACGCCGCTTTCGGCGGAGGATCCCAACATCGTCGCTGTCGCCGCCGATTTTGCGATTGAAGGCGAGCTGCTGCCGGTATTCGATCTCGACGATGCAAAATCGATAGCCGACTTCATCGAGCGCACCACTGGGCTCGTTGCTTGAGCGCTGACGCAACGGCAGAATAGCCTTGCCCATTTTTGTGGTTTTGCAGTTGCTTTTTTCTTGGAAAGAATGGGAGTATCGCGCCAGCGGGCGGTCAAAAGCACCGCCCCACAGAGCCGTTCGGAACGACGGCCGGGACCATAAAGAGAGGACTATCATGCGTATTGCACTCCGTATCGCGCTCGCCGCTTCGGCCGCGCTGCTGACGCTCGGCGTAGCTCAGGCCCAGGAAAAGACCCTGAAGATCGGCACCGAAGGCGCCTACCCGCCATTCAACAACCTCACCGCCGATGGCCAGCTCGTCGGCTTCGACATCGACATCGCCAAGGCGCTTTGCGATGAGATGAAGGTCAAGTGCACCTTCGTCGCCCAGGATTGGGACGGCATCATTCCAGCCCTCCAGGCCGGCAAGTTTGACGCCATCGTCGCCTCGATGTCGATCACGCCCGAGCGCAAGGAAAAGGTCGACTTCTCGAACAAATACTACAACACGCCGTCGGCGCTCGCCGTGCCGAAAGACTCGACGTTGAAAGGCGTGACCAAGGAAGATCTCGCCGGCAAGACCATCGGCGTCGCCACCACCACCACGCATTTCAACTATGCCTCGAAGACCTACACCGACAGCACCGTCAAGGGTTATCCGAGCAGCCCCGAGGAGCAGGCCGATCTTGCCAATGGTCGTCTCGACGCCATCCAGGACGATATCGTCGTGCTGCAGCAGTTTCTGGATTCGCCTGATGGCGCCTGCTGCAAGATTCTCGGCCAGCCTTCGCCGCAGCCGGTCGAGATCTTCGGGCCGGGCGCCGGCATTGCCGTGCGCAAGGGCGAGACCGACCTGGTCAACAAGCTCAATTCGGCCATCGACGCCATCCGCGCCAATGGAAAATACAAGGAAATCAACGACAAGTACTTCAAGTTCGACGTCTACGGCGCCGAGTCCTGATAAATACGGTCAAGACGGCGGGGAATTTCCCCGCCGTCTTTCTATTCGTCTTGGGAATGCCGTGGAGATAAGACCGGTCGATGCCAGCCCAGAGCATATGGACACTTCTCAGTTGGGGACCCGAAGGCTGGCTTGACGATATTGCCTATGGCGCACTGATCACCATTGCGCTTGCGCTTGCCACGCTGCCCATCGGATTGACGATCGGCTTTTTCATTGCACTCGCCAAGCAGTCCGAAGAACCCTCGTTGCGCCTTGCCGCCAACATCTACACCACCGTCTTTCGCGGTCTGCCGGAATTGGTGACGCTTTTCCTGTTCTTCTTCGGCATGCCGATCCTGCTGCAGCATCTCGTCAGGTATTTCCGGCCGGACACCACCATCGACGTCAACAGCTTCGTCGCCGGCATGATCGTGCTTGCGCTGATCTTCTCGTCCTATGCCAGCGAGGTTTTTCTTTCCGCCTTCCGCGCCATTCCCAAAGGCCAATACGAGGGCGGCTATGCCATCGGTCTTTCGAACTGGCTGACCATGCGCAAGGTGATCGTGCCGCAGCTGCTGCGCATCGCGTTCCCCGGCCTGGAGAATTGCTGGCTCAGCCTGCTCAAGGACACGTCGCTGGTGTCGGTCGTCGGCCTGGCCGAGACGCTGCGCAATGCCAGCATTGCCGCCCGTGTCACCAAGCACGCTTTCCTGTTCTTCGGCGTCGCCTCCCTGGTCTTTCTTGCCCTGGCCGTCCTGTCGTCCTTCGCCACCAGCGCTATTCTGCGCTCGCTTGGTCGGCAGGAGGCGCAGCGATGAGCGCCACGGCCACAATGGTCGAACGGCCGCCGCCACGGGCGCGCGGCTGGCCGCGCAGGCGTATCGCCGGTTACGCGCTGGTCTGCCTATGGATTTTGTTCGGCATTGGCATCGTCAGCTATCTCTTCCTTGCCTGGAATCCCGATTTCTTCGCCAAATATGCGCCGGCTTATTTGAGCGGGCTTGGGGTTACGCTCGCGCTGGTTTCCATATCGATGGTGCTCGGCGCGATTCTGTCGGTGCCCGTCGCTTACGGGCGCATGTCCAAGAACCGGATCCTGTCCGGCCTCGCCTATTGCTACGTCTATTTCTTCCGCGGCACGCCGCTGCTGGTCCAGACTTATCTCGTCTATTACGGATTGGGCTCATTCAGGATCGAACTCCAGTCGATCGGCCTCTGGGACTTTTTCAAGGACGCGTTCAATTGCGGCGTCTTTGCCTTTGCGCTCAACACCGCCGCCTATCAGGCCGAGATTCTGCGCGGCGCCATCGAGAGCGTGCCTCGTGGGCAGTGGGAAGGCGCTGCCTCGCTTGGCCTGCACAAATTGCAGACGTTGCGCAAGATCATCCTGCCGCAAGCACTGATCGTCGCCTTGCGGCCCTATGGCAACGAACTGATCCTGATGGTCAAGGCGTCCGCCATCGTCGCCATCATCACGGTCTATGATCTGATGGGCAATGCAAAGCTCGCCTTCGCCAACTCGTTCGACATCCAGGCCTATATCTGGGTCGCGCTCGTCTATCTGGTGATGGTCGAGATATTGCGCCATGGCGTCGAATGGATCGAGCGCCGGATCACCGTTCACCTGAAACGCTGACTATTTCAATTCAGCTGCACCAGCCGATCCTGCCCTACGCGTCTTGACGAATTGAGCGCAGAGCCTAGAGCTTTCGCAGCAAATTCCGTTTCTGAAGGGCAAGCTCATGGCATCTGTTGCATTTCTCGGTCTTGGCGTGATGGGCTATCCGATGGCCGGGCACTTGAAGAACAAGGGTGGCCATGATGTCACCGTCTACAACCGCACCAAGGCCAAGGCCGAGCAATGGGTTGGCCAGCATGGCGGTAGCCTTGCGGCGACGCCGGCACAGGCCGCCGAGGGCAAGGATTTTGTCTTCTCCTGTGTCGGCAATGACGACGATCTGCGTTCGGTGACGACCGGTCCGGAAGGCGCCTTCAAATCGATGAAGAAGGGTTCGGTCTTCATCGACAACACCACGGCCTCGGCCGAGGTCGCTCGCGAGCTGGCGGCGGCGGCGGAAGCCGGCGGGTTTTCGTTTCTCGATGCGCCTGTCTCGGGCGGCCAGGCCGGCGCCGAGAATGGCGTACTGACCGTCATGGTCGGCGGCGAGCAGGACGCTTTCGACAGAGCGAAGCCTGTTATCGACGCTTTTGCCCGCATGGTCGGTTTGATGGGGTCGGCCGGTGCCGGCCAGCTCACCAAGATGATCAACCAGATCACCATAGCCGGCCTCGTCCAAGGCCTGGCCGAAGGAATCCATTTCGGCAAGAAGGCCGGACTCGACATCGAGAAGGTGATCGAGGTGATTTCCAAGGGTGCCGCCGGCTCCTGGCAGATGGAGAACCGCCATAAGACGATGAACGTCGGCAAATATGATTTCGGCTTCGCCGTCGACTGGATGCGCAAGGATCTCGGCATCTGTCTGGCCGAGGCCGATCGCAATGGCGCCAGACTGCCGGTGACAGCACTTGTCGACCAGTTCTACAAGGATGTGCAGGCGATGGGCGGCAAGCGCTGGGACACGTCCTCGCTGCTGGCGCGCCTGGAGAAGTAGGTTTCCGCCGTGGCAGAGCTCTCACCTCAATCCACAGCCGCGGAAGTCGTCGCCCATCTTCGCGCTATCGGGTCGGAGGAGAACCGCCTCGGCATGTTGCGCTACGGCATCAAGATCGACCGTGCGCTTGGTATCTCGCACGGCATGCAGCGGCAGATCGCCAGGAAGATCAGACGCAACCACGAGCGCGCCTTCGAGCTATGGGACACCGGCATCATGGAGCCGCAGTTCATCGCCTCCGTCACGGCTGACCCGAAACGGTTTTCTGCTGAAGATGCAAGACGATGGGCGGCCAGCTTCGACTCCTGGGACATCGTCGACGGCGTCTCCGACCTCTTTGTCGACACGGACGCCTGGAAAGAACTGATCGCCGAGTTCGCGGCGGACGAGCGGGAATTCGTTCGGCGCACGGCCTTTGCCATGATGGCCTGGTCTGTCGTCCACCGGAAGAAGGAGCCGGAGACGACCTTCCTCGCCTTCCTGCCGATCATCGAAACGCATGCCAACGACAGCCGCAATTTCGTGAAGAAAGCCGTGAACTGGGCGCTTCGGTCGATCGGCAAACGATCAATGGACATGCACGGCGCTGCCCTGGCTGTCGCCGAACGATTGGCGCAGTCGGCAGACAAGACGGCGCGCTGGATCGGCAAGGACGCCGTAAGGGAGCTGTCCAATGCCAAGACGCTCGCGCGGATCGTCGCCAGGAAAGGCTGACGGCGCGGAAATCCGCTTTCCGGCATGTCTGGATCTCGCCGACATGTGAAGTGGCTGCCGACATGCGATGCGGCTGCCGACATGTGATGCGGCGGGAGCGTTGACGTCGTTGACAGCGGCGTCTTTACTTGAGCTTCAAAGGGACGCGGCCAATGAGCAATCCTCCCAAATCAATCCTGGCCTTCGCAGCGGCATTGTTTGTGTCCGCGGCCACCGATGCCTCGGCCGAGACCGCGCACATATTCTGGAAGGATCTGCGTCCGGCTACGCAATCCGCCGCCGAAAACGTCGGGCTGCCGATGATCGCGGCAAAATTGCCCGACCATGGCGAGACGCTGTCCCTCAACCTGCAGGACAAAAGCATTCAGCTAGCCGGCTACGCATTGCCGGTCGATCGCGACGGCGATCTTGTCTATCAGTTCCTGCTGGTGCCGTGGACGGGTGCGTGCAGCCACATGCCAACGCCGCCCCCCAACCAGATCGTGCTGGTCACGCCGGCACGTCCCTACAAAATCTCCGAGGCCTATCAGCCGGTCGCGGTCACCGGCGCGCTGAAGCCGGACATGGAGAAGAGCCAGCTGTTCATCCTCGACGGCGTCAGCGTCATCCAGTCTGGCTACAGCGTCCGCAAGGCAGACGTGGTCGCCGTCGGCAGCGTACCGGACACCGTCACCCTGCCGGTCAATTCGCCCTGGAGTTTCCTCAACAAAAAGAAGAACTAAGCAGGACAACCTGCTGCAGCTCAGGCGGCGTTGGCACCCGATTCCTTGTCCAGCACCATGTAGTCGAGCGGGATTTCGGTCGTGTACTTGATCTGCTCCATGGCGAAGGACGACGACACGTCACGGATTTCGATCTTGGCGATCAGCCGCTTGTAGAAGGCGTCATAGGCGGCGATGTCTGGAACCACGACCCGCAGCAGATAATCGACGTCACCGCTCATGCGGTAGAACTCGACCACCTCGGGAAACTCCTGGATGACTTCCGAGAAACGCCGCAGCCATTCATGGCTGTGCGAATTGGTGCGGATCGACACGAAGACGGTGACGCGCACATTGACCTTTTCATGGTCGAGAATGGCAACGCGCCGCTTGATGACGCCTTCCTCCTCGAGCTTCTGGATGCGCCGCCAGCAAGGTGTTGTCGACAGCCCGACTTTCTTGGCGACGTCGGCGACCGCGAGTGTCGCGTCCTCCTGCAAAAGACGGAGAATTTTTCTATCGAGGCGGTCCATATTTTGCTCCCCAGGGGAATAGATTGGCTATACTCCCCCTTATTCCGACCTTTCACAAGAAAGAAATTCTGCCAATTGACGGAAAAGCGAGTGATTTCTTGCTGTAAGGTCAGCCGAGGCGATATCGGATTTCCGAACGCAGAAAAGGCAGCAAATCCATTTCAAACCATGGATTCTTCTTCAGCCAGCCGGTGTTGCGCCACGAGGGATGCGGCAGCGGCAGCACTTTCGGACCGACGGAATTCTCCCAGATGGAGCGCCAATCCATGACCGTTTCCGTCAGTGAGGGCCGGCGCGCCGCACCCATGTGCCAGGACTGCGCATAGATGCCGATCGTCAGCACCAGATCGATCCGTGGCATCGAGGCCATCAAAGGTGCGCGCCAGGCCGCCGCGCATTCGCGCCTCGGCGGCAGATCTCCCCCCTTGGCATCCTGGCCGGGAAAGCAGAAGCCCATCGGGACGATGGCGAATTTTTCAATGTCGTAGAATTCGTCGCTCGTCACGCCAAGCCAACTGCGCAGGCGGTCGCCGGAGGCGTCAGTGAACGGCATGCCAGACAAATGCACCTTGGTGCCGGGCGCCTGGCTGGCAATCAGGATACGGGCGCTGGACGAAGGGCGCAGCACTGGTCGTGGCTCATGCGGCAACGGCTTGCCGGCCGGATTTTCCACGCAGATACGGCAGGCGCGGACCCTGGCGACGAGGTTTTCGAGTTCAACAGTCATTCTCAGGCTGATGCGCTCGGCCGGCTGGAGACGGCCTGATGCCAGCGCAACACATTCGCGCAGTCATCCGGCACCTTGATGCGTGCCGGCTTCATGAAGTCGACGGCGATCAGGCCGGTGATGTCGGCGATCGAATAGCTGTCACCGGCGATGAACTCCCGGCTGCCCAGTTCGCCGTCCAGAAGCCTGAGGAACGCCACGGCCTTCGGCTTGTTGGCCTCACCCCATTCGGGGACCTGTGGGATTTCCCATTCCTTCATGGCCGGATGGGTGTGCCGGAAGGCCTGCGTGACGCAACTGAGCAAATTGAATTCCATCCGCCTCTGCCACATCTCGACCTGCGCCTTGCCGAGTGCGCCGCGCCCGAACAGGGCCGGTTCGGGATGCAGTTCCTCGAAATAGCGGCAGATGGCGACGGATTCGGTAATGACGGTGCCGTCGTCGAGTTCCAGTACCGGCAGGCGCTGCAAGGGATTGCGCGAGCTGACCGCCTGTTGCCTGTGTTCGAGCGCCCCCATGTCGATGGGCACCTGCGGAACCTCGATGCCTTTCTCGGCTAGGAAAACGCGGACCCGCCGTGGATTGGGCGCCCGGCCCCCGTCGAAGAGTTTCATTCCATCCTCCTGTTCGTTCTCGGTTCCAGTTCCAGGACGCGTATCACCAGAAGCGAAAAATCTCGCGCACGGCATCGCCGATCGAGGCCAGTGTGCCGTGCTTCTTCTCGACGACTTCCCCGTGATGGCTGTCTCGCCAGTTCTGCGGCTGATCGAACGTTCCCGCCCAGATGCCGGCCTTTCCCGCCCGGGCGACGGCCTCCTCGCTCTCGAAGTCGCCATAGGCAACCGCCCAGCCGGCCTCGACCTGCGCGCGGTTGAGATTCTTGCCGCCGGCGGTGCAGTCGCCGAGCAGCCGGCCATAACGATCACGCTGCCAGCCGGTACAAGAGACGGGCTTGCCGGCGATCAGGCGAACGAGCGACTGACGCGCAAGCGTGCCGCAGGAATAGTCCGCGCCGTTCTTGCGGCAGGTCTGCGTATATTCCGGAGCATCGATGCCGCGCATGCGGATACGCTCGGTGCCAAGCGTGATCGAATCGCCGTCGTTGATGATTGCCACGCCTTGCGTTTTGCGTGTCTCCACCCGGTCGAGGCGGGCCGCCAGCAGGATCAGCAGTCCGAGGATGATGACGGCAAGCCCGTAATCCACCAGCCGGCGCCACAGGCTTCTGGGGCGCGCAACGTATCGCCGGCGCGGTCTTGGCGACCACGAGCGGCTCATATGGCAAACGGTTGGTTAATCATTCGAACGTAGCTTAACACTTGGAAACCGCTGCTCGCATAAATTGAAGTTTTGATGCCCTTGCAACGCTCGAACACAGCGGACAAGTTCATTGTGGACCGCAGGAAACCTCATCGCAACAGCGATGTGGCGCGCGCGGTGCGCAAGACGCGTGACCGTCTTTCGCAGCAGGCCGGCAATCCCGATTTCGATCGCGAACTGTTGAAGCTGC
The DNA here is from genome assembly GCF_004023085.1 of Mesorhizobium sp. M7A.F.Ca.US.010.02.1.1. Lineage (NCBI taxonomy): Bacteria > Pseudomonadati > Pseudomonadota > Alphaproteobacteria > Hyphomicrobiales > Phyllobacteriaceae > Mesorhizobium > Mesorhizobium sp. M7A.F.Ca.US.010.02.1.1. The sequence goes on along the minus strand of NZ_RZRV01000008.1, from coordinate 214,849 downwards.
ATGCCCGCGCGATGACCAGCGGCGCCATCGCCATCCCGCTTCTTGTTCTGGCGATCGCGGCGGCCGGCCGGCTGGCCGGAATCGGCAACGAGATCGGGCTCTGGGCGCTGTTCGCCCTGACCTGCTACACCATCGTTGCCTTCATGGCGCGGCGCATCGAGCGCACGGAAGCTTCCGACCTCAACCCTTCGCAAGCACGACGGGAATTCCTGATCGGCCATTTCCTTTGCGGTCTCGGCTGGGCATGGTTTGTGTGGCTTGGCTGCAGCGTCTGCGAGGTCGATCCGTTCCACATCGTCAAGGCCGTGGTGCTGTTGTTCGCCATGGCGGCGACCGCGGTGATGACCTCGTCTCTGCGCGGGGCGCTGTTGGCCACCTTTGCCGTTCCCGTGGCGCTCTACGCTTATGCCGGCGCCAAGCTATGGATGCCGGTCGAGGCGATCATGGCCGCGCTGCTGGTCATGTCGCTGCCGTTCTTCGCCTATGTGGCCCGGCATCTCAACCACTCGTCCCTGATGATGTTGTCGTTCCGCTCCGAAAAGGATGCGCTGATCGCCGAACTGGAGACGGCGAAATCGATGTCGGACGAGGCGCGGCGGCGGGCCGAGGACGCCAATCTGGCGAAATCGCGGTTCCTCGCTTCGATGAGCCACGAATTGCGCACACCGCTCAACGCCATTCTCGGTTTTTCCGAGGTGATGTCGAACGAGGTGCTGGGGCCGATGAGCAATCCCACCTATCGCGACTACGCCCATGACGTGCACGAATCCGGCCAGCATCTGCTCGACCTGATCAACGAGATCCTCGACCTCTCGCGCATCGAGGCCGGCCGCTACCAGCTCAACGAAGAGCCGGTGATGCTGCTTGGTATCGTCGAGGACTGCTGTCACATGATGGAGTTGAGGGCGCGCAACAAGGATATCCGGGTCGTCCAGGATTTCGAGCACGAACTGCCGCGCCTTTTCGCTGATGAGCGTGCGGTGCGACAGATCACGCTCAACCTTCTGTCGAATGCGATAAAATTCACCGCTACCGGCGGTGAAATCCGTGTCCGCGTTGGTTGGACGGCGGGCGGCGGACAATACATTTCGATCAAGGACAACGGTCCGGGCATACCGGAAGACGAGATCCCGATCGTGCTTTCCGCCTTCGGCCAGGGCTCGATCGCGATCAAGAGCGCCGAGCAAGGCACCGGGCTTGGCCTGCCGATCGTGCAAGGGCTGCTCGCCATGCATGGCGGCGAGTTCGAGCTTCATTCCAAGCTGCGCGAAGGCACCGAGGCGATCGCCATCTTCCCGCTGAGCCGGGTGATGGAGGAACTGCCCGCGCTGCCGACGGCGGCGGTGGCGGCTCGACGACGGTAATCCGGCAAGACTCTAGCCGCGTACCGCAGCTGCCATGCCCGAACTGGTCAGCGCGGCGGCCTTGACCAGACCCGCGGCAAGGGCGGCCCCTGCCCCTTCGCCATGGCTGATGCCCAGATCAAGCAACGGGCGCAGGCCGAGCCTTTGGGCGGCGCGTGCATGCGCGGTCTCTGGCGACAGGCTGGCCAGAAGGCAATGATCGAGCGCGGCGGGATTGACGCCATGCAGTACCGCTGCGGCTGCCGTGGCGGCCAATCCGTCGAGCAGCAGCGGGATCTTCTGCATGCGCGCGGCAAGGATGGCGCCGGCGATCGCCGCGAATTCACGGCCGCCGACCCGGCGCAGCGCCTCGAGCGGGTCGCCGAGATGGCCGCCATGAAAAGCCAGCGCCGCATCGACCACGTCGGCCTTGCGTGCCTGCATCGCCGCATCGGCGCCCGACCCCGCGCCGACCCAGTCGAAGCCCCTGCCCCCGAACAGCGCCGTAAACAGGGCGGCAGCGACGGTGGAGTTGCCGACGCCGAGATCGCCCAGGCACAAAAGATCGGTCCCGCCGGCGATCGCTTCCATGCCGAAGGCCATGGTGGCGGCACAGCCGCGCTCGTCGAGCGCGGCATCCTCGGTGATGTCGGCGGTCGGGATGTGCAGGGCGAGATCGAAGACCTTCAGTCCGAGGTCGTTGGCGATGCAGATCTGGTTGATCGCGGCACCTCCGGCGGCGCAAAGCTCGACCGCATTGGCGGTCGCCGCCACCGGCCGTGGCGAAATGCCGTGGCGCGTGACGCCGTGATTGCCGGCAAAGACCGCCATCAGCGGTCTTGTCACCGCGGGCGGGGCCCGCCCGCTCCAGGCTGCCAGCCAGGCGGCGATGTCCTCGATACGGCCAAGCGAATTGCCTGGTTTGTCGGCCTTGGCAAACAGCATGCGCACGCGGGTCTCGGCTGCCGTGTCGGCCGCCGGCAGATTGGCCAACAGGTTGCGAAAATCGTCGAAGGGCAGTGCGCTGGTCATCTTGTTGTCGATCATTCCCTGGAGTTGGTGAGCGGCATAGCCGCCTTGCGAGGTTGGCACAACCTCTGGGATGATGGGCCTGCATTTGACGCAAAGCCGGCCCCGAAGGGCGCAATCGCGAGGGCTTGCATTGGCTTTGCCGTTGCACCATGTGGAGGTGGAACAAGGGATTCCGGATGGAAGCCCAAGAGAAAGTCATGACGGCCATCGAATCCCCGTGCATCCTGGTCTGTTCGATCGACATGAAAACCGGCTTCTGTTTCGGCTGCGGCCGCACGCGCGAGGAGATCGGCACCTGGATCGGGATGACGACGGAAACGCGCCGCAGCGTCATGGCGCAATTGCCGGCCCGGCTGGAAACGGTCGAGCGCCGGCCGCGCCGGGAAACGCGCCGCACCCGCATGGCGCGCGAACGCGACGCGCTATCGTGAGGTGCGGATGAGCCGGTTGTTCTGGATATTGATGGCCGCGATCGGGGTGGGAGCAGTCCTGCTCATGCTCAACGATTCCGCCGGCAGCACGCTCGGCGTGGAGAACAACGATTTCAGCCGACTGATCTGGCTCGGCGCCTTTGGCGCCCTTGTCGGCGCCGGCCTGCTTCGCTCGGGCCGGCCCCTGGGCGCCATGGCCCGCAACCTCGGCGCCTGGGCGGCGATCGCACTCGCGCTGATCGCTGGCTACCAGTATCGCTATGAGTTGCAGGATGTCGCCAGCCGGGTGACCGCGGGCCTTGTTCCCGGCAGCCCGCTTGCACTTGGCGTCGAGGACGGCCACGCCACGGTGACGCTCGACAAGGCCGACAACGGCCATTTCGAAGCGCGCATCCTGATCAATGGCAACCCGGTCCGGGCCGTGGTGGATACGGGTGCAACCAGCACCGTGCTGACGTCGCAGGATGCGCAGGCCGCCGGTTTCAATCCGGCGGCGCTCAACTACACCATACCGGTTTCGACCGCCAACGGCATGGCGCGCGCCGCGGCCGTGAAAACCGATCAGATTGCGATCGGCGGCATCACGCGCAAGGATATGTCGGTGATGATCGCCGCACCCGGCATGCTCAGCCAGAGCCTGCTCGGCATGAACTTCATCGGTTCATTGTCGGGTTTTGACGTGCGCGGCGACCGCATGATCCTCAGGGATTGATCTCCAAAACTCAAGCCGCTTCGGCTGCTGCTCCACCGAACTCGACGGCCGCGAAAGCCGTCTTCAGAACGTCGGGGCCGGCGCCGGGTTTTGTCGCGTCGGTGGAGAGGATCTGCCGGTAGCGGCGCGCGCCGGGCAGGCCATGGAACAGTCCGACCATATGGCGAGTGACATGGCCAAGCCGGCCACCCTGCTCGATATGGCGTGCCGCATAGTGCGCCATCGTATCGATCAGCGCGGCAAAATCGAACGGCTCGGACTGAACGCCGTAGAAAGCGGCATCGACGCCGGCCAGAATGCCGGGCGTGTGGTAGGCGGCGCGGCCAAGCATGGCGCCGTCGACGTGACCGAGATGCGCCCGGGCCTCTTCAATCGACTGAATTCCACCATTTATGCCTATGAATTTGTTGTTCTTTTTTGCCTTCAGTCGATAGACTCTGCTGTAATCGAGCGGCGGGATGTCTCGGTTTTCCTTGGGACTCAGCCCTTCCAGCCACGCCTTGCGTGCATGCACCCACAACGCGTCGGCGCCGGCATCGAAAACCCCATCCGCCAGCGCATCGAGGGCTGGTTCCGGGTCCTGCTCGTCGACGCCTATGCGGCATTTGACCGTCACGGGGATCTTCACCGCCGCTTTCATCGCCGCAACGCAGCCGGCGACGAGGTCCGGCACCTTCATCAGGCAGGCGCCGAACGTGCCCGACTGAACGCGGTCCGACGGACAGCCGACATTGAGGTTGATCTCGTCATAGCCAAAAGCCTCGCCGATGCGGGCAGCCTCGGCGAGCTTTTCACGATCAGAGCCGCCGAGCTGCAGCGCGACCGGATGTTCCGTCGCATCGAAGCCGAGCAGCCGCTCGCGCGCGCCGTGAATGACCGCGTCGGCCACCACCATCTCGGTGTAAAGCAGCGCATGGCTCGTCAACTGGCGGTGGAAGAACCGGCAATGCCGGTCCGTCCAATCCATCATAGGCGCTATGGCTATCCTAAACCTTTGATACTCTTGCATATTTAGTAACTTCAATAGGTTAAATCGTATCGTATGAACTCTATCACGCCATGATAGGCCAAGCTGCAAATTCGGCGGATGACTGGCTGGCGCGACGGCGTGCGGCGCGACTAGCTCAATCGCAGGGGTAGCTTATAGGTCGACCTGGCCGGAATTGCCAACGCGTCATCTGCTTTCGATGCCTGGGCGGAGGATGGAACCCTCCAGTTTCGTATGATGGTGTCTGCGCCAAAGATGTGGCTAGGAACTGGGAAGGCCAGCCCTCGACAGCATCTCAAGGAACCGGGAATGGTGATGATCCTTCACATAGCGCGGCACAAAGCCAGGGCAGACATTGCTCAGATTGAGATGCGGAAGTTGTGACAGGCAATGGTGGATGGCTCGGGACGCTTCTTCGTTGTTCCCGGTGGCCGACGCGGTCGCGGCCCAATAAAGGGCACCGCGAACGAAGCCCGGCTTTGTCCTGACCACTTTGCGGGCGGCTTCGAGCGCCCGCTGGTTGTCTCCGCCAGCGAAGAGCGCCACAACCAGGCCGTGGTGGCGCCAGAAGTCGATCACATCGTGCGTTCCGAGCCGGATTGCTTCGTTGGCCTCGCGCACCGCTTCGTCGACCTGTCCGCGCAACGCAAAGAGCATCGAAATATCGCCGTGGCCAGTCGGGTAGCTTGGGTTGAGGCTGATCGCGTGGCGGCATTCGGCGATCGCCTCGTCGATACGACCGCAACTTTCGAGAGCGAACGACAAGATACATCGGGCAATTTCATCGTCCGGCACCGCGCGCACCGCAGCTTCCGCAAGCTCGACCGCACGCTCGATCACCCCTCGCTCCCGAGGCAGCGCACCAAACGCCACGCCCATGGATATTACGATCGAGAGCGTCCGCTTTGCACGAGCGTTGTCGGGACCTATCGAGAAGGCCTTCTCGGCAAGCTCAATCCCGATCAAAAGTGAGTCCCGAGTCATCTCAAAATATTTCATGAGGGCTTCGTTGACCAGCCTGCGCACTTCAGGGGTCCCCGGCGGGCTTTTGTCTCGAACCTTCCAGTTGGTCAGTTGAAGTTCGAGGATCACGGCAAGAACAACAGACTGTGCGATCCTGTCCTGGAATTCGAGCGCGTTCTCGGAGTGGCCGTCGAACTTCTGGGCCCAGACGTGGTGGCCGCCGGCGGCGTCGACGAGCTGGACATTTACCCTCAACCCATTGCCAGATCTCTGGACGCTGCCGCTGAGCATATATCGCGCCCGGAGTGTCCCTGGCGTCTTGGCTTCTTCGCCTGGGCCGCTCTTCTCGGGCGGAAGCGCGGCGAGCACGACATAATCGGCCACTTCGGAAAGGGCCGTCGTGATGTCCTGGACAAGTCCCTTGGCGAAAAAGTCGTCGCCTTGCTTTCCAGTCAGATTGACGAAGTCGGCAACGCTGATGGACGGACGCCCAAGGCGCTGGCTGGCCGGAACACCACTTGTCGACTGCACATTTGAAGCGTCATCGGCGGCAAGCAACAGAGATTGCCAAAGCGCCCGCGTTTCAGGGCCGGCTTCGACGCCGAACTCCTTCTTCAGCATGCTTCTGCAAGCTTCGTATGTCCTGATTGCCCTGTCGCGTTGCCCGCATGCGAGCAGCAATTCCATCTTGAGCCGATAGGATTCTTCCCGTGTCGGTTCCATGCTCAGAATACGATCGGCCAGGATCAGCCCGGCATCGGGGTCGACGAGACGGGCCAGTTTTTCGAAGGACTCAAGCGCGCGGCCGAGCAGCCTGTCGCGTTCCGATGTGATCCAGTCATCGAACGCATTGCTTCCCAGATAAAGCCCGTCGAGGAAGGGCCCGGTGTAGTTCGCCAAGGCCTTCGCGAGGTCCTGAGCGGAACGGGCCGAGAGACCCGTTTCGAACTTCTCCACGTCGATTTGAAAGGCCTCTGGCCTCAGGGCGATCAGCTCACCGCTGGAATGGATGAGATCCACCCCTTCTCGCGCCAGATCCTGGCGCAGGACACTGAGGGCTTGCCGAAGGCTGTTGCGCGAATGTTCGCCGTCACTGTCGCCCCATAGGAGGTCAGCCAGCCTCTCCCGCGTCGCCGCCATGCCCGGACACCGGGCCAGATAGGCGATGATTGCCGGCCCTCGTTTCCCGGTCAGCCGAAGCGGACCGGCCGTTTCATTTTCAATCCGGAAACCGCCGAAGAGTGAGATTCTATTTGCAGCGCCCCTGTCCTCACTTTGCATTTGCTATCCCAGCCTGACGAAATCCTAACTCAAAACTAACGCTTCGCAACAGTCGGCCTTCGCGCTCAAGCGCTGCCGTAACGGCAGGCTGTTTAGGCTTTGCTAAATTAAAGTGACCAAGTCAACGAAAGGCTTGGTTCGAGGGGGACGCGTGTCCAGGACAAGAGCCAATTTGCTGCTGCTATTCGCAGCCGCTTTGTGGGGCTTCGGCAATGTCTCGCAAAAGATGGTGCTTGTGCATCTCGACGCGCTGAGTGCGGTGGGTCTGCGCTGCCTGATCGGCGGCCTGCTTGTGTTGCCCTTTGTCTTGATGGAGAGGCGGCTTCCGCTCGGGCCGGACTATTTTTCCAGCTTGGCCAAGGTGTGCGCGCTGTTTGCCATCTCCATCACGCTCCAGCAGCTTTGCTATCTCGGCGCCTCCGTCACCAATGCGAGCTTCCTGGTCAGCACGGCAACGGTAATGACACCGCTGGCCGCCTGGTTTCTCATAGGCGAACGTCCGACGCCGAGTCTCACGGTCGCCGCCGGGCTGACCGTTGTTGGAGCCCTGCTGTTGTCGGATGGGATCGCCGGGCTCAGCAGCGGCGATCTCACCGCTGTCCTCTCGGCTGCCTGCTATGCGCTCTGGGCAGTCGAGCTGGGCCGGCACATGCAGGTGCATGCGCGGCCGTTCACCGCAGCCGCGACACAGTTCTTCGGCGCCGCAGCCTTCGCCCTGCCGCTCGGCGCAATGCAAGGCAATCTGTCGTTGGCCGCCGCATTCGCAGCCGGCCCGGAACTGGCGATCCTCGGCGTGTTCTCCACTGCGATTGCCTTCGGCATACAGACGGTTGCCCTCCGCTTTACGCCGGCCAGCCACGCCGCCGTGATCGTCAGCGCAGAAAGCGTTTTCGGGGCGCTGGGCGCGGCGATCTTTCTCGGCGAGCGGAGCTCGTCCGCGAGCGCATTGGGTGCCGCCATCATTCTGGGTGCGATCCTGTCCGTGGCACTGTCGAACCGAGCGCCGCAGGCACGCACGTCCTTGCGAACCGCTTCGGTTCAACCCTCCGACGGGGCCCCTGCCTTTGCAGCTGCCGCCGCAAATTGGGCAGGCGATCGTCACCCCAACAATTCAGGTCCAGTGGAGGAATGTGATGACCCTTGCCGGTGATGCGAAACCTATTCCGGCCCCGGCTGCCGCCCGACACGGGGCCAGTGGCGTCGATCAGCCAGGCGGCGGTGGCCTTGCCGATGGCGGCAGGACTTGTCGTGGGGGCGCAGTGATGGACGCGCGGACGATCCTTCTTCCTATCGCACATTTGGTTTCGGCGCTTCGCGCCCGCATGAAGGGACCGGGCGGCTATTACAACAGCGGTAACGCGCTCGGCCTCATTGTCGGTCTCGCGATCCAGATTGCTACCGCGCCGGTCGGCTTGCATGAGGGAAGCAGCGTCACCATGGCGGTGATCGAATATTTCGCCGGCAGCCATGGCACTGTTGCGCTGACCTTGACCACCCTGGTCTTCTTCTGGGGCGGCGAGGCCTATCACCGGGCCTGGGCAAGGCCGGATGCTCCCGATCCCACCCTCAACCGTCTGGGCGACTTCCTGTCGGGTCTGGGTGCGATCGGACTCGGTATTGCCCTGTTGCTGCTCGGCGATCCGTTGCTTGCGGCGACCTCTGGCCTGCTCCATGCCCTGGGCAAATTCGGCAGCACCTTCCACAGGCCCGGCACGCCAATTCCGATGTGGCCGGCCGCTTGGCCCGATCCGTTCCGCAGTGCGGTGCTCGCCAGCCGGTTGCCGGCAATGCTGGCGACGACCGTCGCCCTCGGCCGAGCTCTGCCGGAGGTCTGGTCGGGCGGGTCCTTCGCGGCACTCGCCATGCCGCTGACCTTGCTCGGCTGTTATCTTTTGTGGACCAAGGCCGATCTGCTGCTGTTCGGGGTGGGTGCCAAGGCGCCCCGCCAAATTTCCACATGTTGAGCTCGCTTTTTGAAACGACCGGATGTCGAGATGGAGAATGACATGTTTGGCAGTGTATATCATCAGGACGCCGCCCCCCTATCCTTTCGTGAACGGGTACGGACGAAAGGTTGGGGCATTCTGACGCCGGTCAGTTCAATCTCGAGAGTGACAGGAATAGTCGCAGCTTCGATGTTTTGGGCGATCTCTGCCCATGCCGCGAACGTTGACGTCGCCATCGTGTTCGCGGTCGACTTCTCGTCGTCGATCGATCCAAAGATCGCCGATATGCAACGCGAGGGACATGCCGCGGCACTCACCTCGCCAGAGATCATCGCCGCTATCAGCCGGAATTACGTTGGCTGCATCGGCGTTGCCTATTTTGAATGGTCGAGCCCCGGACACGCACGCGTCGTGCTGCCCTGGACAAGCATCTGCGGACTGGAAGATGCCAAAGCGGCGGCAGCGGTGATCAGCAGGAAAGGCGATACCGGCTTCATCCGCAGAGGGCGTGGCGGAACATCCGTTTCCTCGGCTATCGACATCGGCAGTCTCCTGCTCGACCGGTTCCCGGGAAAGGCGGCCAAGAAAGTCATCGATATCTCTTCCAACGGCGAGAACAACGACGGGCTTCCCGTCCAGCCGAGCAGGTCGAACGCCATAGCCAAGGGATATACGATCAACGCCATCGCCATCCCGACGGAGGATGAGAATCCCGGCGAACCTCTGGCATCCTATTTTGCCAAATCGGTGATTGGCGGTTCCCAAGCCTTCGTCATGACGCCAAAGGGGCCAGACGACTACACCATGGCGCTTCGCCGCAAGCTCGTGACCGAAGTAAGCATGAACGACCGTCCACTGTGAAAGTGTGCCATGCAGGACGAACTTCGATGCGTCAAACCGAGCGCGGCACAAGGTCCCGCGCCTTGCGGCGCGGGACCTTGTGGGGACCGTCAGGACAACAGCCTATCGCCGCAACGCGTGTACGCTTGCCTTGCTTTCGCCGGGCACCGGCAACGCCATGTCGTCATCGAGAAGACGCGTGATGCGGGCAAAGCCGGTGAACGCTTTCCTTGCTTCCTCGGCCGACATCTGGCCCGACAAGGCGGCCGAGCAACAATTCAGCGCGCACTGATAAACCGGACCGCGCCGTCCCGTCGGCCATTTCCGCAAGAACATCATGGCTTCGGCAACATTATCGATTTCTTCCAAAGGGTGTCCCTGCCCGCGCGAAATCCGCACGGGCGAAAAGAAATGCAATTGATCCATCGCTTCCTCCCGGTCGACCGCAATGCGCTCGATCGAACCCACCAAACGCGCCAATAGCCAGTTGGTTCCAGGCAAAAATGGAATTTTTTAGAAATCTGTCAGGCGAAGGCGATCACCCGTGCGGTGGTGAGTGTCGCCTACATCGTGGGGAAGTGGCAGGCGACTTTGCGACCGGGCCGGTATTCCCGTAACTGCGGCCGCTCCGAACGGCAGCGCTCCGCCGCGATCGGGCATCGGGGATGGAAACGGCAGCCGGTTGGAGGGTTCAGCGGGCTCGGTACGTCGCCGGTGAGGATAATGCGCTTGCGCGTCCCACCGAGCGTCGTCTCCACGAGGGGAACCGCCGAGATCAGCGCCTGGCTATAGGGATGGGCTGGTGCTGCAAACACTTCTTCCGCCGGCCCTTCTTCGACGATCGAGCCGAGATACATGACCGCGATGCGGGTTGAAACCTGACGTACCACAGACAGGTCGTGGGCGATGAAGATGTAAGTGAGGTTGAGCTTCTCCTGCAGATCGGCGAGCAGGTTGACGATTTGCGCCTGCACCGACACGTCGAGCGCAGAGACGGGTTCGTCCAGGACCACAAGGTCCGGATTCAATGCAATAGCCCGCGCGATGCCGACGCGCTGGCGTTGTCCGCCGGAAAATTCGTGCGGAAACCGCATGACGTGATCCGGCAGCAAGCCGACAAGGTCGAACAGTTCCGCCACGCGTTTGGTGATCTCGCTCGACGAGAGCCTGCCATGGATGCGCAGCGGCTCGGCCACCAGGTCGCCGACGCGCCGGCGCGGATTGAGCGATGCCGACGGATCCTGGAAAACCATTTGCAGGCGCCGCCGCAGCGGCCTGAGTTCAGACAGCGACTTCGAGGTGATGTCGTTGCCTTCGAACAGAAGCTCGCCGTCCGATATGTCGTAGAGCCTCACCAGACAGCGCGCCAGCGTGGACTTGCCGCATCCGGATTCGCCGACCAGCCCAACCGTCTCGCCGCGCCACACGGTCAGGGAAACATTGTCGACCGCATGGACGGTTCGCTTGCCCTCGGCAGAAAAGCGGCTGCCGATGGAAAAGCGCTTGCCCAGCGAACGCGTCTCGAGGATTGGGCGGTTCTTGTCGATCATCGGTCCGCTCATGCCTGTGCCACCCTGAAGCATGCCGCGGCATGGGTGCCGCTCCCGAGATCGGGCTTGCCGGCCTCGCAGGGTTCGTAGTGAACTGGACACCGCGGACCGAACGCACAGCCCTGCGGCAGTCGCAGCAATGATGGCGGCGAACCGGGAATGGCCGGCAGGCGCCGTGGTTTTTCGCCGGTCAGCGGCGGGATCGAACCCAGCAGCGCGCGCGTATAGGGGTGTCGCGGATCGGAAAACAGCTCCGCGCGACTGCCGCGCTCCACCACGCGGCCGGCATACATGACCATGACCCGGTCGGCGAGTTCGGAGACCACGCCCATGTCATGCGTGATGAAGACGACCGCCGACTTGTGCGTCGCGCGCAGCTTGCGCACCAGATCGAGAATGCCGGCCTGTACGGTGACGTCGAGCGCCGTGGTCGGTTCGTCGGCCACCAGAAGCGCCGGATTGCAGGACAAGGCCATTGCGATCACCGCCCGTTGACGCATGCCTCCGGACAGTTGGTGCGGGTAGCGCGACATCGCCTCGTGCGGGTTCGGAAAATTCACCTCGGCCAGCAGTTCCTCGACGCGCTCCATCGCCTTGGACTTGCTGATGTTGCGATGCGCGCGGATCTGTTCGGCAATCTGCCAGCCGATCGTGTAGACAGGCGTCAATGCGGTCATCGGATCCTGGAAGATCATCGCGATCTCGTTGCCGCGCAGCCGCCTGAGTTCGCGTGCGGGCAGTCCCACGAGTTCGCGGCCCTTGTAGCGGATCGACCCTTCGATGGTGGCGTTGGGATCGGTGATGAGACCCATGACGGCCAGCAGCGACACGGTCTTGCCGGAACCGGACTCGCCGACGACACCGAGGATCTCGCTCTCCTCGAGGTCGAAGGAAACGCCATCAATGGCCCGCACCAGGCCATCATTTGTGCGGAAGGAAACTCTGAGGTCGCGCACCGACAGTATCATGATGTCCTCAGGCGCGGATCGAGAAGGATGTAGACGAAATCGACGACCGCATTGGCGATAACCACGAACATGGACGCATACATCACCGTCGCCATGATCATCGGCAGATCGAGATTCTGCAGAGCGTCATAAGTGAGCTTGCCGATGCCGTGCAGCCCGAACACCACCTCTGTGAGCAAGGCCGAGCCTCCCACCAGCGCGCCGAAATCCAGGCCGAACAGAGTGACGAAGGCGATGAGCGACGTGCGCAAGGCATGGCGCAGCAGGATGCGGGTTTCCGACAGCCCCTTGGCCCGGGCCGTGCGGATATAGTCTTCCTGCAGCGATTCGATGATTGCCGCGCGCAGCACGCGCCCGTAAATGCCGATATAGAGAATGGACAGTGTGATCCAGGGAATGACCAGGGTCAGAAACCAGCCCTTCGGATCGTCGGAGAAATTCTTGTAGCCGAGCGGTGGCACCCAGGAGAACGCCCAGCTGTCGTGGTAGCGGCTCTGGGTGATCAGGTTCATCACTTCGCCCAGCCAGTACACCGGCATCGAAATACCGAGCAGCCCCAGCGCCATCAGCAGCTTGTCCAGCCAGCTGCCGCGCGTCGCGGCGGCGGCGATGCCGATGATGATGGAGACGACCACCCACAGGATCGCCGCTCCGAACACCAGCGAGAGTGTAACCGGGATCGAATCCATGACCGCCGGCACCACCTTCCAGCCACGATTGACGAAGGAGGTCAGATCGCCGGTGACGAAGATCTTCTCCATCATCGTCACATATTGCACGTAGAGCGGCCGGTCGAAGCCGAAGCTGTGGCGTACCGCCTCCAGCACTTCGGGCGATGCATTGCGGCCGGCGATGCGCGCCGCCGGGTCGGCGCCCGGCGTTGCGAAGAAAATCAGGAAGACGATGACCGAGATGCCGAACATCACGAACAGCATCTGGCCGAACCGGCGCAGGATTGCGTAGATCATCAGTCGCGCCCCAGCCGAACCTTGGAGCGCGGGTCGAGCGCGTCGCGCAGGCCGTCGCCAAAGACATTGAGCGCCATGACGGAAACCGCGATCGCCAGCCCCGGCACCAGCGCCACCAATGGCCTGGTGTAAAGCAGCGCCTGTCCGTCCTGGATGATGGTGCCCCAGCTCGCGGCCGGCGGCTGCACGCCGATCGAAAGGAAGGAAAGGGCTGATTCCGTAAGCATGTTTAGCGCCATCATCAGCGGCACGAAGACGATGAGCGTGGTGGTGACGTTGGGCAGGATGTCGCGCCACAGGATGCGCCATCCCGGCACGCCCAGATTGATCGCGGCCAGCACGAACTCGCTTTTACGCAGTGCCAGAACCTGCCCGCGGATTGGGCGGGCCACATAGGGCACGTAGACGATGCCGATGATGATGACAGGCAGCCACAGACTGCCGGACTCGATCTGGATCGGACCGATCGTGATGCCATGCGCGATGGTGACGATGGAGAGCGAAATCGCCAGCAGATAGATCGGGAACGCCCACAGTATGTCGAGGAAGCGCGACAGCACCGTGTCGGTGACGCCGCCGAAATAGCCGGCGATCAATCCCGCCGCCGTGCCCAGGATCAGGGTGAAGATAGTGGCTGCTCCGGAGATCAACAACGAGCTCAGCCCGCCATAGAGCATCCTGGCCATGACATCGCGGCCCTGGCTGTCGGCGCCGAGGAAATAATTGCCCAGCCGCCAGGTCGGGCCGAGCGGTGTGTAGCCAAGCCCCAGCCCTTCCGTCGATTGTTCCATCACCGGAACGTCGGCACCGTCGATCTGGATGACGGCGTCGAGCGTCGAGGCGAAGGGATCCACGCCTGCCCATTTCGCATAAAGAGGCGCACTGAGGCAGGCAAGGACGATGAGGAGGAACACGGCCAGGGACGCCATGGCAGCCCCGTCCGTTGCCAGCTTCGCAAACGCGACGGCCCAGGGCCCTCGCGTCTTGCGCGGCATGGTGACAGCTTGGTTCGACACGCGCGTGCCTCTCCGCGGTTCGTTACTGCACCCAGGCCATTACTGTACCCAGGATTGGGTGATCATCCAGTTGAACTGCCGGTTGAACTTGAAATTGCCGAGACGTTTGCTGACAAAGTCGAGCCGCTTCGGCGTGAAGAGGCCGACGGCAGGTGCCTTGTCGGTGACCTGCCTGTCGATTTCAGCCCACATTTTGTCGGCGGCTTTCTGATCGGTGACGCCGAGGTCCAATGCCTTTTGCATCTTGGCGTCGATTTCCTTGTCGCAGAAGCCGGCGATGTTGATCGAGGCGTCCGAACCTTCACGGAAGGAGGCGCAGCTGAACAGGATGTTCAGGAAGTCCGAGGCCGCAGGATAGTCCTTGTACCACTGGGTGACGGACATCTGCACCTTGTTGTTGGTGTTCTGGATGTAGGTGAACTGGATGTTCGACGAGATCGGCTTGACGTCGGCGACATAGCCGATGCTGGTCAGCACGCTCTGCAGATAGACGCCGATGGACCGCGAAATGGCGGTGTCCTCGACGATGATCGTCACCTTCTGGCCCTTGGTGCCGGAGTCCTCGACGAGCTGCTTTGCCTTGTCGAGATCAGGAGCCGACCATTTGGCGCCCGGATTCTTGGTGAAGGGGCAATAGTCTTCATGGCCGGGGAAGTCCGGAGGCAGGACCTGGCAGACCGGCGAAGCCAGCACCTTGCCGCCGAACAGCTTGACCAGCGTGTTGCGATCGATCGCATAGGCAACGGCCTGGCGGGCTTTTTCATTGTCGAAGGGTGCGAGACGGTTGTTCAGCGGCGCGTACCACCAAGCCGAAAGCGGTGAGATGTGCAGCTGGTCCATGGATTTGCTGCCCAGTTCGCCCAGGCGATCGCTGGGCAGAGCGTCGAACATCCAGTCCGCTTCGCCGTTCTGGATCGCGGTGACGGCTGCCTCTTCGGACAAGCCGAAATCATACTGGACGACATCCGGATAGCCGTCCGGCTGGGCTTCTTCGCTCCACTGCTTGAAATTGGGGTTGCGGGAAACCGTCATGCCCTTGTTGGGGTCGAAGGCCGAGATCGTGTACGCGCCGGTGCTGGGAATGGGCTTGGAACCCATGTCTTCTGCGGGCGTGTCCGCCGGCAGGACCACGGCATGCGGCAAGGCCAGCTTGTAGAGCAGTTCGGCATCCGGCTTGGTGATGTTGATGGTGATGGTGCCGGCCGCTTCGTCGCCGACAACGCCGCCTTCCAGCGTGCAGCTCTTGGTGTCGGCCAGGCATTTGTCCGCGCCGACGATGCCAGCATAGAACGTGCCGGAGGTGGGTCCGGAAACCTTGAAGATGCGCTGGAAGGAAGCGACGACGTCCTTCACGCCAAGATCCTGGCCGCTGGAGAACTTGATGCCCTTGCGCAGCTTGAAGGTGAAGGTCTTACCGTCATTGCTGACCTGCGGCAGGGCCTCGGCCAGATCGGGAACGATGGTGAAGCCGTCCATGCCCTCGGCCTTGCGGAAGGCCACCAGGCCGTCATAGATCGGCTGGTACATCTGCCAGCCCTGGTCCGTGTAATTGATGTGCGGATCGAGCGTTCCGGCCGCGGAGCGGGCCAGCAGGCGGATGGTGCCGCCCCGGTGCTCCTTGAGATATTCGGCCTGTGCCGGGGCCAGCCATGTACCGGCCAGCAATGCCGCGGCTGTTGCCGCCAGAAGCAGTTTCTTCACGTCTTGATTCCCCTTTTTTCAGTTATCGTTGTGGTCCAGGAAGTCTCCCACCACCCGCATGCACGCATCTTGCTCTTCGACATGCGGCATGTGGCTGGAATGCTCGAATATCTCCCAGCGAGACCCCTTGATGCCGTCCTTGTAGGGCTGCACGGTCGCGGGCGTGGCCTCGTCGTGACGTCCGGAGATGATCAATGTGGGAACATCGATGGCCGGCAGGCGCTCGACGATGCTCCAGTTCTTCAGCGTTCCGATGACATGGAACTCGTTCGGCCCATTCATCAGATTATAGACGGTCGGATTGCGCACGACCTGGGCGAAACTTTCCGTGACTTCGGGCGGGAAAGGCACGACCCGGCAGACATGCCGCTCGTAGAACACCATCGTCGCCGCCTGGTACGCCGCATCGTCCGTCGTGCCGGCCTGCTCGTGCCAGGTCAGAGTCTCCTGCACATCGGCGGGCAGATCCGCACGCAACCGGTTGGCCTCTTCGACCCACAGCTTCATGGACGCCGGTGAGTTGGCAATGGTCAGCGATTTCAGACCCTTCGGCCGCGTCACGGCATATTCGGCGCCCAGCATGCCGCCCCAGCTCTGGCCGAGCACGTGGAAGCCCGCCCGAATGCCGAGGTGGTCGACCAGGTTTTCAAGCTCGTCGATGAACAGCCCAGGTGTCCAGAAATCGGCGCCTTTCTCAGGCAGCAAGGTGGAATTGCCGCAGCCCAACTGGTCATAATGAATGACGGCGCGATCCCTTCGCGCAAGAAGCTTGTAGGCATCGACATAATTGTGGGCGACGCCCGGGCCGCCATGCAGGATCACCACCGGCGCCTTTTCGCCACCGAGTTCGCCACTGACCCGATACCAGGTCTCGTAGGCACCGAAAGCGCCCCGTCCTTCCATGCCGATGATCTCAGATGACATCCCAGTTCCCAGTGCGGTTGAAGGCATCTTGTATTTGTCCGTGACGACGGGGGCCTAACTCATGTTGCGGGTGACCTGCACCCACTCTTCCAGCATCTGCACGCCAAATGCCGTGGCACCTTGCCTGCCGAGAGGCCGATCGGTGTCGGTCAGTTCCTTGCTGGCGATGTCGAGATGCACCCAGGGGCGATCTTCCGTGAAATGGCGCAGGAAGGCCGCGGCATAGGGAGCGTCGCCGTCCTCCATGTCCTTGGCATGATGCCTGAGGTCCGCGAACGGCGATTGCAGACCCTCATCATAGGCCCGGTCGAGCGGCAGCCGCCAGAACCGTTCGCCGACCGTTTCTCCGGCCGCGATCATCTGTGACGCGATGGCATCGTCGGTGCTGAACAGGCCGGCGAATATCGAGCCCAGGCCACGCGTCACC
Organism: Mesorhizobium sp. M7A.F.Ca.US.010.02.1.1; assembly: GCF_004023085.1. Classification (NCBI taxonomy): domain Bacteria; kingdom Pseudomonadati; phylum Pseudomonadota; class Alphaproteobacteria; order Hyphomicrobiales; family Phyllobacteriaceae; genus Mesorhizobium; species Mesorhizobium sp. M7A.F.Ca.US.010.02.1.1. The sequence goes on along the minus strand of NZ_RZRV01000008.1, from coordinate 197,759 downwards.
GAATAGGTCAGCGTCGCCAGATCGACGATCACCGAAGGGTTGAAGCGCGTGGCTGCATAGTGGAGGCAGTCGGCCAGAAGCAGGCGTCCTTCCGCATCCGTGTCGAACACTTCCACGGTCTGTCCGGACGCCGTCGTGATGATGTCGCGCGGTTTGAGCGCGGTGCCGGATGGCATGTTCTCGGCGATGCCGAGAACACCGACAACGTGTACTGGGCTGCCTTGCCGGGCGAGCGCGATCAGCAGGCCGACCACAGCGGCCGCTCCGCCCATGTCGGCCTTCATGTCGAACATCTGCGCTCCGCCTTTGATGCAGAGGCCTCCCGAATCGAAGCAGACGCCCTTGCCGACGAAAGCGAGTGGTTGGGCGGGAGCACCTTTGCCCCGGTAGCGCAGGACAGCGACCCGCGGCGGGCGCGCCGAGCCCGATCCAACAGCAAGAAGCGCGTTCATGCCGAGCTCCTTCAGTTGCGGGGCATCGAGCATTTCGATGTCGATTCCGGCTTCACGCAGCGGCTCCAGATGATCATGGAAATTGTCGGGATGGAGATGGTTCGGCGGCAGGTTGACCAGGGTCCGCGCATATTCGACACCGTCGGCGATGGCATTGATCCGCGCCAGCGCCGCGGTCAGATCCGGGCCGCGGGCCCCGACCAGTTTCACCCGCAAGGTTCGATCCGCTCCCGCCCCTTGCCGCCGGTTGCGCATGTCGAAACGATAGCGGCGCAGCCGCATGCCGAGCGCGACACGCGCCAGGATTTCGGCTCCGGGCAGGTCAACGCCGGCGATGGGGTCCAGGACCAGCGTGGCCGCGCATTCTCCCTTGCCCTCCAGATGCGCGGCAAGCAGACCGCCGGCGCGTGCCAACGACAGAGCGGTTACCGTTTCAGCTTTGCCCAAGGCCAGGACGACCACGCGCTTGGTCGATACGGCCTGAGGAGCAATAAGATCGATGCAGGTGCCGGATTCGGCCAAGGCGGCCGGGTCGGAGCAGGCGCGAGAGAGAATCCCGCTCATCTCGGCATCCAGGGCGACTGCCCGCGGGCCAAAGCCCGTGTGGGCAGTTTGCAAAATCACGACGACAGAGGCTTCGGCGGAAATCTCATCCGCGGTCTCGAAAACCGGCGCTGGCGATTGAGGCATAGGCTGGCGCTCTCTCCAATTGCGGCAATACCAGCCGGTAGCGAGCAACGCTTCGCTCGCCCCGGTGGAGACTGGTCAAGCCGGTCTCCGCCGTTCGTGGTATAATGCCGGTCCCCAAACAGTCGCTTTCTTGAGACGACTTAATTGCTCTTGCCTTCTGGGTATCCCCTAACGGGGCAGGCGATCAAACGCGAATTCTGCCCATGTCGATTGACAAAAACTCAACTGACAATTCATGATCGGCCAATGGCCCTTCCCTCACTCAATGGCATGCGCGCTTTCGAGGCCGCCGCTCGCCTCGGCAGCGTCAAGGACGCGGCGGAAGAACTGCATCTGACACCCTCGGCTGTCAGCCGCCACATCCGCGCGCTTGAACGAAATCTTGGCCAGGACCTGTTCGAACGCGGTTTTCGCCAGATAACGCCAACTATCAGGGGCTCCTACTATGCGCGCAGCCTCTCGGAGGCGTTCGAAGCCATCTGGCGCGCCACCGATGACGTCAGCCTCTCCGAGGGGTCGCGCCACGGCAAGATCCAACGTGTCCGGGTCTTGTGCGTGCCCACTGTTCTGAACCTTTGGCTGGCGGACCGGTTGCCGAACTTTCGCCGGTTGCATCCGTCGGTGGATCTGGAGATCTCCACTTCAGGCAAGCGCGCCAACTTCGATTTGGCCATTGTCGACGAGTTCGTCTACAAGGCCGGCCCGGCTTTGACGCTGCTGATCCCGCTGCTTTTGACGCCGGTCTGTGCGCCTTCGCTTTTGGAGGGGCCTGTGCCGCTGCGATCGCCGGCCGATCTGGTCAATCATCATCTGATCCATGAATGCGAAACCATGAGATGGAAGCGTTGGCTGGAGCAGGAAGGCGTTCTGGAAACGACGCCAAAATCCAGCACAACACTGGATGATTGCACCTTGATCATGCGCGAAGCGATCAATGGCGCGGGAATAGCGCTCGCGGACACGATGATGGCGCAAGATTTTCTGCAGCAAGGCAAACTGGTCGCCCCGTTCCGTGCCCGCCACACCTATCCGGCCGGCATTTACCTGCATCAGCGTCGCAGCATCGGCAACAAACCAGGCACCGGCCTGTTTCAGGATTGGCTGCTCGCCGAAGTCGCGGATCACAAGCAGCTTATGGCCATCGCTTAGATGGCCCTACCGCTTCAGATTGGAATCCCGGCGTCGAACTTCGAATCATCCGTGCCGGGCTCAGCGATGACCCACCATCGCCGTGCATCGATAATCGCAGTTCTCATTGAATATCTTTAAGGCCAAAGCCGGCAAATAGGTTGCTTGTCGGTTCCCCTGCGGCAGGCTTAACCTGCACGCGGCCAACGCGTGAGGGCGCGTGCTGCAAAAGGGGACCATTGCAATGACAATACAGGGTGCTTCACCTGATCTCTATAACGAGGATCTGGCTCCAGCCAAAGTTCGAAACTGGGGACCATTCTCGATCTTCAACGTCTGGACATCGGACGTTCACAGCCTCTGGGGCTACTATCTCGCCGCCAGTCTGTTCCTGTTCTGCGGCGGCTTTGTCAATTTCATCATCGCCATAGGCATCGGATCGCTGATCATCTACGCGCTGATGAACATGGTCGGCTATGCCGGCGTGAAGACGGGCGTGCCCTACCCCGTGCTTGCCCGCGCCTCTTTCGGCATCTGGGGCGCCAACATACCGGCACTGGTGCGCGCCATCGTCGCCTGCTTCTGGTACGGCGCGCAGACGGCCGCCGCCTCGGGCGCGATCGTGGCGCTGCTGATCCGCACGCAGTGGTTCGCCGATTTCAACGCCAGCACGCATTTCCTCGGCCATACCGGCCTGGAGGTGATCTGCTTCGTGGTCATCTGGGGGCTGCAACTGCTGATCATCCAGAACGGCATGGAAACGGTGCGCCGCTTCCAGGACTGGGCCGGCCCCGCAGTGTGGGTGATGATGCTGATCCTGGCGATCTATCTCTGCGTCAAATCCGGGAGATTTGCCTTCACCAGCGACATCCCGATGGACGTGTTGCTGGACAAGACGAAGGACGCGGGCGTGCCCGGCACGCCCGGCTCGTGGACTTCGCTGTTTGCGGTGGCAGCAATCTGGGTCACCTATTTCTCGGCGCTCTATCTCAACTTCTGCGATTTCGCCCGTTACGCGCCGGACAAGGCATCGCTGCGCAAGGGCAACATCTGGGGCCTGCCGATCAACCTCATCCTGTTCTCGCTGGTCGCCGGCGTCACCACCATTGCCGCCTTTGACGTCTATGGCGAGGTGCTGCTGCATCCCGACCAGATCTCGGCGAAATTCGACAGCTGGTTCCTGGCGGCGCTCGCAGCCCTGACCTTTGCGGTTGCGACCCTGGGCATCAACGTGGTCGCTAATTTCGTCTCGCCGGCCTTCGACTTCTCCAACGTCTTCCCCAGGCAGATCGACTTCAAGAAGGGCGGCTATATCGCGGCCGTCATTGCCCTGCTGCTCTATCCCTTCGCGCCATGGGAAGGCAGTGCCGCTTCCTTCGTCAACATCATCGGCGCGACGATGGGGCCGATCTTCGGGGTGATGATGGTCGACTACTACCTGATCCGGAAGGGTGAGGTCGACGTCGAAGCGCTTTACCGCGAAGACGGCGAGTTCCGTTTCCAGGGCGGCTGGCACGTCAATGCCTTTATCGCCGCCGGCATCGGCGCCATCTTCTCGTCGATCCTGCCCAACTTCACCAACTGGCTTCCATCCTGGTGGGGCGTCTATGGCTGGTTCTTCGGCGTGGCGATCGCCGGCATCATCTACTACGTGCTGCGCACCGCCGCTTTGGGCGCCGGCGCCAGGACCGCGAAAGCCTGACAAGGTGAATTTGGGGCGGCGAGTGCCGCCCCAAACCTACCCGAGCATCTCGGCCAATCTGCGCACTGTGTTCCAGTTGCGCGACGTGCCTGTGCCCATGCGCTTGTGATTCATCGCCGCAAGCAGCCGCGAGCTTGGCCTCTCGCGTGAAAAGACGACCCAAATGTCGCCGCCGAGCGAAGTCACTTTCTCGTCCTCGGCGGCATAAGCCTGCAGTGCCGTCACGGCCTCCTGGGGTGCAGGCTTACGCATCACGCGCACCGCCACCTGATCGCCTGCTTTAGCAGAATCAGCCGGGAACGGATTGCCGGCGGCAAGCTTCAGCCAGTCCTCGGCACCACGCACGATGATGTCGACATGGCGGCCGAAGGTTTTTTTAAAGGCTGCCTCCAACCACTGTTCGAGGTCGGCGATATCAGTTGCCGGTGCCTCGAAGACCAGATTGCCCGTCGCCACCAGCGTGCGCGGGTTGTTCAGCCCGAGCTCTTCGGCCATGGCCTTGAGGTCGGCCATGACGACCCGGCGGCCCTCGCCCAGGATGATGCTGTAAAGCAGTGCGACATAGGTCTGCATTGCCGCCCGACCTGATCGCTACACCAACCGGCTCTGCTCCACCGCCGCCTCGATGAAACTGGCGAACAGCGGATGCGGGTCAAGCGGCCGGCTTTTCAGTTCCGGGTGATACTGCACGCCGATGAACCACGGATGGTCCGGATATTCGACCGTTTCCGGCAACACGCCGTCGGGCGACATGCCGGCAAACACCAGGCCGCAATCTTCGAGCCGCTCCTTGTAGTCGACATTGACCTCGTAGCGGTGGCGATGGCGCTCGAAAATCTGTGTGTCGCCGTAAATCTCGGCGATCTTGGAGCCCTTGGCGAGTTCGGCCTGATAGGCGCCGAGCCGCATCGTGCCGCCGAGATCGCCGGTTTCCCGGCGCTTCTCCAGCATGTTGCCTTTCAGCCATTCGGTCATCAGGCCGACGACCGGTTCCTCGGTCGGACCAAACTCGGTCGAAGACGCATGTTCGACGCCGGCCAGCGACCGCGCCGCCTCGATGCAGGCCATCTGCATGCCGAAGCAGATGCCGAAATACGGCACCTTGCGCTCGCGCGCGAACTTCGCCGCCAGTATCTTGCCTTCGGCACCGCGCTCGCCAAAGCCGCCGGGAACCAGGATGCCATGCACCTTTTCCAGCCATGGCGTCGGATCCTCCTTTTCGAAGATCTCCGATTCGATCCAGTCGAGCTTGACCTTGACGTGGTTGGCCAGGCCGCCATGCGACAGCGCCTCGATCAGCGATTTGTAGGCATCCTTGAGGCCGGTATATTTGCCGACCACGGCGATGGTGACCTCGCCTTCCGGATTGTGGATGCGGTTGGACACCGCCTGCCACGGCTCCATGCGCGGCTTCGGCGCCGGATCGATGCCGAAGGCAGCCAGCACTTCCGAATCGAGCCCTTCCCTATGGTATGCCATCGGCACATCGTAGATATGCGGCACGTCGAGCGCCTGGATCACGGCACTTTCGCGCACATTGCAAAACAGCGACAGTTTTCTGCGCTCTTCCTTGGGAATGGCGCGGTCGGCACGGACCAGCAGGATATCGGGCGCGATGCCGATGCCGCGCAGCTCCTTGACCGAATGCTGGGTCGGCTTGGTCTTCAGCTCGCCTGCCGTCGGGATGTAGGGCATCAGCGTCAGATGGACGTAGACGGCGTTGTTGCGCGGCAGGTCGTTGCCAAGCTGGCGAATAGCTTCCAGGAACGGCATCGCCTCGATGTCGCCGACCGTGCCGCCGATCTCGCACAACACGAAATCATAGTCGTCATTGCCGTTGAGGACGAAATTCTTGATCTCGTCGGTGACGTGCGGAATGACCTGCACGGTTGCGCCGAGATAATCGCCGCGCCGCTCACGCTCGATGATGTTCTTGTAGATGCGGCCGGTGGTGATGTTGTCCTGCTGATTGGCGGAGCGGCCGGTGAAGCGCTCGTAATGGCCAAGATCGAGATCGGTTTCCGCGCCATCATCAGTGACGAAAACCTCGCCATGCTGGTACGGCGACATCGTGCCCGGATCGACATTGAGGTAGGGGTCGAGTTTTTTGATGCGTGCGCGATAGCCTCGCGCCTGCAGGAGAGCCCCAAGGGCCGCTGCGGCTATGCCTTTTCCAAGTGAGGAAACCACGCCGCCTGTGATGAATACATATCGCGCCATGGGAGTCATCGCTTAACGCGGCCGGATTGATTCCGCCAGAGAAAAAACCACCGCGAAGGTTTTTTCCCAAGAAGGCGCTCGGATCGTGAACAGGGCAAAACAAAAGGGCCGGCTGAGCCGGCCCTTTCGGCAGGATGACGAAAACGTCAGATGATAACGACCTTGGTGCCAACCCTGACGCGGCTGTAGAGGTCCATGACGTGCTCGTTGATCATGCGGAAGCAGCCATTCGAGGCGCTGGTTCCGATCGACTGCGGCGCGATGGTGCCGTGGATACGCAGATGCGTGTCCTTCTTGCCGTCATAGAGGTAGATGGCGCGGGCGCCGAGCGGGTTCTGGCCACCGCCGGGCATGCCGTCCTTGTACTGGCCATAATGCTTCGGCTCACGCTTCTGCATGTCCAGCGTCGGGATCCAGCGCGGCCATTCCTGCTTGTCGCCGACCGCAACCGTACCCTTGTACTGCAGACCCTCGCGGCCGACCGCAATGGCGTAGCGGCGGGCGGTGGAGGACGATTCGACGAGGTAGAGGCGCCGCGCGCTGGTGTCGATGACGATGGTGCCCGCATCGTAACCGCTGAATTCCACGTCCTGCGGCACGAATTCCGGCTTCACCTTGAACTGCTTCTTGGCTTCCCTCTTGGCGAGCACCTGGTCGAGAGCCCGTGTCTCAGGGAGATAGCTTATCGAAGACCCGGACGAGGTCCCGCCGAAGAGACCGGCGAACAGACCACCGCTGCTCGGCTGCTTCTGGCCGATGACCTCGCTGCGCAGCTCGCCATTGTTGCCGGTCAAGGCGACGTTCATCGCCTCTGCCGGAAGCGGCTCTGCCGATTGGATCGGTGCGATCGGTTCGATAGGCTCGATGATCTTGGCAACCTGCTTCTTGGCCGGCTTGGCATCGGCCACCTCGGTTGCCGGCGCGCTCTTGCCCTTCTTGGCAAGGAACGCCTGCCGTTCAGCGTCGGCCTTGGCCTTGGCCGCCTCGCGCATCGCCAGTTTCCTGGCTTCGAGCGCCTTGGCTTTGGCGGCCTCCTTGTCGGCAACGATCTTGGCCTCGATCTTCTTGATCTGGGCGAGGTCGTCGGGCGTCGGGTTTTTCTTCTTCTTGAGAAGCTTCAATTGCGACGCGTCACTTTTGACGGCGACGTTGATGGCGGAGGTTGTTTCAACCGAAGGCTGTGCGGCCATATTGGCCGGAACGCCAGCGAAGGCTGGGGAACTGATGCCGATTGCGGCACAAAGTCCCAGGAAAATGAAGCTGCGAAGCTGCATGGCGAAGATCCGATCGTTCTATGCTTGTTGCCCACGGCGTCGCCCAGCGCCCCCCAAGGGCGCCGGAAGTGCCGCGCGCAATCTATAGTCGAATAAGCGCGGGGGCCTCAAGCGTGAGGTCGTACCTCACCCAGTCGAATCTTTGTGATCTCGCTGCATTTGCCGCGACTGTGTTCAAACGAGCACAGATCGCGGCTTCAGCCGCCGAAGACTACTGGTTAGGAACCTGCGGGGCCGCCGGCGCGGCGGGAGCGGCGCCATTGGTTGCCGGCGGCGTCGAACCGGCGGCAGGCGCCGTGGCCGGCGCGGTCGCCGGAGCCGCGGCATCGTTGCCTGACGGCGGCGTCGGCGTGGTGGTGCCTGCGGGCGCCGGGGTGGTCGTGCCGGGCAATTGGTTGAGCACGCCTTTGCCTGCACCGTCCGATGTCGCCGGCACGCGGTCGAGGATGTCGATCGGCTTCTCGCCGTAGCGGGCGACGATCGACAGGGTCAAGGAGGTGGCGAAGAAGGCGGCCGCCAGGATCGCCGTCGCACGCGTCAGCGCATTGGCAGCGCCACGCGCGGTCATGAAGCCGGAGCCGCCACCGATGCCGAGGCCGCCGCCTTCGGAGCGCTGCAGCAGCACCACGCCGACAAGGGCGAGCACAACCATGAGATGGATGACGATCAGTACGGTTTCCATAGTTTATCCTGGCAAGGCCTTGCCCGGCCGCGGACACGACCGGTGAATTGGAGGCGGCTCAATACAATGCTTTGACGGCATTTCCAAGCCCGTGGCCGGAATATGGGAAGCAACCCGTCCTTTGCAACGATTTCAGGCACCGGAAGCCCTGTCCGGCGTGGCGAATGTCTTCAAGCAATATTGCGATAGGCCTCGGCAATAGCTAGGAAATCCGCCGCTTTCAGGCTGGCGCCGCCGACCAGCGCCCCGTCGACATTCCTGACGCCGAGCAATTCGACCGCGTTGGAAGGCTTGACCGAGCCGCCATAGAGAATGCGCACCTTGGCCGCAACGCCGCCGAGCTTTTCCGACAGCTTTTCGCGAATATGCGCGTGTGCTTCGGCCACATCGGCGGCGGTCGGCGTCAGGCCGGTGCCAATCGCCCATACCGGCTCATAAGCAATGATGGTGTTGGACGGTGTGGCGCTTGGCGGGACCGAACCATCGACCTGCCGCGACAGCACGTCCAGTGTGGCGCCCGCTTCACGCTGCTCATGCGTCTCGCCAATGCAAATGATGGCCACAAGCCCGGCGCGCCAGGCGGCGGAGGCCTTGGCCTGGACAGTGGCATCATCCTCGCCGTGTTGCTCGCGGCATTCGGAATGGCCAACGATGACATGGCTTGCACCGGCATCCCTGAGCATTTCCGCCGAGATGCAGCCGGTGTAGGCGCCGCTCTCCTTGGTGTGGCAATCCTCGCCGCCGGCATGCACCGGCGTGCGTGACAGGATCTCCGCGGCGTGGGCAAGCAGGGTCGCGGGAACGCAAACCAGTGCTTCGGTCTCCGCGTCAAGTCCGCTCATGAAGCCGTTGCCGATCATCCTGAGCTCGTTGAGGGAGGCGCTGGTGCCGTTCATTTTCCAGTTGCCGGCGACGAGCGGGCGAATTCCTGGTGTCATGGGTTTGCTTCTCCGGGCGATATCGGGCTCTGGCCCTCACTACCAAAATCAGGCCACAAAGCAATCGACAGTGGACCGGAAGGGCGCTATTGCGCTTGTTTCAGACTCGGCGCATGCGAAAATGCGCATAAATCGGAAGTAAAAATGCTTGGTATATTGAGAAGCGCGGCAGGCACCTGGGTCGCGAAGGGGCTGTTGGTGCTGCTGGTGCTCAGCTTTTTGGTTTGGGGCGTTTCCGGACGGCTGATGGGCGGTTTGGCCGGCCATGATTCGGTCATAACGGCCGGCGGCACCAAAGTGTCGATCAACGAATACCGTCTCGCCTACGATCGCCAGCTCGCCGTCATGTCGCAGCAGTTCGGCCAGCGTCTCAGCCACGAACAGGCAAAGGCGCTCGGTGTCGACAACCAGGTGTTGGCGCAGCTCGTCTCGGGTGCCGTTCTCGACGAACAGGCCCGCAAGCTGGGCCTCGGACTTTCCAAGGACCGGCTGGCCGAGCTGACACGCGAAGACCCGGCCTTCAAAGGCCCGGGCGGGCAGTTCGACCGCAGAACGTTCGAATATATGCTGCAGCAGATCGGCATGCGGCCCGAGGATTATCTTAAGAACCGTGCCCAGGTGGCGGTGCGCCAGCAGATTGTCGAGGCGGTCTCGGATGGCCTCAAGGCTCCGGACACTTTCTTCAAGGCGGTTGCGCTCTATCGCGGCGAAGACCGCACCATCGACTATTTGACGCTACCCAAGGCACTTGTCGAGCCGATCGCGGCACCGTCCGACAGTGTGCTCTCGGCCTATTTCGAAGCCAACAAGAAGACATATGCGGCACCCGAATACCGCAAATTCTCCTATGTCCGCCTCGAACCCGTCGACATCATGGATACGACAGCCGTCACCGACAGCCAGGTCAGCGACGACTACAACAAGAACAAGGCGCGTTACACCACGCCGGAACTGCGCACCGTGGAGCAGCTCGTGTTCAAGACGCCGGATGCGGCCAAGGCCGCACTCGATTCGCTCAAGGCCGGCGCCACTTTCGACAAGCTGGTCACGGCGGAAGGCAAGACGCCGGCCGACACGTTGCTCGGCACGCTTGCCAAGGACAAGATCGCCGACAAGGCGGTCGCCGACGCGGCCTTTTCGCTCAACGCCAATGAAGTCAGCCAGGTCGTGCAAGGCGCCTTCGGTCCGGTGCTGCTGCGCGTCACCGAGATCAAGCCCGAGGTGGTGAAGCCACTGGCCGAGGTGTCCGATCAGATCCGCAAGGATCTGGCGCTGGGCGAGGCAAGCCGCATCCTTCTGGACGTGCGTGACAATTACGATGACACCCGCGCCGCCGGCAGTTCGCTGGCTGAGGCCGCGGCCAAGCTGAAGCTGAAGGTCGTCACCATCGACGCCATCGATCGCAGTGGGCTGCGGCCAGATGCAAGCATCGTCAAGGACCTGCCGCAATCGCCGGAGCTGATCAAAGCGGTCTTCGACGCCGAACCCAACACGGAAAACGATGCCTTGACCACAGCCGACAACGGCTTCGTCTTCTATGAGGTGGCGTCCATCACGCCGGCTCGCGACCGCACGCTGGATGAGGTTCGTCAGAAAGTCGTGGCCGACTGGACGGCGGCGGAAACAAGCAAGCGGCTCGCCGCCAAGGCTGACGAGCTGGAAAAGCGGCTCAAGGCCGGCGCAACGCTCGATGTCATCGCCAGCGAACTGAAGCTCGAAAAGCAGACCAAGCGCGGTGTTAAGCGTGAGGCTGACGACGTCGACTTCGGTAAGGAGGGTGCGGCAGCGATGTTCGGTGTCGGCGAAGGCGGTACCGGCCTGATCCCCTCGCCCACCGGCGACGGGCAGATCCTGTACAAGGTCGCCGAAGTGTTCGAGCCCGCCGGAGCCGATGCCAGCTCGGTGCCGGATGACGCACAGAAATCCTTCACCTCCGGCATGTCGGACGACCTGCTCGACCAATTGGTGGCGCAGTTGCAGACGCAGTACGACGTTCGCATCGACCAGGCCGCCGTCGCCCAAGCCTCGACAAGATGAGCGCGCTGAAAACCCATATCGCCAAGATCGCGACCGGTAGCGCGCTTTCCTTCGAGGAAGCGCGCGAGGCTTTCGACATCATCATGTCGGGTGATGCGACCCCCGGCCAGATCGGCGGCTTCCTGATGGCGCTGCGCGTGCGCGGCGAGACGGTGAGCGAGATTTCAGGCGCCGTCGCAACCATGCGGGCCAAGATGCTGCACGTCGACGCGCCCACCGATGCCGTCGACATCGTCGGTACCGGCGGCGACAATTCTCACAGCGTCAACATTTCGACGGCATCGGCCTTCGTCGTTGCCGGCAGCGGCGTGCCGGTTGCCAAACACGGCAATCGCGGCCTGTCGTCGCTGACAGGGGCAGCCGATGTGCTGGTGGCGCTCGGGGTCAAGATCGACATCTCGCCCGATTTCATTAGCCGTTGCATCCACGAGGCAGGCGTTGGCTTCATGTTCGCGCCCGCGCATCATCCTGCGATGAAGCATGTCGGCCCGACCCGCGTCGAACTCGGCACCCGCACCATATTCAACCTGCTCGGGCCGCTCTCCAATCCGGCCGGCGTCAAGCGGCAGCTGGTCGGTGTGTTCCTGCCGGAATGGATCCTGCCGGTTGCCGAGACACTGAAGGCGCTGGGTGCCGAGCATGTCTGGGTCGCCCATGGCGACGGCTATGACGAGATCACCACCACCGGCGAGACGCAGGTCGCCGAACTGATCGGCGGCGAAATCCGCAGCTTCACGCTGACCCCTGAAGCGGTTGGGCTGGCGCGCCATAGCAAGGATGAGTTGCGCGGCGGCGATGCGGACTACAACGCCAAGGCCTTGCGCGATATGCTGGGCGGCGGCGCCGGCGCCTATCGCGACACCGTGCTGATGAACGCCGGTGCCGGACTGGTTGTGGCCGGCAAGGCGACGACGCTTGGCGACGGCATCGCGGCGGCGGCGCAAGCCATCGATAGCGGCCGTGCCCTGCAAGTGCTCGACAGGCTGGTCGAGATTTCGAACGGATAACGGATAGAGCGTGTCTGACATTCTTCGCAAGATCGAGGCCTACAAGCGCGACGAGATCGCGGCGGCAAAGGCACGCGTGCCGTTGGCCGAAATCAAGGTCCGGGCAAAAGATGCCGACGCACCGCGCGGTTTTCTTGCCGCACTGGAAGCGAAGCGCAAATCCGGCGCCTTCGCGCTGATCGCCGAGATCAAGAAAGCGAGCCCCTCCAAGGGTCTGATCCGTGCCGATTTCGATCCACCGGCTCTGGCGCAGGCCTATGCCAAGGGTGGTGCTGCCTGTCTTTCGGTGCTGACCGATGCACCGTCCTTCCAAGGTGCGCCTGAATTTCTCACCCGGGCGCGAGCCGCCGTCGCGCTGCCGGCGCTGCGCAAGGATTTCCTGTTCGATCCGTATCAGGTCTACGAAGCCCGCGCCTGGGGCGCGGATGCCATCCTGATCATCATGGCCAGCGTCGACGACGCCCTGGCGAGCGAACTCGAGGCGACGGCGTTCGAACTCGGCATGGATGCACTGGTCGAAGTGCATGACGAGACCGAGACGCAGCGCGCGCTAAAATTGTCGTCGCGACTGATCGGCATCAACAACCGCAATCTGCGTACATTCGAGACCAGCCTCGACACTTCCATGCGGCTGGCGACAATGGTGCCGGCCGACCGCTTGCTGGTCAGCGAGAGCGGTATTTTCTCGCATGACGACTGCCTCAGGCTGCAAAAGAGCGACATCGGCACTTTTCTTGTCGGCGAGAGCCTGATGCGGCAACAGGACGTCACCGCGGCGACGCGCCTGCTTCTGACAGGCAAGGCTTTGGCCGAGGCTATCTGACGATGGTATCAGGCCTTACCCATCTCGGCGCGCAGGGCGAGGCCAACATGGTCGATGTCGGCGACAAGGAAGAAACAACGCGCACGGCGATCGCCGAAGGCTTTGTCGCGATGCAGCCCGAGACGCTGAAGATGATCCTCGCCGGCAACGCCAAGAAGGGCGATGTGCTCGGCACCGCGCGCATCGCCGGTATCATGGCGGCGAAGAAGACGCATGAACTAATCCCGCTCTGCCACCCGCTGCTTTTGACCAAGGTTTCCGTCGACATCGAGCCCGACCATGCTTTGCCGGGCCTGAAGGTCACCGCGCTGGCGCGCGTCACCGGCAAGACGGGTGTCGAGATGGAAGCGCTGACCGCCGCTTCGGTAGCCTGCCTGACCATCTACGACATGGCGAAAGCAGTCGACCGCGCCATGGTCATCACCGGCATCCGCCTGGTCGAAAAGACGGGTGGCAAGTCGGGTGACTACAAGGCGAGCGCCTGATGGCGCTGGTTCCTATCGCGGAGGCGCTTGAACGCCTGCTCGATGGTGCGGCACCTCTAGCCGGCGAAAGCGTTCCTCTGTTCGAGGCGGTGGATCGTGTTCTGGCGGAACCGGTCGTTGCTCTTCGCACCCAGCCGCCTTTCAATGCTTCCGCCATGGACGGCTATGCGGCGCGCGCCGCCGACGTCACGTCGGTCCCATCCAGGCTGTCGGTGATCGGCATAGCGCCGGCTGGACGTGGCTTCGACGGCACGGTCGGCCAGACGCAGGCCGTGCGCATCTTCACCGGCGCGCCGCTGCCCGAAGGCGCCGACACCATCGTCATCCAGGAGAATGTCCGCGACCTCGGCGGCGGCGATATCGAAGTGATCGAGCCGACAGCGCAATGGCGCAATATCCGCCGCATCGGCCTCGATTTTTCAACAGGCGACATGCTACTGGAGAAAGGCCGCTTGCTCGACCCGGCGGCACTGTCGCTGGCAGCATCGGCCAACCATCCCCGGGTCAGCGTGGTGAAACGGCCGCTGGTCGCCATTATCGCCACCGGCGACGAATTGCTGCCGCCGGGCAGTGATCTCGGCCCGGACCAGATCATCTCGTCCAATGCCTATGGCGTCGCTGCCACCGCACACTCGGTCGGCGCCCGCGCGCTCGATCTCGGCATTGCCGCCGATCGCAAGGAGGCTATCGCTGCCCTGATCAGACAAGCGGTCGCGGCCGGTGCGGATGTCATCGTGACGCTTGGTGGCGCCTCGGTCGGCGATCACGACCTGATCCACGACGTGCTGACCGGCGAAGGCATGACGCTCGGCTTCTGGAAGATCGCCATGCGCCCCGGCAAGCCGCTGATGTTCGGCCGCCTCGGCGATATCAGGTGCATCGGCCTGCCCGGCAATCCGGTGGCAAGCCTGGTCTGCTCGCAGTTGTTCCTGAAGCCGCTGCTGGCGCGGCTCGGCGGCCGCAATCATCGACAGGACGTTCGCCAAGCGCGATTGGGCGCCGCAATGCCGGCCAATGATTTGCGCCAGGACTATGTCCGAGCCGTGGTCAGGGAAGATGACGGCGTGCTGGTGGCGACGCCGTTCGGTATCCAGGATTCCTCGATGCTGAGAATGCTGGCCGACGCCAACGGGCTGATCGTGCGGGCGCCGTTTGCCCCTGCAGCAGCCGCGGGCGAGGCTTGCAGCGTTTTGATGCTGCGCTGAGGAATCCCGAACAAGCCATTCATAACAGACGAGAAAATGATCCCGGCTCTAGTTCGAGATCAGGCTCTGCGTCAGCGGATGCGCCGGGTCGGCAAGGCCGTCGACAATGCTGTAATGATGCCGGTCGGGCTCGATCACGACGCTGGTGGTGGCGCCGAGGCCGGTCCAGATATTGGCAAGCAATGCATTTTGACGCAGAAACTCAGCGCGCTCGCCACCACCGGCCCAGCAGGTGATGCGGGCGCCGTCCATGGGTCGCAGCAGCGCCGGACTTTCAGCCAGCGCCTCTTCTTCGTCGATTGCCAGTGCCTTGTTCATCCCGGTGCGGATGATCGGACGCAAATCGTGGAGGCCTGAAATCGAAATGACGTGGCGTATGCGCCGCGCCACATCGGCAGCCAGCGGCGTTGATATCGTCACCATCCGGGTGGCAAGATGGCCGCCGGCCGAATGCCCGGTCAGCATCAGCGGTCCGTCGACCATTGCCGCCGCCTCGCCGATCGCCGCACCAATCTCCCTGACGATGCCGGCGATGCGTATGTTCGGGCACAGCGTGTAGGAGGGCATCGCCACGGCGAAGCCACTGCCGACCGCGCCATTGGCGAGGTGCGACCACAAGCTCTTGTCGGTCTCCAGCCAGTAACCGCCATGGATAATCACCACCAGCCCTTTGGGCGCGGCCCTGGGAAGGAAAAGATCGAGCCGATTGCGCGGTCCGTCGCCATAGGCGATGTCGAGCCGCGCCCGGCCCTGCGCCGACAGCGCATCGCGGAATGCTTGCGCTGGCTCCGCCCATGCAGACGGCCAGCGATCACTGCCCGCGATGTTGGCGCCGTTGGCATAGGCATCATCCCAATCGACGATGTGACGTTCGAACATCTGCGCCCTTCCCCAAGACGGCATCGCTACTTGCTAGCAATGGCCACCGCCATGCCATGCGTCAATGCCCTGAGCAAAAACATTTTAGGCTTGAAACAAATTTCGACTGGTGCGATCCTGCCCCAACGAACAGCCGACAATGGGAGGTCTGCTGTGCTGCCCGAACCTGCAGATGTTCACCCTTTCTGGGCGCATCTCAGCAGGTGCGATGGGTAGTACGAAGCTTCCTCAGAGCAGGACCTTAGGATCCACTACATCCGGCCAAGGCGCATCGCGCACTGGTCAGGCAGCAGACGGGATAGCGGCGACATGCTTGGGCCTTCAGCGCATATCGACACGTTCACGCGCGATCACCTGCCGCCGCCGGAGCAATGGCCTGAAATCCTGCTCGACGGCTTCGACTATCCCGAACGCCTCAACGCCGGTGTCGAACTGACCGACAGGCTGGTCGAAAAAGGTCTCGGCGACCACACCGCCCTGATCGGCAATGGCCGCCGCCGCACCTACAAGGAACTGTCCGACTGGACGAACAGGCTGGCCCACGCGCTGGTCGAGAATTACGGAGTCAAGCCGGGCAACCGGGTGCTGATCCGCTCGGCCAACAACCCCGCCATGGTCGCCTGCTGGCTGGCCGCCACCAAGGTCGGTGCCGTGGTCGTCAACACCATGCCGATGCTGCGCGCCGGCGAACTCGCCAAGATCGTCGACAAGGCCGAGATCACCGTTGCGCTCTGCGACACCAGGCTGATGGACGAGATGACCGTGTGCGCCAAGGACAGCGCATTCCTCAGGCAGGTCATCGGTTTCGACGGCACCGCCAACCATGATGCTGAACTCGATCGCGCCGCGCTCGACAAGCCGGTGACGTTCACCGCAGTCGACACGGGCCGCGACGATGTCGCCCTGCTCGGCTTCACCTCGGGCACGACAGGCGTTCCGAAGGCGACGATGCATTTCCACCGCGACCTCCTGATCATTGCCGACGCCTATGCACGCGAAATCCTGGAGGTGACGGCGGACGACATCTTCGTCGGCTCGCCGCCGCTGGCCTTCACCTTCGGCCTTGGCGGGCTCGCTATCTTTCCCCTGCGCTTCGGTGCGGCGGCGACGCTGCTGGAGCAGGCGACGCCACCCAACATGATCCACATCATCGAGACCTACAAAGCGACGATCTCCTTCACCGCGCCGACTGCCTACCGCGCCATGCTGAAGGCCATGGATGAAGGTGCCGACCTGTCGTCGCTGCGCGTCGCCGTTTCGGCCGGCGAAACCTTGCCCGCCCCGGTTTTCGAAGAGTGGACGAAAAAGACCGGCAAGCCGATCCTCGACGGCATCGGCGCCACCGAAATGCTGCACATCTTCATCTCCAACCGCTTCGATGACATGAGGCCTGCGTCGACCGGCAAGCCGGTGGGCGGCTATGAGGCGCGCATCGTCGATGACGAGATGCGCGAGGTGCCGCGCGGCACGACCGGCAGGCTGGCGGTGCGCGGCCCGACCGGCTGCCGCTACATGGCCGATGACAGGCAGAAGGAATATGTGCGCGACGGCTGGAACCTCACCGGCGACACCTTCACGCAGGACGAGGACGGCTTCTTCCATTTCGCCGCACGCTCCGACGACATGATCGTCAGCGCCGGCTACAACATCGCCGGTCCCGAGGTCGAGGCGGCGCTGCTGGCGCATCCGGACGTCGCCGAATGCGCGGTGATCGGTGCAGAGGACGCCGAACGCGGCCAGATCGTCGAGGCGCATGTCGTGCTGGTGCAGGGCGTCGCGCCCGACGCCCTCACCACCAAGCGCCTGCAGGACCATGTCAAGGCAACGATCGCGCCCTATAAATATCCGCGATCGGTAAAATTCATCGCCGCTCTGCCCAAGACCCAGACCGGAAAGATCCAGCGCTTCCGGCTGCGCACGGAGAAAATCAATTGAGCCAACCGTACGATCCGGCGTCCGAAGGCGCCCAGATGTCGTTCAAGGAGCGCATGTCCTACAGCGACTACCTGCACCTGGAGAAAGTGCTGGAGGCCCAGACGCCGCTGTCATCGGCGCATGACGAGATGCTGTTCATCATCCAGCATCAGACCTCCGAGCTCTGGATGAAGCTTGCTCTGCACGAGATTGGCGCCGCGATCCGTTCCATCCGCGCCGACCGGCTCGAGCCGAGCTTCAAGATGCTGTCGCGCGTTGCGCGCATCTTCGAGCAGCTGAACAATGCCTGGGACGTGCTGCGGACGATGACGCCCAGCGAATACACCGAGTTCCGCGACGCGCTCGGCCAGTCCTCGGGTTTCCAGTCCTGGCAGTATCGCGCCATCGAGTTCATGGCCGGCAACCGAAACCTGGCAATGCTCGGGCCGCACAAGCATCGGCCCGACCTGAGCGGGAAGCTGGAAGCGATCCTGGCCGAGCCGTCGCTCTATGACGAGGCTCTGCTGCTTTTGGCGCGCAACGGATTCGACATCGGTGCCGATGCCAGGCGCACGGACTGGCGTGAGACGCGAACCGAGAATGAAGAGGTGCTGGTCGCCTGGCAGACCATCTACCGCGATCCGCAGCGCTACTGGATGTTCTACGAACTGGCCGAGAAGCTGGTCGACTTCGAGGACTACTTCCGCCGCTGGCGCTTCAACCACGTCACCACGGTGGAGCGCATCATCGGCCTGAAACGCGGCACCGGCGGCACGTCGGGTGCTTCGTATCTGAAGAAAATGCTCGAGGTCGTGCTGTTCCCGGAGCTGTGGACGGTCCGCACCCGGCTCTGACGTCGAAATGAAAACAGGCACACCGAGGGGACGCGCTGTGGCGGAAAACCCTTCGCGAACAACCGGGGACTGACCGACCATGAGTGGAATTCCTGATCTCGCCGCAGTCGAAGCGATGGATGCCACGGATCCGCTGCGGGCCATGCGCGACCGTTTCATTCTGCCGGAGGGGATGATCTATCTCGACGGCAATTCACTGGGGGCAGCGTCTCATGCCGTTTTCAGCGAGCTGCAGCAGGCGGCGACCCAAGAATGGGCCCAGGATCTCATCCGAGCTTGGAACACGGCCGGATGGTTCGAGATGCCAATCGAACTCGGCGACCAGCTCGGACGCCTGATAGGAGCCGCGGCCGGCCAGACCGTTGTCTGCGACACGACATCGACCAACATCTACAAGGTGCTGCACGCGGCGATGGAGATGCGGCCCGGCCGGTCGGCCATCGTCGCCGAAGGTGACAGTTTTCCCACCGACCTGTACATCGCCGAAGGCGTGGCCTCGACCCGGGATGGCGTCCTGCTGCGCCTCGCGGGTGTCGACGCGCCGACCATCGAAGAGCTGATCGACGAAAACGTCGCGGTGGTGCTGGTCAATCACGTCAATTACAAATCGGGTGAACTGCGCGACATGGCGGCGCTGACGCGCAAAGCTCATGCGGCCGGAGCGCTGATCGTCTGGGATCTTTGCCACACCGCCGGCGCCCTGCCCGTCGAGCTCGATCACGCAAATGCCGATTTCGCCATCGGCTGCACCTACAAGTACCTCAACGGCGGTCCGGGCGCACCGGCCTTCATCTATGCCGCGCAGCGCCACCACGGCGATATCAGCCAGCCGCTCAGCGGCTGGTGCGGCCATGCGCGGCCCTTTGCCTTCGAACGGGGTTATGTTGCCGGCACCGGCATCCGCCGCTTTTTGTGCGGCACTCAGCCGATCCTGTCGATGCGGGCGCTCAAAGGCGCGCTTGCCATCTGGAATGACGTCGACATGGCGGCATTGCGAAAGAAGAGTGTCGCGTTGACAGAACTGTTCATCCAGCTCGTCGAAGCCAGGTGCGGCGCCTACGGTCTCACGCTGGAGACCACCCGCGACGCGACCAGGCGCGGCAGCCAGGTGTCGTTCCTTCACGATCACGGCTATCAAATCATGCGGGCGCTGATCGAGCGCGGCGTCATCGGTGATTTTCGTGCGCCATCGACCATCCGTTTCGGCTTCACGCCGCTCTATGTCGGCTACAAGGATGTGTGGCTGGCGGTTGAGGTGCTGGAGGATATTCTGCGCACGGGCGCATGGAAGGACCGCCGTTTCGCGGTCAAGGAAGCCGTTACCTGACGCAACGATCCCCGCGATCCACCGCCGCCGCCCTCACTGCCTGGCAGATGACGGAGGGCTGAATTTCCAGCCACAAATGCCAACAGACGTTGGCGTTTTGGCTCCGTTTCGTTCACGGCAAACGAACGTCCCGAAGATTGATATCGTCCTTTGTGGAGGTCGATAGACTGATAATGCCAAGCCTTGGGTCGAGGATGAGCCACAGGTCATTAACCATAATAATTTCAATGTGAGCAGGCGCATCGCCGTGCCTAGCGCCTGTTGATCGCGACCCGCTGGCAAGCGCCAAATAATTTCAGCAGCCTTAACAAATTCATTAAACTTTAAACGGTTGCAGAACACAACTGGAACAGATAGGGTTTGTTCTGGGTTTGTTTTTCGATTCTGGTTTCAGGTAACCTGGGGGCCGCCATGCTGACGCGCAAGCAACATGAACTGCTGATGTTCATCCATGAACGCCTGAAGGAGAGCGGCATTCCGCCATCCTTCGACGAGATGAAGGAGGCGCTTGACCTTGCCTCCAAATCCGGGATTCATCGGCTGATCACCGCACTTGAGGAGCGCGGCTTTATTCGCCGGTTGCCCAACCGGGCACGCGCGCTGGAAGTGCTGCGATTGCCGGACTCGATCGCGCCCGGTCTCAACGCGGCAAAGAAGTTTTCGCCAAGCGTCATCCAGGGCAGTCTCGGTCAGGGTGGCGCCCTTGGCCGGCAGATCAAGCCGGCGCCTTCGCGGATGCCCTCGCCCGGCAATGATGACGATGCGGTCTCCGCCGTGTCGATCCCGGTCATGGGCCGTATCGCCGCCGGTGTGCCGATCGATGCCATCCAGCATCAGACGCATTCGATCTCGGTGCCGCCGGATATGATCATGGGCGGCGCCCACTATGCGCTGGAGGTCAAGGGTGACTCGATGATCGAGGCCGGCATCTTCGATGGCGACACCGTCATAATCCGCAACGCCGACACCGCCCAGCCAGGCGAGATCATCGTGGCGCTGGTCGATGAAGAGGAAGCGACGCTGAAGCGGTTCCGCCGCAAGGGCGCTTCGATTGCTCTCGAAGCCGCCAATCCGGCCTATGAAACCCGTATTTTCGGCCCGGACAGGGTCAAGGTGCAAGGCAAGCTCGTCGGCCTGATCCGCCGCTACTGAGGCGGCTGTGGGTTGGCCGCTGGCTTCTCCGGTTTCTTGAAGGGTGCCAGCCCCCTTGCCTCACGAGAGTATTTGCGTTGCGTGTGCCAGGGCCGATATGGGCTGTCCACCGCGAAGCTGATCGTCGCCGGCGTGGTCGCCGATTGGCGATCGAAGAAGACCGCGGCACTGCCTTTGCGAGCCAGTTGCCGCTTGGTGATGACGAGAACCAGCGGATTGTGACAGGCGTCATACGCGGTGGCGTCATTGATGACGATCAGCTCGGCGAAGCCGCAGGCTTTCCAGGCGTCCTTGCGGTCCTCGACATAGGCAATGATCGCACCGGACATGTGCCTGGCCACGCAAACGCCTGAGGAGCAATAGAACGGCGATCCCAGCGGCAGATCAACGGCATCCGCGACATCGAATTGCCCATCGCTGTTGTCGAACACCTCTGGCACGACGATGGTTTCTGATGTCAGGGCGCGTTTCCAGTTGTCGACGGTGAATTCGTTCGGCCGTTCCCGGCTGACGGCAAGCTCGCCGCCACCGATCGGCAACGCCACCAGCCGGGCGTCTTCCGAGATTAGCACATCCGGCGTGCGCGTATCCGAGACGGTCAGCAAGCCTGCCAGCGCGAATGGCAGAGCAGCGAGCCGCAGCCAAGTTGTCGCCATTGTCGCGATGACCAGGGCAATTGCCACCAACAGGACCGACTGCTGCGAAATCAGCCCGACCCCATCGACAGGCGAACGCTCGGAGATCCAGCCTGATATGGCAATCATCATCGTCAGGCCCTTACCCATCAGGTAGAGAGCCGGCCAATCCAATCCGAAAGGCATCAACAGCGCGCTGGCGACGGCCAGGAACATGACGACGGTGACGATCGGCATTACCGCGAGATTGGCAAACAGGCTGAGCGGCGAGACACGCTGAAAATGCCAGATGGCAAACAGCGTCGTCGCGCTTCCCGCGATGATCGAGGTCATGGCAAGGCCGGTTGCCGCCAGCAGGAATTTTCGCGTCAGGAAACCGGGCACGGATCGCTTTGGCGGCGGCGGTCTTGCTTTTCCCGCGCGGTGATCCGCCCAGCCGGCATAGGCGCCGACCAGAGCCGCGGTCGCGGCGAACGACATCTGAAAACTCGGGCCGACCACCTCATGCGGCGACACCACGATGACGGCGATCGCCGAGATCGCCAGATTGCGCATGGTGAGTGCTGCTCGATCGAACAGCACGGCAATCAGCATCACCGCCAGCATGATGAAGCTGCGCTCGGCGGCAACGACGACTCCAGAGATGATGAGATAGGCCGCGATCGAGAACAGCGCGGCGGCAGCGGCATACTTCTTGACCGGGCGACGCGCGGAAAAGTCGGGAAACAAGGCGAAGGCGCCGCGCAGCAATCCCATGATGGTGCCCGCGACCAGCGCCATATGCAGTCCCGAAATGGAGATGATGTGGTAGATGCCGGTACGTCGCATCGCCTCATTGATCTCATCGGGAATGCCGGCGCGCACGCCGACGATGAGCGCCGCGGCGATCTCGCCTTCGGCGCCGCCGACGCTGGCCCTGATATGGTCGGCGATGCCTTCACGGGCTTTTTCCACGCTAGAGGAAATTCGGGCCGACAGCGGCATGTCGCCATCGTCGCTAACGACAAGCTTTGGATTGCCGAGAAAGAATCCGCTGCCGCCGATGCCGGCAAAATAGCTGTCGAAGGAGAAGTCATAGCTGTCCGGCCGCACCGGCCCGGTCGGCGGCAAGAGCTTGGCATATCCGGTGATGAGGGAGCCGGCGGTCACGTCAGCCGGGATCTTGCGTGCCGAAAGCCGCACCCGTTCCGGCGCATAGCGCAGTTTCGGTCTTGCGGTCGATGTCACGTCGATGGTCAGCCGGATACGGCCGGTTTCCATCCGGTCGAGCGAGACGACGCGGCCGGTGACTTGCGTCGAAATTTCCGAGCCCAACATTTGTGTGCCCGCACGCCACGTCTCGACCTTGGCAGCAAGCAGTCCTAGGGCGCACAAAAGTGCCGCCATGAAACACAGATGGGTCTTTGGCCATGAGCGCGAGACCAGCGCACAGATCCCCGTCAGAATGACAACCGCGACAGGTCTCGCAAAGTCGGGTTCAGCCGTCAGCGAAAAATAGCCGATCGCTCCGATCGCCAGGCAGACCGGCACCAGCAGGAAGGCCACGCCCCGGTCGAGTTCCAGGCTCGCCGCCGTGTTCACGCTGTGGCGCAGGCGAGGCAGTGATGTCAGGCTGATTTGCCGGCGCACGCGAACGATCCTGCCGGTTTCGGCAACAGGAACAGAGGCGGCGACATGCGCTTGTAACGGCGCTTGGCCGGGATCCGGCAGGAGGGGCGACGGCAATGGCAGAGGCGCAAAGAGGGACCGTTCGCTGACGCCGATGGCAGCGTCCTCGCCCTGATCCGAGCCCCAGCCTCGTCCAGCCATCGGGTCTGCCCCTTGCGCCCTCGACACCCTATGCTACATGAACGCCGGGCGCGCGAAAGTCCGCGCAACCGCACCCGCTTCAGATGGTTTCCGAGAGTTCCATGTCCGACAAGGTCGTCACCCGTTTTGCCCCCTCGCCCACCGGCTATCTGCACATAGGCGGCGCGCGCACGGCGCTGTTCAACTGGCTGTATGCAAAGCACACTGGCGGCACGATGCTGCTGCGCATCGAAGACACCGACCGTGAACGCTCCAATGAAGCCGCGACGGCTGCCATCCTCGACGGGCTTTCCTGGCTTGGCCTGAGCTGGGACGGCGAGCCGGTGTCACAGTTCGAGCGTGCGCCGCGCCACCGCGAGGTGGCCGAGGAGCTCGTGCGCATGGGCATGGCCTATTATTGCTATGCCACGCCAGCCGAACTGGAGGCCATGCGCGAGGCTGCCAGAGCCAAGGGGCTGCCGCCCCGCTATGACGGCCGCTGGCGCGACCGCGACCCCTCTGAGGCGCCCGCAGGCGTCAAGGGCGCCATCCGCATCAAGGCGCCGACCGAAGGCGAGACCATCGTCCATGACCGTGTCCAGGGCGAGGTGCGCTTTCCCAACAAAGATCTCGATGACTTCATCATCCTGCGTTCTGACGGCAATCCCACTTACATGCATGCCGTCGTCGTCGATGATCATGATATGGGCGTCACCCATATCATTCGCGGCGACGATCATCTGACCAATGCCGCTCGCCAGACCGTGATCTACAACGCCATGGGCTGGGACGTGCCGTCCATGTCGCATATCCCCCTGATCCACGGCGCCGATGGCGCCAAGCTGTCGAAGCGGCACGGCGCGCTTGGCGTCGAGGCCTATCGCGCCATGGGTTACCTGCCGGAGGCGCTGCTCAACTACCTGGCGCGCCTTGGCTGGAGCCATGGCGACGACGAGATCATGTCGATCAAGGATATGATCTCGTGGTTCGACATCGGCGATGTCAACAAGGGCGCGGCGCGCTTCGACTTCGCCAAGCTGGAGGCGATCAACGGCGCGCATATGCGCCGCATGAGCGATGCCGAACTGTTCGACATCTTCATCGCCACCCTGCCCTATCTCGAAGGTGGCCCGGCGATCGCCGCGCGCCTGAACGACAGCACCAAGGCGCAGTTGCTGGCAGCGCTTCCGGGCCTGAAGGAGCGCGCCAAGACACTGGTCGAGCTCGTCGATGGCGCGGCCTTCCTGTTCGCCACGCGCCCCCTGCCGATCGACGACAAGGCGGCCCTTCTGCTTACCGACGATGCCCGCAAGATCCTGCGCAGTGCTCACGAAGCTTTGAACGGGCTTGCGGGTGATGCGGGTGACTGGACAGCCGCCTCGGCGGAGGCGGCGATCCGCGAGGTGGCAGCGGCCGGCAGTCACAAGCTCGGCGCGGTGGCCCAGCCTTTGCGCGCTGCGTTGACCGGCAAAAGCACCTCGCCGGGCGTGTTCGATGTGCTCGCCGTGCTCGGCCGCGAGGAAAGCCTGGCGCGCATCTCAGATCAAATCGATTAGGAGCAAACTGGCCCAAGAAGATTGGCATTGAAAGGCGGGTTTCGCAGTGCAACATTAGGCCTTGGCCCAATCTGGCACGCACCTCCTGAAATGCGGTGGCGAATACGCGCATTGCGGTGATTTTCGACGTGTCGCTCTGCAGAATTTTGCCTTTGCCGGCATGAGGAAACAAGAAGGAGTTTGCAATGACCGAAGCTGCGAAAAAAATGGATTTGGGCGGCAAGACCCAGGAGGCCACGGCAACGCTTGCATTCGCCGGCAAGACCCATGAATTCAAGGTGCGAAGTGGTTCGGTCGGGCCTGATGTCATCGATATCGCCTCGCTCTACTCAACCACCGGCGCCTTCACTTACGATCCCGGCTTCACCTCGACGGCAAGCTGCGAGTCCGAAATCACCTTCATCGACGGCGACGCCGGCATCCTCCTGCACCGCGGCTATCCGATCGACCAGTTGGCCGAACATGGCGATTTCCTCGAGGTCTGCTATCTCCTGCTCTACGGTGAATTGCCGACCAAGGCGCAGAAGGACGACTTCGACTATCGCGTGACGCGCCACACCATGGTGCATGAGCAGATGTCGCGCTTTTTCACCGGCTTCCGCCGCGACGCGCATCCGATGGCGGTGATGTGCGGCGTGGTCGGCGCGCTGTCGGCCTTCTACCACGACTCCACCGACATCTCCGACCCCTACCAGCGCATGGTTGCCTCCATGCGGCTGATCGCCAAGATGCCGACGATCGCGGCGATGGCCTACAAATACCACATCGGCCAGCCGTTCATTTACCCGAAGAACGAGCTCAACTTCGCCGCCAACTTCCTGCACATGTGCTTTGCCGTGCCGTGCGAGGAATACAAGATCAACCCGGTGCTGGCGCGCGCCATGGAGCGCATCTTCATTTTGCACGCCGACCACGAGCAGAACGCCTCGACCTCGACCGTTCGTCTCGCCGGCTCGTCGGGCGCCAACCCGTTTGCGTGCATCGCCGCCGGTATAGCCTGCCTGTGGGGACCGGCGCATGGCGGCGCCAATGAAGCGGCGCTCAACATGCTTGGCGAGATCGGCCATGTCGATCATATCCCCGAATTCATCGCCCGCGCCAAGGACAAGGACGACCCCTTCCGCTTGATGGGCTTTGGCCACCGCGTCTACAAGAACTACGATCCGCGCGCCAAGATCATGCAGAAGACGGCACATGAGGTTCTGGGCGAGCTCGGCATCAAGGACGATCCGCTGCTCGACATCGCCATGGAGCTGGAAAAGATCGCGCTGACCGATTCCTATTTCATCGAGAAGAAGCTCTACCCGAATGTCGACTTCTATTCCGGCATCACGCTGAAGGCGCTGGGCTTTCCCACCACCATGTTCACCGTGCTGTTCGCGGTCGCCCGCACCGTCGGCTGGATCGCCCAGTGGAAAGAGATGATCGAGGATCCGCGCCAGAAGATCGGCCGCCCGCGTCAGCTCTATACCGGCGCACCCGAGCGTGACTACGTGCCGATCGCCAAGCGGTGAATTGGGAGTAGGGATTGGGGATTGGGCAGTAGGCAGTAGGCAGTAGGCACGGTCAACTTCCCTACTCCCTACTGACTATTCCCTCTCTTGATATACCGCATCACCACCTGCGCGGCGATCTCGCCGGACGGTCTATCCGTCGCCATGCGCCGCGTGATCTCTGCAAATCCATTCTTCTGCCAGGCGCGCATGCCGCTGTCGGCGAACAGGGCTTCCAATTGCCGGGCCAGATTGTTCGGCTTGATGTAGCCGTCGTAGAATTCCGGAATAAGCGCTCGATCCGATATCAGATTGGGCAGCAGCGCCGACCAGACGGAAACGAGGTACGGCGCCAAGACGCGCGCGACCGGGTCGAGCCTGTAGCAGGAAATCATCGGCACGCCGGCCAGCGCCAGTTCCAGCGATACCGTCCCGGACGCGATCAGCGCCGCATCGGCTTTGCCGAAAGCCTGCCATTTGCGTTGGGGATCGACGATGATCTCAGGCTTTTCATCCCAGCGGTTGACGGAGGATTTGACGAGGTCGGCGACATGCGGAACGGTCGGCAGCAGCAGCCGTAGGCGGTGGCCACGCGCACGCAGAATCGACACCGTCTCGCCGAACGGGTCGAGCAGCCGCCGTACCTCGCCACGCCGCGAACCGGGCAGGACGAGCAGGGTCTTGACGCGATCAGGAGAAAGGTCGCGCGGCAGCTCCTGCGCCTTGGCTGCGGCCAGCAAGCCCGCATCGTGGGTCAGGCGATGCCCGACATAAGTGCCCGGTGGCCCGCCGAGCCGATCGAGCTCCTTGACCTCGAAAGGCAGGATGCAGAGGATGTGGTCGACATAGGGCTTCATCGCCACCGCCCTGCCCGGCCGCCACGCCCACACGCTCGGGCAGACATAGTGGATGATTGGAATCGACGGGTTGGCCGCACGCACCTTTTTGGCGACGCGCAACGAAAAGTCCGGACTGTCGATGGTGACAAGGCAGTCCGGCTTTTCGTCGGCAACGGTCTTGGCCAGTTGGCTGATCCGCCGTATCAGGCGCGGCAGGTCGCGCAGGACGGCACTGAACCCCATGAGGGCGATCTCACCGGCATCGAATGGCGAGACCAGTCCCAGCGCCTGCAAATGACGGCCGCCGAGGCCGACGAGTTGCACCTCGCGCCCGGCCGCCTGCCTGAGCGAGCGTACTATGTCGGCGCCGAGCAGGTCGCCGGACTCCTCTCCGGCAACGATCGCGATCTTCAATGCCCTGTCAGCCATTGCGCGGCTCCGTGGTGACAGGCAGGCCAAGGACGAACAGGCCGAGTGCATTGGCGCGTGCGATGGTTCCAGGACCTTCGAGGATCAGCGAGCGTCCCGCCTCGACGGCAATGCCGGCGAGCCCGGCCGCGTGCGCTGCCTCGACCGTCTGCGGACCGATGGATGGAAGATCGGCGCGCAGTTCCTGACCAGGCTTGGCGCACTTGACGAGGACGCCGCGGGTCTTGCCCGCAATACGGCCGTGGCCACGCAGCAGCTTCGCACGATCAAGCAGGCCGGCTGTTCCTTCGATGCCTTCCAGCGCGATTGCCCGGCCGCCAACCGCGATCGCCGCCTGGCCGACATCCAGCGCCCCGATGGCCTTTGCTGCCGCAAGGCCCGCCTCAATATCGCGCCAGTCCAATTTTCGCGGTTCGGCCTTGGTCAGCACGCCTTCGGCGGCGACAAGATTCGGCACTACTTCGTGGGCGCCAACGACCTTTATTCCACGCGCTTCGAGGCCCCGTGCCAAGATCTTTAGAAGACCATCATCGCCACGCGCGAGCGCCATGACGACCAAAGGAATCACCGCGAGCAGGCTGAGACTGGGGCGCAGCGCAAGCACTCGCGGCCGGCGCTTGATCTCGCCTGCAAGCACCAGATGGGTGATCCGGTGCCGCCGCAGCAATGGGACGAGCGAGCCTATACCTTCCAGAGCGAGGTTTTCGTGATCGTATCGGGAGAGTTCCGCGATGCGGTCGACTTCGCCTTCCATCAGGATGACGAAGGGCGGATAACCTTGTTCAGCCGAACCGGCCGCGACTTCGACCGGCAGACTGCCGCCGCCGGCAATGATGCCGACCCTGGAGCCCGGCGGAAGATCAAGACGCGCTGCCGCTGTCTCAGTCTTCGTCATCGACATCGTCGCCATCGCCGCCCTTGAGCGACGGCACAGCATAGTGCCGCTTGCCGCGACTGGTGATGAAATCGATGATCTTCATGGCGGTCGGCGACGACGCGAACTCCGCCTTGGCGAATTCGATGTTCTCGCCAACGGTGCGGGAACGATCGAAGATCATCCTGTAAGCCTTGCGCAGCACAAGGATTTCGGACCTCGGCAGGCCGGAGCGCTTGAGGCCGATGATGTTGAGACCGCGCAGGCTGGCGCGGTTGCCGACCGCGATGGCAAAGGGAATGACATCGCCGACGATCGCCGAGCAGCCGCCCAGAAAGGCGTTGTCGCCGATGCGAACAAACTGATGCACAGCGGTCAGGCCGCCGATATAAACATTGTTGCCGACCTCGCAGTGGCCGCCCAGCGTTGCACCATTGGCGAACGTCGCATTGTTGCCGACGACGCAATCATGGGCGATATGGGCGTAGGCAAGGAAATTGCCATTGTCGCCGACCGTCGTCTCGCCGCGGCTGGAATCGGTACCGAGATGCATGGTCACGCCTTCGCGGATCGTGCAGTCCCTGCCGATGACCAGGGTGGTTCGGCCGCCCTTGTGCTTGGTGTTCTGCGGCGGCGCGCCCAATGTCGCCATCGGGTAGACCTTGGTCGAGGCGCCGATCGACGTCGCGCCCATCACCGAGACATGACTAACCAGTTCGACGTCGTCGCCGATCACCACATCGGCGCCGACATGGCAGAACGGCCCGATGCGCGCGCCTTGGCCGATTTGGGCGCCTTCCTCGACAATGGAGGAAGCATGAATGGATGTCTTGATTTTCATAAGCACTCGATCGTCAGTCGCTGGTGACCATCATGGCTGAAATCTCGGCCTCGGCCGCCTTAGCGCCGTCGACCATGGCTTCACAAGCGAATTTGAGCAGATTGCCGCGTTTCTTGATTTTCCTGACATAGATCTTCAACTGGTCGCCGGGAACGACCGGTTTGCGGAATTTGGCGTTGTCGATGGTCAGGAAATAGACCAGCGACGGCTTTTCGGTACCCAGGCTGCGGATACAGATGGCGCCGGCCGTCTGCGCCATCGCCTCAACGATGAGCACACCCGGCATGACCGGCTGCTCAGGGAAATGGCCCTGAAAATGCGGCTCGTTTATGGTCACGTTCTTGATGCCGATGGCGGATTCGTCGCCATCGATGTCGACGATACGATCGATCATCAGGAACGGATAGCGGTGCGGCAGGAGCTTCATCAGCCCCATGATGTCGACCGCTTCCAGCGTCGTCGACGCGATCATGTCAGCCATTGCCTCCCTCGCCCTGTTTGCGGGTCCTGGCGAGCTTGCGCAGCATGGCTATCTCCCGCATGGCTTCCGCCATCGGCTGTGCCGGATAGCCGCCCCAGATCTCGCCTGCAGGGACATTGCTCATAAATCCACTTCTGGCGGCAAGCTTGGCCCCTGTCCCTATGGTCAGGTGATCCGCAAGCCCGACGCCGCCGCCCATGGTGACATTGTCACCCACCACCACGGAACCCGAAATACCCGAAAGCCCGGCTATTATGCAATTGCGGCCGATGCGGACGTTATGGGCGATCTGCACGAGATTGTCGATCTTGGTGCCCTGGCCGATGACCGTATCGGACATGGCGCCGCGATCGACGGTGGTGTTGGAGCCGATCTCGACGTCGTCCTGGATAACGACACGGCCGATCTGCGGCACGCGTTCGGGACCCTTGGCCCCTCCAACGAACCCAAAACCATCTTGGCCTATCCTGGCACCGCCATGAATGATGACGCGATTGCCGATCAAGGCATACTGGACGCTCGCGCCTGGACCGACATAGCCGTCGCGGCCGATCTGGCAGGATTGTCCGATGACCGCATTTGGGGCGATGACGGTACCGCTGCCGATCGAAGCGCCTGGCCCGATGACCGCGCCGGCCTCGATGACGGCACCGGCTTCGACATGCGCGGTCGCATCGACATGAGCGTGCGGCGAGACGCCGGTTTCACTGGTCATCGGCCCTGGTGTCGCCGCCCTCGGAAACAGCAGACGCCCGACAAACGCGAAGGCCTGTTGCGGACGCGGATGAACCAGAACGGCAACGCCGGCCGGCGCCTTGCCGGCAAATTCCGCCGGGCACAGGACCGCGGCTGCCCGCAGCGACGGCATCAGCGCGGAATTGCGCTTGCCGTCGACAAAGACGAGCGCATTCTCGCCGCCCTCGCTGGCCGGCGCGAGTGCTTCGATCGAAATATCTGAGTGGCCGGAATCGACGAGCACCGAGCCGGTCAGATTCGCGACTTCGCCCGCCGTATACCGGCGTGATGGCGCGAAGAACACCGGATCGGTCATTCCAGAAGCTATATCCAGCTAGGTCGGAACATTTCTCCCGGACCCTGAAGACCCGGGAGCATCGTTGGCCGCCGATCAGAAGCGGGTCGATATGCCGAAGTTGAATTCCTGCACGTCGTCGCGCGCTTCCTTCTTGACCGGGATCGCATAGTCGATACGGATCGGACCGAACGGCGACGCCCACATCAGGCCGAGGCCGACCGAGGCACGCAACTTCATCCCGACCGAGTCCTGGGTGACGCCAGCGGTGTCGACCTTGCTGCCATAGAGCGTTGCCGCATCCGCGAAGACAGCGCCACGCAAGCCGAAGCTTTCCGGCACAACCGGCAACGGAAACTGAGCTTCTGCGGACGCATTGAAATAGGTCGTGCCGCCGAGATGGTCGCCCGTAGCAGTATCGACAGGACCGATGCCGCCATAGGCGAAGCCACGGATCATGCGATCGGTGCTCTGGAACTGATCGAAAATCCGCAGACCATCGCTGCCGTATCCTTCAACATGGCCAGCGCCACCTGAAACGAGCCCGACCAGATCATACTGCTCCGACAGCGTCTGGTAGATGCTGCCGCGTCCCGTGACCTTCACGAACTTGGCATCACCGCCGAGGCCTGCGACTTCTACCGTCGTGGTGGCGTAGATACCCTCGTGCGGGCTCTTCATATCGTCGATGGTGTTGTAGACCAGCCCGAGGCTGACCGACGACTTGATCCAAGGGCTTTGTTCGATGCCATCCAGGATAGCCGTGGAAACGTCACACTTCGCCGGATCGTAAACGCCGCCGGTCACGCAATCGTCTTCCAGCTTATACTTTTCTTGCGAGATGTTGTACGCCAACTGGGTCGAGATGCTGTCGGTGATCGGCAGACCGAAGCGCACCGTCGCGCCCACAGTGTCGCTTTCGTAGTTGTCGTATTCCCTGGTCTGCTTGAAGATGTCGAAGCCGGCGGCGATGCGCCGTCCGAGGAAATAAGGCTCGGTGAAGGACAGGCTGTAGTCGCGTGAATTCTTGCCGCCGCCCGCCGACAGCTTGATGAACTGGCCACGACCGAGGAAGTTGCGCTCGGTCACCGAGCCTTCGACCGACGGACCGGCCGTGTCGCCACCGGTCGAATAACCAGCGCCCACCGAGAACTCGCCGGTCGATTTCTCGACCACATCGACCACCAGAACGACCTGGTCAGGCTGCGAGCCCGGCACGGTCGAGATGTCGACTTTCTCAAAGTAATTCAAGTTTTCCAAACGCTTCTTCGCGCGCTTTATGAGCACCTGGTTGAAGGCGTCGCCTTCGCTGACGTCGAACTCACGGCGAATGACATAGTCACGCGTGCGATCGTTGCCGCGGATTTCGATGCGCTCGATATAGGCCTTGGTGCCCTGGTCGATCGTATAGACAACCGAAATGGTGTGGTTCTCGAAATTGCGGTCGCCGCGCGGCGTGACCTGCGCGAAGGCATAGCCGGAACCGGCCACCTTCTCGGTCAGCGCGATGATGGAATCCTCTACGTTCTTGGCGTTGTAGACGTCACCCTTGTGGGTCTCGATCACCGATTCCAGCGACTTGCCGTCGACTTCAGGGATCGAGCTCTCGACGCTGACGTCACCGAACGTGTAGCGGTCGCCTTCCTGGACGGTGATGGTGACCGTGTACTTGTTCGTCGCACTGTCGAGTTCACCGACAGCGGACACGACCTGGAAGTCGGCATACCCATGATTGTAGTAAAAGCGACGCAGCAGCTCCTGGTCGGCGCGCAGCTTGTCGTCGTCATAGACGTCGTCGCGCAGGATGAAGGAAACCCAGGACGAACGCTTGGTGTTGATGATATCCGACAGGCGGCGGCTGGAATAGGCGCTATTGCCGACGAAATTGATCGCCGCGATCTGCGTGCGATCGCCTTCAGCGATGTTGAAGACAACATTTACGCGATTGTCGCCAAGCTGCATGACCTGCGTGGTCACGGTTACATCGTCGCGACCAATGCGCCGGTAGGCAGCCTTGACCGATTCCACATCGGCATCGAGCGTCGCCTGTGAGAACGTTCCGCGCGGCTTCAGCTGCACGGCCGCCGCAAGCGCATTGTCCTTGAGCTTCTTGTTGTTCTGGAACAGCACCTGGTTGACGACCTGGTACTCGGCAACCTTGACCACCAGCGTCGAGCCGACCTGGTTGATCTGCACGTCCGAAAACAGACCTGTGCCGAACAGCGCCTTGACCGCACCGTCGATATCGGAACTGGAGAAAGCCTTGCCCGGCTTGATGGTGATGTAATTGCGGATGGTCTCAGCGTCGATACGCTGGTTGCCGCTCACTTCGACTCTGCTGACGACAGCGGCTTCAGCCGCCGATGTGGCAACGAACTGCACTGCGAGCGCGCCTGACACGACCATGGCCGCGGACAGGGTCACCGCGGACGCGGCGCTTAGAAACTTGGATGCTGCCTTCATCGGGCTTAATAACCTTTTCTCGTAGTCCCCACGGCGAGAAAACCGGACGTGCGGTAATTTCCCCTACCGTATTAACCGGATTTTCCCTACACGCAAGGCTTCTGGTTAATTTGTATTTACTTAACCCTGCGGCGTGGCTTTCGCGTCACTCATATCCCCTTGCATGGTAAACGGCGTCTCAACATCGTCCATGCAGAAGCCAAATTTCTTCATGATTTCAGCACCCAAACAGATCGTTCCAAAAAACGAACCCCATGAAGCACAGCACCAGAAGCAACCCGGCCCGATAGGCCATTTCCATCATCCGTTCCGACACCGGACGGCGAATGACAGCCTCCACCCCGTAGAACAAGAGGTGACCGCCGTCGAGGGGGGGAATCGGCAAAAGGTTCAGAATTCCGATGCCAACGGATAGCAGTGCAACCAGCTGCACGAGCCATTCGAATCCCAGTTTCGCAGCCCTGCCCGCCATGTCGGCTATCTTCACCGGACCGCCCAGCTGACATTTGTCTTCGCGCCCGACAACAAAGCGCTGCAGGAACTGGCCGGTGCGCTGGATGACGTGACCGGTTTCCTCGACCGCCGCCGCGACCGCTCCGACCGGCGTGTAGGTGATGAGCCTCGGCTGGCCGAGTTCCTTGTTATTGACGACACCGATCACGGCGACCTTGACCTTGTTGCCGAGCGCGTCTTCCTGTTCCATCAGCCGCGGCGCCGCGGTCACAGTGACCTCCTGGCCGTCGCGCAGCATGACGAAGGTGATTGCGTCGTCGGCACGGCCCGAGACCAGGCGTTGAACGTCGCCAAAGGTTTCGACCTTGTTGCCGTCGACGCTGACGAATCGGTCGCCGGGAAGAATGCCGGCCTTCGCCGCCGGGCTGTCGGCGGTCACCTCGGCCACCATGGGCTCGGCGACATAGCGGCCATAGGCGGTGAACAGCACGGAAAAGACGACGATCGTCAGCAGGAAATTGAACAACGGTCCGGCCACCACCGTTGCCGCGCGCTTCCAGATCGGCTGCGTGTGGAAGGCGACCTTGCGCTCTTCCTCGGTCAGCGTTTCAATTTCTTCCGACGTGGGCTGGCTCGATGTGGCGTTCATGTCGCCGACGAATTTGACATAGCCGCCAAGCGGTATCGCACACAGTTTCCAGCGCGTGCCGTGGCTGTCGTTGAAGCCGAAAAGTTCCGGGCCGAAGCCGATCGAGAAGGCCCTGACACCGATGCCGCACCAGCGCCCGACAAGGTAATGGCCCATTTCATGGACGAACACGACCACTGTCAGCACGAAGAGGAATGGCACCAGCGTGCCCAGGACAAAGCCTTCTGTGCTGAAAAGCGCGTGAAGAATCTCGTTCAAGACAAACCCTCAAATTCTTCCACGGCGCAGACTGCGCCGTGACTGTGACACCAATCCGGGCGAATCCAAGGCGCACCGCGCATAGGACCCTGAAATGACATCGCTCAAACGGGAAACAGACCCTGCGCCGGATGATCGGCGTTCGCCGAAATCCAGCCGATGACGTATAGGGCGAATGCCGCTGCGACAAGCCCGTCGACACGATCCATGACGCCGCCATGGCCCGGGATGAGCGCCCCCGAATCCTTGCGGCCATGGCGGCGCTTGATCCAGGATTCGAACAGGTCGCCTGCCTGCGAGACAATCGACAGCACGAGCGCGACCAAGCCGAGCAATACCAGATTGCCGACACCGGCAGCTGCGGCGAGGACCAGCCCGGCGACGACGCCGCCGACAGCGCCGCCGAGTGCGCCGCTGCGCGTCTTGCCGGGCGAGATCGCCGGCGCCAGTTTCGGCCCCCCAACGGCGCGCCCCACGAAATAGGCAAGGATATCGGTGGCCCAGACGACCGCGAACAGGAACAGGATGGCAATGAGGCCTGAACGATCGCCATCCCGCAGCAAGGCGAGCGACAGGCCTGAAACCGCGGCATAGGCAAGGCCGCTCGCATCCCAATGTCCGGTCTTGCGAACCGAGGCGGCTATCGCCGTTGCGGCAACAATGGCCGCCACAAGCGGTAGCAGCCAGGAGGAGGCCAGGCCGCCAATCAAGGCGCCAATGAAGACAACCAGCAGTGCTTCCGGCAGGAAACCCAGACCCGTTGCCCCGGTTGGCCGCGACATGCGGGTCCATTCATAGAAGATCGCCGCTACGATCACGGCACACAGCAGCCGGAACGGCAAACCGCCGATCCAGGTCAAGCCGAGAGTGATGATGGCGAGCACGATCGCCGAAACGATACGGAGTTGAAGATTGCTCATCCCGCGGCCGGTCGCGAAGCGACGTCCTGGCCTCCAAGTCCGCCGAAACGGCGTTCGCGGCCAGCAAACTCACGCAAAGCTTCCGCAAGGTGCTCGCGGCTGAAGTCGGGCCAATAGCAAGGCAGGAAGACGAGTTCGCTATAGGCGGCTTGCCACAGAAGGAAGTTTGACAACCGAAGCTCGCCGCTGGTGCGGATGACGAGTTCCGGGTCGGGAATGCCTTGCGTATCAAGCGCGCCGGCAAAACTTTCGGCTGATATCGCCTCGGCGTCGAGTTCGCCACGCGCCACGGCCGCCGCAAGCTTTTGTGCCGTGCGAACGATTTCGTCTCGTCCGCCATAGTTGAAGGCGATCACCAGCGTCAGCGATTCGTTTGCGGCCGTCAGCGTTTCGGCCTCATCGAGCAGTCCCCTGATATCAGACTGCAGCCCTGCCCGGTCGCCGATGATTCTAACCCGCACACCGCTCTGGTGCAGTTCGGCAAGGTCACGGCGGATGAACATTTTCAAGAGGCCCATCAGGTCGCTGACCTCGGACTTCGGCCGCGACCAATTCTCCGACGAGAAAGCATAGACGGTCAGGTAGGAAATGCCGAGCCCAGGTGCCGCGCGCACCGTCTTGCGCAGCGCCTCGACACCGGCACGGTGGCCCGCAAGACGGGGCATGCCGCGCGCCTTGGCCCAGCGTCCGTTTCCGTCCATGATGATCGCGACATGCGCGGGCGTTGCCATGTTCTCGCTTTCGGATCAGCCGGCGGCCATGACCCTAAACCTGCATGATTTCAGCTTCCTTATCGGAAAGCAGGTGGTCGATGGTGCTGATCGTCTCGTCGGTAAGTTTCTGGACCTGGTCCGAGCGCTTGCGCTGATCGTCTTCGCTGATGTCGCCGTCCTTCTCCGCCTTCTTCAGGAAGTCCATGCCGTCGCGGCGCACATGGCGCGCAGCGACACGGGCGTTCTCGGCGTAGGTGTGCGAGATCTTGACCAGTTCCTTGCGGCGCTGTTCGTTAAGTTCGGGAAGTGGAATCCTGAGATTGGTGCCGTCCACGATCGGGTTGAACCCCAAATTGGATTCGCGGATCGCGCGGTCGACCGCGCCAACCATCGACTTGTCCCATACCGATACCGAGATCATGCGCGGCTCCGGCACCGAGACGTTGGCGACCTGATTGA
This sequence comes from Mesorhizobium sp. M7A.F.Ca.US.010.02.1.1, assembly GCF_004023085.1. Lineage (NCBI taxonomy): Bacteria > Pseudomonadati > Pseudomonadota > Alphaproteobacteria > Hyphomicrobiales > Phyllobacteriaceae > Mesorhizobium > Mesorhizobium sp. M7A.F.Ca.US.010.02.1.1. The sequence continues at coordinate 161,109 of NZ_RZRV01000008.1, read as the reverse complement.
TCGGCATGGTGGTGCCGTAGGCCTGCACCTGGATCGCATCGAGCAGATTGCTGGAGGCGCGACCGGTCCGCAGCGAGGCCAGATCATGCTTGAACGCGGCAATAGCCCCATCCATGCGCCGCTTGAGATCGTCGTACTCACCACTCATCTTTATCTCCTCGACCCGTCTAATGCGGGCTCACTGCTTCGGGGCCGTCTTCGAATCGAACTTTCGAAAACCGGCTTCCCTTTTCGGGTCAGGCCGCCGATCAATCGTCCGCGACGACCGTGCAGCGGCCGCCGCCCCTCAGAATATCGCCGAAACCACCTTTTTCGTGGATCGAATAGACGATTATCGGAATGTTGTTTTCGCGCGCAAGTGCAATCGCAGCAGTATCCATGATGGAAAGGCCGCGATTTATGACTTCGCCATGGCTGATGCGCTCGAAGCGCGTCGCACTGGGGTCCTTTTTCGGGTCCGCCGAGTAGACGCCGTCGACCTGAGTGCCCTTGAACAGAGCGTCGGCGCCGATTTCAGCCGCACGGAGGGCGGCGGCCGAATCAGTGGTGAAGAACGGATTGCCGGTGCCGCCGGCAAAGATCACCACCTTGCCCTGGTTCATGTAGGCGGTCGCCTGGCGCTGCGAAAAGCTCTCGCAAAGTTCGGGCATGGCGATCGCCGAAAGCACCACGGCGTCGACGCCGATCTTGTTCAATGACGTGCGCAGCGCCAACGAATTGATCACCGTGGCAAGCATGCCCATGTGGTCGCCGGTGACACGGTCGCCGCCCTTGGAGGCAACGGCCACGCCGCGAAAAATGTTGCCGCCGCCGATGACAACGCCGACCTCGATGCCCAATGCACGCGCCTCGGCGATGTCGCCGGCGATGCGATCCACCACTGAAACGTCGATGCCGAAATGCTGCTCGCCCATCAGTGCTTCGCCCGACGCTTTCAGCAAGACACGTCGGTAGAGGGGCTTCACCGTCATCTGGGCCTCTTCATTTGCATGTGGCGCGTTCCGGGTGGCTTCTCTGGCGCAGGCGCGCCATCCGAAACAATGGCGTTCCGATACACGAAGGGCGCCGCGATGTCACGCGGCGCCCAAACGGCAAATTGCCGGTTTCCCGTCCCATCAATCAATTGGTGGACACGCTGGCCGACTCTCCTTCGATAAGCACCGGTGACGCGTAGTTGGAGGGCTTGTCGCCGGTTGTCGCGCCGCCGGTAACGCGCGCCTGTATCTGTGAACCGAAATAGGAATAGGGAAACGGCGCTGGAGTTCTGCTGGCTCTCTCCAGCCGGTCGCGATGCGCTTTCGGAATCTCGAAATCCAGCGCACCAAGATTGTCATGCATTTGGCTGAGCGTCGTCGCACCGAGGATGACGGTTGCGATCCCCGGCTGCGTCGCCACCCAGTTGAGCGCGACCTGAGGCATGCTGCGGCCGATCTCGGATGCGACCTTCTCGAGTTCGGCCACGATAGCCCAGTTGCGTTGCGTGAACTTTTGGAAACCCGGATGCGTCGAGTTGCGAAATCCGTCGAGGCGGCCGTTTCCGGTCTGGGCCGGTCGATACTTGCCGCTCAGCAAACCGCTGGCCAGCGGGCTCCACACCATGATGCCGGCGCCATGGCGCGTGCCGAATGGCACGAACTCGTTCTCGATCGCGCGTTCGGCCAGCGAATATTCGAGCTGTAGCGCCGAAACCGGCTCATATCCTCGCAATTCGGCGATCGCCTGTGCGCGACCCGCGTACCAGGCGGGCACATCGGAAAGTCCCACATGGCGAATCTTGCCCATCCGAACCAGGTCGTCCAGCGTGCGCATGACCTCTTCAGCCGGGGTCAGCCTGTCCCAGACATGCATGAGATAGAGATCGATATAGTCGGTCCCCAACCGTTTCAGCGAAGCATCGACGGCCCGCATGATGTTCTTGCGGCCGTTGCCGCCAGCATTCGGATTGCCGGGCTGCATGTTCATGGTGAACTTGCTGGCTATCACCGCCGTGTCGCGCAGCCCGCGCTCGGCGATGAATTCACCAAGCCAGGCTTCGGCCGTGCCATCTGTGTAGAGATCCGCCGTGTCGAAGACATTGCCGCCCGCCTCGACATAGGCGTCGAAAATCGCCCGCGCCGTATCCCTGTCGGCTCCCCAGCCCCATTCCTTGCCGAAAGTCATCGTGCCCAGTGCCAGTCGGCTGACCCTAAGGCCGCTGTTGCCAAGAGTGTAGTAGGTCATGGTCATGATCGTCTTCCAATGCTTGGTGATAGATACCCCCGCGCGTCACTGGCCCGGAGTGTTCTTGACCCAGGGATTGCCGCGCTCGTGTGTCATGTGGAACGCGAAGCCATCGACCTTCCAGCCATCCGCAAAACGCGTCAGGTGATGCTCATAGGTGCCCCAGACCTCCCAAAGCGGGTCGCCATTGCCTTCCATCCGGTTCCAAGCATAGCCGTTCGACAGGACAGTCGCCGTGTCCGCCTTGAGAGCGACCTGGTGATTGGTGCGCAGATGCAGGCTTGTCTTGCTGCCCTTGAGGTTGGCCGCCCAAGCGCCAACCAGATCGTCGGAAGCGATGTTGGCCGCCGGCTGTCCGGAGAGACTGCTGAAGTCGGCGGTGATCCGATCCGCAAAATAGCCGCGTGCAAGTTTCCAGTCCTGGGCGTCAACGGCCCGGTCGATGGCATCGGCAATGCGAATGACCGCGCGTTCGTCTGCAAGGGCCCGCCAGTCTGATGGCTCCGCCCCACCGGCATCCATCGGCGCCAACGCCATGCCTGCCGTGAAAGTTACGTGCTTTAACGTGTTCATGTCTCGTCTCCTCAGTGCCATCAGCCGATCGCCGATGAGTTGGCGACAATGTGGACCACCGCCTTGGCATCGATAAGGTTGCATTGTTCGCAAAGACCATGCGATATCATTCATGAATGGATCGCGATCTGCTCAGCCATCTTCCGGTCGTGGTCGCCGTTGCCCGGCGCGGCGGCTTCGCGCTTGCCGCCGCCGAACTCGGCATGAGCCCTTCGGCGGTCAGCCATGCGGTGCGCATTGTCGAAGAGCGGATCGGCCAGCCCTTGTTCGCCCGCACGACGCGCAGCGTTTCGCTCACCGAGACCGGCAAGGTGCTGGTGGAAACGGCGGCTCCGGCCCTCCAGGATATTGCCGAGCGGATGGACCGCATCCGCAGCGTCAAAGGCAGGCCGTCTGGCCTGCTCAGGATCAACGCCTCCAACATAGCGATACCATTGGCGGTGACGCCGGTGGTCGCGGCGATGGCCGAGCGCTATCCGGAGGTTACGGTCGAGGTCTTCGCTGACCAGGGTCTGGTTGATATCGTCGGCGAAGGCTTCGATGCCGGCGTCCGGCTTGGCGAGATGATCGCTCAGGACATGGTTGCGGTCCGGCTGACGCCGCCATTCTCCGTCGTCATCGTCGCCTCGCCCGCCTATATCGGAAGGCACGGCCGTCCCGGCGGCGTTGCCGACCTGGCGAACCACAATTGTATCGGCTACCGGCTCGTCCGCTCCGGTGCGCTCTATCGCTGGGATTTGATCGAGGATGGCAAGGACATCGCCATGGAGACGCGGGGCAGCGTTGTCGTGACGGATTCGCTCGCAGCAATCGATCTTGCGCTTGCAGGCGTCGGGCTTGCCTATGTGTTCGAGCCGCTGGCGCGCGCCGATCTTGCCGCGGGCCGCCTCGTCCAGGTGCTGCCGCAGACGGCGATCGAGGAACCGGGGCTATTCCTCTATTTCCCTCGCCGGGCGGCGATGGCGCCGAAGCTCAGGGCCTTTATCGACACCGCACAAGAAATCGGCCGGGCCTCCTTGCGGACACCCGGCCGAGTTGCCTGAGTTCGTGAGCCCTGGAAAGGGCTATTTCTTGACCGCTGCAGCGACTTCCGCGGCGAAATCGGTCTCTTCCTTCTCGATGCCCTCGCCCAGCGCAAAGCGCAGGTAGGCGGTGATCTTGGCCGGCGCACCAATCTCCTTCTCGGCATCCTTCAGCGCCTTCTCGACAGTGATGTCGGGATTGAGCACGAAGGCCTGCTTCAGGAGCACGACTTCCTCGTAGAACTTGCGCAGACGGCCCTCGACCATCTTCTCGATGATCGCTTCCGGCTTGCCGGACTGGCGCGCCTGGTCGGAGAAGATCGCCTTCTCGCGTTCGACCGCGGCCGGATCGATCTGCTCTGCCGTCAGCGCCAGAGGGTTGGTGGCGGCAACATGCATGGCCACCTGGCGGCCAAAGGCGTTGGCGGCATGCTCATTGCCCGTGGTCTCGATCGCGACCAGCACGCCGAGTTTGCCAAGGCCGTCGGCAACGGCGTTGTGGACGTAGGTAGCGACAGCGCCGTGCGGAACGGTGAGCTTGGCCGAGCGGCGGAAGCCCATGTTTTCGCCGATGGTGCCGACAGCGTCCTTGATTGTGTCGGCGACAGACTTGTCCGAACCCGGATACTTTGCGGCGACCACAGCCTCCGTCGTGCCATAGGCCAGCGCAACCTTGGCAACGTTGGCGACGATTTCCTGAAACGCGGCGTTGCGGGCCACGAAGTCGGTCTCGGAATTGACTTCCACGACGGCAGCTTCGCGCACGCCATTGTCGACGCCGATCAGACCTTCAGCCGCGGTGCGGCCAGCCTTCTTGTCGGCCTTGGAGATACCCTTCTTGCGCAGCCAGTCGACGGCCTCTTCCATGTTGCCGTTGGTCTCGGTCAACGCGGCCTTGCAATCCATCATGCCCGCGCCGGTCAAGTCGCGGAGTTCTTTGACCTGTGCAGCCGAAATGCTCATTGTCGCCTCTTTGTTTTAAATGCACCGACGCACCATCGGTATTCGATGGTGCGTCTGTTTAGCGTGCCAGAATATGAGAAAGATGAAGGCCGCAAACCGGCCTTCGATTATCAAGCGTCGGGAGCTTCCGACGCCGGAGCCGGAGCCGGGTCGAGCGCGGGTTCGACCGGAGCTTCGACCGAAGCGCCGATGTCGACGCCGAGCGCGCCCTGCTGGCGGGCGATGCCGTCGATCGCAGCCTTGGCGATCAGATCGCAATAGAGCTGGATGGCGCGGGCCGCGTCGTCATTGCCGGGGATCGGGAAGTCGATCTTGTCCGGATCGCAGTTCGAATCGATGATGGCGACGACCGGGATGCCGAGGCGCTTGGCCTCGAGGATGGCGATCGCTTCCTTGTTGGTGTCGATGACGAACATCAGGTCGGGCGTCGAGCCCATGTCCTTGATGCCGCCCAGCGCCTTGTCGAGCTTCTCGCGCTCGCGGTCGAGGTTGAGGCGTTCCTTCTTGGTCAACCCTTGCGCTTCGCCGGCCAGCATCTCGTCGAGCTTGCGCAGGCGCTGGATCGAGTTCGAGATCGTCTTCCAGTTGGTCAGCATGCCGCCGAGCCAACGCGAGTTGACATAATACTGAGCCGAACGCTGTGCCGCATCGGCGACGATGTCGGAGGCCTGGCGCTTGGTGCCGACGAACAGCACGCGGCCACCTTTGGCAACGGTGTCGGAAACCTGCTTCAGCGCCTGGTGCAGCAAAGGCACCGTCTGCGACAGGTCGATGATGTGGATGTTGTTGCGGGCGCCATAGATGTAGGGCGCCATCTTCGGGTTCCAGCGGTGGGTCTGGTGGCCGAAGTGAATGCCAGCTTCCAAAAGCTGGCGCATGCTGAAATCAGGCAGTGCCATTCAAAGTTCCTTTCCGGTTAGCCTCCACGGACACAGGCATTTTTGGACTTTGTCCTCGAACGCCACCGGAGGTTTCAGCCGGATTTCTCCCGGGCAGACACCAAAGTCCGTGTGTGGAATGAGCGCGCATATAGAGGGGATGCGCGATAAACGCAAGCGCCGCAGGATCCGTGGTGTTGCGTGCGACGATCCGCGCCCTGCTGTCAGCGCTTGACCTTGCCGTTCGGCACCCGCACCCGCCGGAAGACCGCGACGATCTCCTCGCGGCTGCATTCGATAGCGCCGAGCCGCACCGCACGATCACGCTCGAAGCCCGTTATGTCATAATGCGGCGCCGAAGTCTTGGGCGGTCCCTGGTACGATGAACGCTTGATGGCCAGCTCCGCGGCGAAGCGATGCAGTTCGTCGGTGTCGTCGGCCAACAGATGGCACCAGCGATGGCCGGCCCAGTTCCAGATCGCTGCGTCGACATAGACTGCCATGAGGCTTGCCGTATTCCTTCATCTTGCGCCGACAGGCACTCGTCTAGCGATGATAGAAGGGATTCAGATAGAAAATGAAGCCGCCGCCGGCCTCGACTTCAGCCACGGTGCTGGTGATTGTGTCCTGCATGCGACGATGCAACTCGGCAACCGCATCGTCGATCGAGCCGGCATACTCATGCAGGCCCAGCGCCTCCGGCACCCGGATATGGGCGCAACGCGGTCCGGCCGGCTGCGGAATGAACCGGTTGATCGTGTCACGCAGTCCGCCCCGGCAATAGTCGTTGCGGACCCGCTTCAGATGTTCGGCGATCTCTTCCAGGCTGATGCGCGGGTTGGCCGCGGCCCAGGGCCCGACGCGTTGCAGCCTCTGAATCGTGTCGGCGAGCGCGCGGACCTGCTTTCGGCCTTCCGCATCGCCACTGTTTTCGCGCTGCCAACGACGCGCCCGCCGCAGAAGTTCGGTTGCGTCGGTGACATCAGTGTCGGGCGAGATGCTTTCGCCGAGTCGGCGGCCGAGTTCAGCAACCAATGCCTGCTGGCGCTCGGCATAGGTTGCGCCTTCGTCGGATGGCATGCCCGATGCTGCTTCATCGCGGGCCAGCAGCGTCGAATAGACATGGTGGATGCGCTGCGGCAGCGTGTCGGTCGCAAGGCGTTCTATTTTCAGGCTTTTCTCGACATAGGCGCATTCCTTCGCCAGCGCCGCTTCGACATTCCCGGTGAAGGCAAGCTTCCAGACGACTGGCGCGATCCAGACCTTGAAATCCGGATCCGTGGCCCGGCCGCGCTTGAGGGCCTCAAGCCCCATCTCGACGGCACCCGGCAGCAAAGGCGCAACGATGTTGGCATGCCAGCCAACGCCGCCTTCGGGATGCAGCAGCACGCCATGGCCTTTCAAGGCCCAGGCGACGGAGTGTTCCTTGGCTGCCCCGCTGTTGCCCGGAATCTGGGCGATCAGATTGTTGGCCAGCCAGAACTTCTGCATCAGCCGGCCAAGGCCGTTGACGACACCATTGGTTGCCCATGAGGCCGTGAGCGGGCTGACCTGCGACACAATCTCCTTGTCGATCATCCAGTCGGTGAAGAACTCGGGATGATTGGGCGTGATGAAGGTCGCCTTCCCTGCCCCGCAACTGGCCTTCAGCCGCTCAAGATCGGCGTCGGGAAAGTCGATATGGCGGACATTGGCGACGCCGCGAAGACCGGCCAGGCGATTGAACGGCAACAGATCCCGAAATCCGGGAATGCCGCGCAGCATGACGATCCGGTTGACGGATGTCATGGCCCTGATCAGTGCCGGGTTGGGCCGCGGCGCCACGAATGTATCGATCCTGCTCAAGCTGATCCCCCTCGCGCCTGGACGCTGGGAGAGGTTGAGAGACGATTGCGGCACGTTCAAGTCGATCGCAACGACCACGCCGTGTCGTGGTAAATCAACTGCCTAGACCGGCACTATTTGGCGGGGCAGGGTTTCGTCTGGTCGAACAGCGACAGGTTGACCAGCTTGCCGGTCATCGAGAAGTCGCCATAGTCCATGACGAGATCGGGGGTGATGCCGTTCTCATGCAGCTTGAAGCTGATACGGTATTCCGGCACCTCTTCGCCCGTCTTGTTGGTGTCGTCGAAATAGGCGATGTCGACCGGCCAGTATTTGTCCGTGGCGAGCTTTGCCAGTGCCGAAGCTTCCGGGTCGGCCTTGTCGGCATCGGTTTTCTTGCCGACCACGACAGTGGTGGTCATCACCTTGTTGGCGTCTTCGGAACCGTCGAACAGGTTCGTTTCGTAAAAATTCTCGCCTTTTTCGGCCTTGCCGATCAGCTCGACCAGGTGCTGGGTCGGAAATTGGGTTGTTGCCAGCTCGACGCTGTTCTTTTCAGGCTTGTCGATGTCGACCTTCAAGCCCTTGGTTTCTTTCGTGGCGACGCCCCTGACCTCCTTGTCGAGATGCTGGTCGACGAAGGATTTTGTCACGAACGAAAAGGTCTTGCCCTCGGCATCCTCGAAAGTGGTCGTCTGCTGGTCGGTCAACCTGGTGTTGTCGGCGGTGACGATCTGGGTGACGAAGCGGAATTTCACCGTATAGCCTTCGCAGGCCGAGCCATTGAACTCATAGACCATGCGGCCGGATATGCCCGTGATGCCGGACTGATCGGACGCTTTTTTCAGGGTAAGATCGTAGACGGCGCGGTGGGCTTGCAGCGCCGGCGCGGCAAAGGCAGGGCCTATCGAGAAGACCCCCGACAACAGGACGGCATGGAATGCGAGGCGCGTTGCGCGCATGAGGTACTCCGATCGTCGCGACTGATGGCAGGCCGCAGGGAAAGATGGTCCAGCTTAAAAAAAGTCGTGGCGGAAGCGAGGCAAAAATAGCAATTTCGGCCCGGCCGGCGCGGCGTCACCAAGCAATAGGGAAATACCATGAGTGAAACAATCGAAAAGCGGCTAAGCGATCTGGGTGTGACACTTCCCGTCGCCGCCGCGCCCGCCGCCAACTACGTGCCCTATTGCCGGACCGGCAATCTGCTGTTCACCGCCGGGCAATTGCCGCTCAAGGACGGCAAGCTGCAGGCGAGCGGGCTGTTAGGTCGCGATCTGGATACGGCAGGCGGCAAGGACGCGGCAAAATACTGCGCGATCAACATCCTGGCACAGGCCAAGGCAGCACTCGGCGACCTCGAGAAGATTAGCCGTCTGGTGAAGATCACCGTTTTCGTCGCCTCGGCACCTGAGTTCGTCGAGCAGCATCTGGTTGCCAACGGCGCCTCCGATTTCCTGGTGGCGGCCCTTGGCGAACGTGGCAAGCATGCGCGCTCCGCCGTCGGCACCGCCTGCCTGCCGCTTAATGCCGCAGTGGAAATCGAAGCCATCTTCGAAGTCGAATGAGCCAGGGGACAGATATGACCGACCTATCCTGGCTGACCGCCCGGCCCGTCGCCCATCGCGGCTTCCACGACATGAACAAGACGCGCTGGGAAAACACGCTGTCGGCCTTCGCCGCGGCCGCCGAGCGCGGCTATGCCATCGAATGCGACGTGCACCTGTCGTCCGACCGTGTTCCCGTCATCATCCATGACGGCGATCTCAAGCGCCTGACCGGCCAGGATGGTTTCGTCTGGCAGCGTACCGCAACTGAACTCGCGGCGCTCAGGGTCGGTGGCACGGCGGACCATGTGCCGACGCTGCAGGAAGCGCTCGACCTGGTGAACGGCCGCGTGCCATTGGTGGTCGAGTTGAAAGGCACGCCCGGCTATGACGAAGGCCTGGTGGCAAGCGTCGGCAAGATGCTCAAGCGCTACAAGGGCAAAGCGGCGATCATGTCGTTCGACCACTGGCTGGTCCGCGATTTTCCGAAGGACGCGCCGGGTATCCCAGGGGGGCTCACCGCCTACGGCAAGGACGTTGGGCTGATCGAGGCGCATTTCGCCATGCTGGCGCATAAGATCGCCTTCACCTCCTATGCCGCAGGCGACCTGCCGAACCCATTCGTCAGCTTCGTGCGCGAAAAGCTGAAAATGCCTGTTATCACCTGGACGGTGCACGACCAGCCGGCGGTCGACCTGACCTTCAGATATGCCGACCAGATGACGTTCGAGGGGTTCGAGCCCGATCTGGTCAAAGTCGCCTGAGTGTCTGAAACGTGACTTGTACCAGGCCGGACGGAGCTTAAATAAGCCTCATGGATCAGGGCGACGAGGGTGACGGACAAACGGCCAATGCGGACTATTCGATCCGCGTCGCCGCCGGCATCGGCGCCTTCACCTGTGATGAATGGAACGGCTTTGCCGGAACTGCGCGCGGAGATTCAGAAACCAGTTACAATCCTTTGGTTTCCTTCGCTTTTCTAAGTGCGCTCGAAGATTCTGGATGCGCCGTGCGGCGTACCGGCTGGCAGGGCCATCACCTCAGGCTGGAGGACGGGCAAGGCAGATTGCTGGGCGCGGTGCCCTGTTATCTCAAATCGCACAGCCAGGGCGAATATGTGTTCGATCATGGCTGGTCGGATGCCTTCGAGCGCGCCGGCGGCCGTTACTATCCCAAACTGCAAAGTGCCGTGCCGTTCTCCCCGGTCACCGGCCCTCGCCTGCTGGTCAGCAAAGGCGAGGACAGCGCCAAAGTGAAGGCCGGTCTCGCGGCGGGCCTGAAGGCAGTGACGCAAAAACTCGGCGTCTCTTCCGCGCATGTCACCTTCGCGCAAGAGAGCGATGTGGAGGTGCTGGAAGCGGCCGGTTTCCTGCACCGCACCGACCAGCAATTCCATTTCTTCAACGAAGGCTTTTCGACCTATGACGACTTCCTCGCCACCCTTGCCTCGCGCAAGCGAAAGGCGATGAAGAAGGAAAGGCGTGAAGCGCTTGCCCCAGGCATTTCGATCGACCGGCTGACCGGCAAGGACCTCACGGAGAAGGCCTGGGACGATTTCTTCGCCTTCTACATGGACACCGGCAGCCGCAAATGGGGTCGGCCCTATCTCAACCGTCAATTCTTTTCGCTGATCGGCGAACGCATGGCCGACGACATCCTGCTGGTGATGGCGAGGCGCAACGGGCGATACATTGCCGGGGCCATCAATTTCATCGGCTCCGACGCACTCTATGGCCGCAACTGGGGCTGTATCGAGGACCATCCCTTCCTGCATTTCGAGGTCTGCTATCACCAGGCGATCGACTTCGCCATCGAGCGCAAGCTGAAGGTGGTGGAGGCGGGCGCGCAGGGCGAGCACAAGCTGGCGCGCGGCTACCGGCCGGTGACCATGCATTCCGCGCACTACATTGCACACCCAGGCCTGCGCAATGCCGTCGCCGATTATCTCAAGCGTGAACGCCACGAGGTGGAGCGGATGAGCGAATATCTCGAGGGGCACACCCCGTTCCGCAAGGATCTGGAGGAGTAGCAACAGGGCTGCCTGACGAGCAGGGCTGACTTCGCCCGATCGTCTTGTCGATTTTCCACCGTTTCGCTACACGAAAGGCACAATCCGGAGCGTTCACCATGACTGAGGCCGCCTACGATACCGACAACATCTTCGCCAAGATCCTGCGCGGCGAAATTCCTTCGCACCGCGTCTACGAGGACGCAGCGGTCATCGCCTTCATGGATGTGATGCCGCAGGGGCCGGGCCATACGCTGGTGTTGCCGAAGGCGCCATCGCGCAACCTGCTCGACGCCGACCCGTCAATTTTCGGCCATCTCTTGAACGTCGTTCAGAAAGTGGCGCTGGCGGTGAAAAAGGCCTTTGGCGCCGACGGCGTCACCATCATGCAGTTCAATGAGCCGGCATCGGGGCAAACCGTCTATCATCTGCATGTACATGTCATTCCGCGCTTCGACGGCATCCCGCTGAAGTCGCACACGGGAGGAATGGAGAAGCCGGAGGTGCTGACCGAAAATGCCGAAAAGATCCGGACTGCGCTCAAAAATTGAGAGCGAGAGGTCAGCCGATGTGGCGGACCGGGTAGCGCCGTTTAGCCGAGAAGACGATTCTAGTGCCCGGCCGTGCCGGCGCCGGGACTCAACCGTTTGCAACTCTAATCGTCTGATTAGGAAATATTGAACCGTCTCACGGTAAAACAGTAACGGCGTGGCGAGCTGTGGGGCTTCAAAACCATGGAAGATTCGGTTGCGGCATCGGCCCCGCTGACGGGGGCAATTTTCGGACGTGCTTTTCTTGGTATCTTGGCGGATGCCTTTTGGCGACACCGGCTGCTGCACGCTATGGCTGCCGCTGCGCTGCTTCTGGCAAGCGCAGTCGGGTGGCACACTGGAAACATGCCGGATTTCGGCGTTCTGGAGGAATACGCCGAGTATCTTTTCATCGCCTTCTGGATTTGCGGCTCAGCCCTTGCACTTGGGACGCTTTTCCACCTTGCGCTGGTCCAGCGGGATACCGAACCGCTGCACACCTTCCTCAAGTCACTGGGTAGATTCTTTGGCGATGCCGAACGCATTGCCAACAGCCTGAATGGCCTGGGTGCAGGTCTTGCCTTCATATCCGCGATCGGTGTGTTGAAGGGAGCCATTGCAATCCTCTCTCCGTTTGCATGGGACAAAGCATTGGCTCACGCCGATCGCATCCTGCATTTCGGTCGAGCCCCGCACGAATGGTTGTGGTTTGTCGTCCAGTCGCCGCTTGCGTTGAAGATCATCAACATCGCGTACAATTTCTGGTTCGTCGTGCTCATCACCACGGTTTTCACCGTGTGCATCACACGCAAGGATACGAAGCTGCGTCACCAGTTCCTGATGAGCTTCATGACGATGTGGACGCTGGGTGGCTTCTTCCTCGCGATGGGCCTGTCGTCGGCTGGCCCTTGCTTTTACGAGCGATTGGGGTTCGGCAACGACTTTCACTCCCTCATGCAAGCACTTGCCGTTGCCGATCGCGTCTATCCGATCTGGGCGCTCAGCACGCAGGATATGCTGTGGAGTGGCTATACCGGCGCAACTACCGGCAGCGTCGGTATATCCGCCTTCCCATCCCTGCACGTTGCGATGGCGGTGCTGTTCGCCCTCTACGCAACACGGCGGTCTCGGCTGGCCGGTCTTGTGATGTGGTTATTCGCCGGCGTCATTATGGTCGGTTCCGTCGTACTTGGCTGGCACTATGCCGTGGATGGCTATGCGGGTGCATTCCTGATGATCGCGATCTGGAAGGCGTGCGGATATTTGGTGACACGTTTCGCGTCGGACCGCATGGCCGCTGAAATCGAGAGCTCCACCATGCAATCGCCGGCCGTATGCGGGCTGTAAATTCGCCGATCTGGACGAACCGCCTGCGGCGGCCATGCCGGTCAAAACGGCTCAAGGGCCGCGCTGGATGGGTTGAATAGTTTCTGAAACGCTGTTGGATACGGTGCTAAGCTGCTCTGCGATCGTATCCGCGCATTGCCCAGGGCTGAGGAGCGAGGTGTCGACTTCCAGATCGTACACGCCTGGGCGGTGGACCTCTTCTTGCCACAGACGCACGGGCAGCGGGACGGGATCATCGGGCGAGCCGGTTACATATCCCTTGTCTGCCGCGCTGGCCGCACGCCTTTCCATGATGATTTCCAGCGGGCAGCGAACACCGACAAACAGCACCGGCAGACCTACAAGCCGGCGCGCGCAATCGGCCACAATGTGAAGTGGTCTCGAATAAGCATCGTGATGACCGACATCCGCCACGACATTCAGCCCCAGCCGGCTGTGGGCGGCGATCGATTCGTAGAGCGCGGCGTATAATCCGGGCACGAGGGCCTCAAGGCCCGGACGCTCGCCGCCGGGCCGCAATCCTATCCCAGGCCGATAGCGTGCCGGCGTAGCCTGCTCGTAAACGTCGACGCCGAGATTGATCCAGACGCCATCGAAGCTCTCCTGAACAGCTCTGGCGATGCTTGATTTTCCCGATCTCGGTGCACCGTTCAGAATGATGACCTGCCCGGCCATGCGTCCTCCCGCTCCAAAAAAAGCCCCGTTTCCGGGGCTTTTTTCGCCTTTCGTCAAGGTCAGTTCTTTCGGGGCAGTTGCGGGACGAGACTGCGCTTGCCGCCGTCCTTGCCCTTGGCTTCAGGCTTCGGCGCCACCAGCTTCTTCGCCGTCGGCTTCTTCGCCACGGCTTTTCTGGGCTTCGGCGTTTCTTCCGGCTCTTCCTTCTTCGGCTTCACCGGCGCCTCGTCGGCGAGCGATTCGAGCTTCAGGCCGGTCTCGCCGGTTTCCTTCTTCTCGACGGTGACACGCACCGTGCCGCCCTTCTTGAGCTTGCCGAACAGCACCTCGTCGGCCAACGGCTTTTTGATGTGCTCCTGGATCACACGGCCGAGCGGCCGCGCTCCCATGCGCTCATCATAGCCCTTGTCGGCGAGCCAGGCGATCGCATCCGCCGACAGGTCGAAGGTGACGCCACGCTCGGAAAGCTGGGCCTCGAGCTGCATGACGAACTTCTGCACCACCTGATGAATGACCGGCACCGGCAACGAGCCGAACGGGATGATCGCATCGAGACGGTTGCGGAATTCCGGCGTGAACAGCCGGTTGATCGCCTCGACATCGTCGCCTTCGCGCTTGGTCGAGCCGAAGCCGATCGCCGCGCGCTGCGCATCCGACGCGCCCGCATTGGTGGTCATGATCAGGATCACATTGCGGAAGTCGATCTGCTTGCCGTTGTGGTCGGTCAGCTTGCCATGGTCCATAACCTGCAACAGGATGTTGAACAGGTCCGGATGTGCCTTCTCGACCTCATCGAGCAACAGCACGCAATGCGGATGCTGGTCGACGCCGTCCGTCAAAAGACCGCCCTGGTCGAAGCCGACATAGCCGGGAGGCGCGCCGATCAGCCGCGAGACAGTGTGGCGTTCCATATATTCCGACATGTCGAAGCGGATCAGCTCGACGCCGAGCGACGCGGCCAACTGCTTGGCCACTTCGGTCTTGCCGACGCCGGTCGGGCCGGAGAACAGGTAGGAGCCGATCGGCTTCTCCGGTTCGCGCAGGCCGGCACGCGCCAGCTTGATCGCCGAGGTCAACGCGGTGATCGCGGTGTCCTGGCCATAAACGACGCGCTTCAGCTCGATATCGAGACCCTGCAGCACCTTCTCGTCATCGGCCGAAACCGTCTTCGGCGGGATGCGGGCCATGGTGGCGATCGTCGCCTCGATCTCCTTGATGCCGATCGTCTTCTTGCGCTTGGCTTCCGGAACCAGCATCTGCGAGGCGCCGGTCTCGTCGATCACGTCGATCGCCTTGTCCGGCAGCTTGCGGTCGTTGATGTAACGTGCCGACAGCTCCACCGAGGCTTTGATCGCCTCGTTGGTGAACTTCACCTTGTGGAACTCCTCATAATAGGGCTTGAGGCCCTTCATGATCTCGATGGCGTCCGCGATGGTCGGTTCGTTGACGTCGATCTTCTGGAAGCGCCGCACCAAAGCACGGTCCTTCTCGAAGAACTGGCGGAATTCCTTGTAGGTGGTCGAGCCGATGCAGCGGATCGCACCCGATGACAGCGCCGGCTTCAACAGGTTGGACGCGTCCATGGCGCCGCCTGAAGTAGCCCCTGCGCCGATGACCGTATGGATCTCGTCGATGAACAGCACGGCACCGGGATAGTCCTCCAGTTCCTTGACGACCTGCTTCAGCCGTTCCTCGAAATCGCCGCGATAGCGCGTGCCGGCGAGCAGCGTGCCCATGTCGAGCGCGAAGATGGTGGCGTTGTGCAGCACTTCGGGAACGTCGCCCTCGACGATGCGCTTGGCCAGACCCTCGGCGATCGCCGTCTTGCCGACGCCGGGATCACCGACATAGAGCGGGTTGTTCTTCGAGCGGCGGCACAGCACCTGAATGGTGCGGTTGATCTCGGACTCGCGGCCGATCAGCGGGTCGATCTTGCCGGCCTTGGCCTTGTTGTTGAGATTGACGCAATAAGCCGTCAGCGCATCCTGCTGCTGCTTCTTCTTGCCGCCTTCCTCTTGTGGCTCGGCGCCGTTCTGGCCGCCCTGCTCGTCATCGGCACCGCGCGGCGAGCGTGTCTCCGATGCGCCCGGACGCTTGGCAATGCCGTGCGAGATGTAGTTGACCGCGTCGTAGCGGGTCATCTGCTGTTCCTGCAGGAAATAGGCGGCATGGCTCTCGCGCTCGGCGAAGATGGCGACGAGGACGTTAGCGCCCGAAACCTCCTCGCGGCCAGACGACTGCACATGGATCACCGCGCGCTGGATGACGCGCTGGAAACCGGCGGTCGGCTTGGAGTCCTCGTCGTAACCGGTGACGAGGTTGTCGAGCTCGGTGTCGATATAGGTGAGAACCGTGTGCTTGAGCTCATCGAGATCGACATTGCAGGCGCGCATGACGGCGGCCGCCTCGGTGTCGTCGATGAGCGCGAGCAGCAGATGTTCTAGGGTTGCATATTCATGGTGCCGCTCATTGGCGAGCGTCAGCGCCTGGTGAAGCGCCTTTTCCAGGCCTTGGGAGAAAGCCGGCATGTTACCTCACTTCTTCTCCATCACGCATTGCAGCGGATGCTGATTCTGTCGGGCGAAATCCATGACCTGGGACACTTTGGTCTCGGCCACCTCGAATGTATAGACCCCGCACTCGCCCACTCCATGATTGTGAACATGAAGCATGATGCGTGTGGCGGCTTCGCGATCCTTCTGGAAAAAACGCTCCAGCACGTGAACCACGAACTCCATCGGAGTGTAGTCGTCGTTGAGGATGAGGACCCGATAAAGGCTGGGCTTCTTGGTCTTGGTTTTGGTGCGCGTGATGACGGCCGTCCCACGGCCGGCCCCATTGCCGTTACCGTCGCCGTCTTGCATCCGCACCACTCGTCTCGTGGCAGTCAAACCGATCGTCACGTATTCCTGCCTCTTTCGATTCCCCATGCGAGTTCGACATGTAGGTGTTCGATGTACGATTTTAAGCCCTTCTGGTTAGCTGACAATATGGCTAGGTCACCAAACTTGGACGATTTTCGCAATCGTGAAGGGGCGCGAGGCTCTGGAACGGAAATTGACACGAAAAAGCCGGGCCGCGTTTCCGTGGCCGGGCTTTTTCTCGGGTTCAAAGGCTGAATCTGGGGTCACGTCAGGCGAAATCAGTTCGCCCGGGCAAAATTACTTTGCCTTGGCAACGATCGATTCGAATGGCTTGTAAGCTTCCTTGGCGAGTTCGGCATAGAGATCGCCGATCTTGGTGGCCTCGGCGACGAACGCCTCATAGGACTGCTTGGCGTAATCCGACTGGATCTCGATCGCCTTTTCCAGCGACTTGGCTGAAAACAGCTTCTCCACCGTGGCGCTGCCGGTTTCAAAACTCTTCCTGGTGTATTCACCAGCTTCGGTGGCAATCGCCTGCGCGCCCTTGGACAGCGACGCAAAGCTCTTCAATCCGGTGTCGGCGAACTCTTTGCCGTATTTGCTGAAGTCCTCATAGGTCTGGGTCATTTCACGATTCCCTTGACGGCTGAAGCGTCCTTCTTCGGGGCGCCCTTGTGCAATGCAAGATAATATATTGTGCGCCGCACAAAAGTCAAGATTTCGCGGGCTTGCGGACCCGCCTGCGCAGCCAATGGCTAAAAATCGAATAAAGAGAGCCACAAGCCCGAAGAAAATGGTGAACGCGGCGGTTACCATAAACGGATTGGTAACGCTGCGCCGGTAGCTTGGCCGGAAGCGAGGCAGGACCCTTTGCCGCCTCCAACGCAACGAAGAAATCCAAGGGAAGTACCAGTGCGTAAGGCGTTGTTGGGCATCGTTTCCAAATCTACCTCCCCTCTCAAAACGATGATGATCATCGCCCTGGCGATGACATTCGTTTTTGGCGACGTTGCCTCGTCGCTGGCGGCCAGGCAGGCGGCCATCGTCGTGGATGCCAAGACCGGCAAAGTGCTCTACTCCGCCGACGCCAACGGCAGGCGCTATCCGGCTTCGCTGACCAAGATGATGACGCTGTATCTGACCTTCGAAGCGATGGCGAAGGGCAAGATCAGCAGGAACACGCCAGTGGTGTTTTCCGCCAAGGCCTCCGCCGAGGCGCCGACGAAACTTGGCGTGAAGCCGGGCGGTTCCGTCACGGTCGAGACCGCGATCCTGTCGATCGTCACCAAGTCGGCGAATGACTCGGCCACCGCGCTCGGCGAAATGCTCGGCGGCAATGAAACCACTTTTGCCCGCATGATGACCGCCAAGGCGCGTGCGCTGGGGATGAACGGCACCGTGTTCCGCAACGCCAATGGCCTGCCCGACCCCGGCCAGTTCACCACCGCGCGCGACATGGCGACGCTCGGCATCGCGCTGCGCGAGCATTTTCCCCAGTATTACGGCTATTTCTCGCAGCGCTCCTTTCTCTATGGGCGCCAGCGCATCAACGGCCACAACCGTCTGCTTGGACGCATCAAGGGCGTCGACGGCATCAAGACTGGCTACACCCGCGCCTCCGGCTTCAACCTCGTCTCATCGGTTTCCGATGGCAATCGCCGCATCGTCGGCGTGGTCATGGGCGGCACCTCGGGCGGCAGCCGCGACAATCAGATGGCCAGCTTGATCAACACCTATCTGCCGAGGGCGTCGACTCGCGGTGGTGGCGATCTGGTCGCCAAGGCCGGTGGCAACAACCCGATCACCGCCCTTGCCAAGGTTCTCCTGCCCAAGCATGACGCTCCGACACCGGACGACAAGCCTGTCATAGCGCAGGACGATGTCACCGTTGCCGAGGACGCCACGGTCGCGGAAGACGATACCGCGCAGGCCGAAGAAGCAGCCCCCGTCGTCAAGACCAGAAAGGTCAAGACCGTCATCGTTTCAGCCCCCCAAGTCGCGACGGCCCAGGTTGTAGCGGCCTATGCCGAGCCGACGCCGGCGGCTGTCGACCCGGTCAACACCGCGTCGGTGCCTTCGGGTTGGGCCATTCAGGTCGCCTCGTCGCCCAAGCAGTCCGAGGCCCAGGCCTTTCTCGACAAGACCACCAAGCAGGCGCCCAAGGTGCTGGCGGACGCTTCCGGTTTCACTGTCGCCTTCGACAAGGATGGCGTCACCTACTACCGCGCCCGCTTCGGTGGCTTCGGTTCGAAGACCGCCGCCTGGAAGGCCTGTACCGCTTTGAAGAAGAAGAACATCGAGTGCTACGCCGTCCAGCAGTAGGACGGCGTGCAAGCCATCTCCCGGAAAAATTCTGCGTCGAAGGAGACTAGTTGTGATTGGAGAGCAAGACGTCCTTGGCTTCGTTAATCCGCGCCGCCAGGAAAGACGTGCCGCCGACATCGGGGTGCAGGCGCTGCATCAGGCGGCGGTGCGCCTTGCGGACATCCGCCGCGGCGGCCCCCGCTTCAAGACCAAGGACCTTGTAGGCCTCCTCCTTAGTCATGGCGCCCGGACCTGGCGCAACACCCAGCCCTTCGCCACCGTTCGTCTCAGCGTTTTTGCGCCAGACGGGAAATCTGCCGTCAAGATACGTCTCTAGCAGCTGTCGGCTCTCCGGATCGCCGGAGAGTTCGCGGTAGAGGTGTTGCAATTCCGCCAGCCCCATCGCGCCAAGCATCTTGCCTTCGTGGCGGCCAGCCAGGACCAGTCCTTCGAGGCCGCCGGTATCGTGATCGAGTTCCATTTCCAATGCCGCTGTGCGCACCGTCGAGCGTTTGCCCGGTGCAAGCCCGGCCGGCTGGCGTTTCATGCGCATGGAACCATACCAGGCAATTGCGCCGGTGAGAATCATGCCGCCGATGCCTTCCCGGCCGACCACAAGCACGGCGACGCCGACAAGTGCCAGAAGAGCCGGCCCGAGCGTTCGCAGCGTGCTCGCCAGTTTCGCCGGCTCGGCACGCAGAAAGATCGTCACCGCGCCGAGGAGCAGCAGAAGCAACGCTCCAAAAGCGATGATCGCGCCCATTATTTTCCGCCGCCCCGCAGATACTCGATCATCAGCCGGTCTTCCGGCCTGCCCCTGGCTTCGAGCGCCTTCAACCCGCCGGTCGCAAACACGGCGACGGCCGAAAGCAGTCCTGCCAGGGTCGCGGCAGCCCGCCGATCAAATCTAAACCAAGCCCCCTTGGACAGCCGTGCAATCTCTTTGAACGCCTTTTCTGCGCCGGAATCATGGCCTTCCTGAAACACGAAGACGGGAACGCCATGAAGGCCGAGGCTGCCGGCCTTTTCGGCCAGATCGTCGATATTCTCTTCCATCGCGTCGCCGATGTAGACCAGCGCATTGACCTTGGCGGCCGCCGTCTGTTTCAACGCATGCGTCAGGACCTTGCCGATCTGGGTGTGGCCGCTGCGGCATTCGATCCGCGTCATCAGCTGCTTCAAGGCATTGGTGTCGCTCACGAAAGCGGACGAACGGCACTCGCCGAGACCACGAAAATAAACCAGTTGCACGCTGAGGGTTCCGGCCTTGCCGACAGCGTCGAACATCTGGCCCTGCAGCTCACAAGCCAGATCCCAGGTCGGCTGGCGGCTCATTGTTGCGTCGAGAGCAAGGATCAGCCTGCCCGAACCGGTCGCCGACGCGGCAAGTGTCCTCGCCTGACGAATGAAGGCGTCGATCTCTCCGGCGTTGGATTGAGGCTTGATCGGCGCAGGATTGGTCCCCGCTGGCACAGGCTGCTTCTTATCGCTCATGAAAAACAAGATGTGGCGTTGCCACATCGCTTGCAAGCCCCACATCGGGCAGTGCAAAGGGCCAGGCGGTGATGCCACCTGGGGTCAGAGCAGACCGAGATCGGCCAGCTCGCGCCTGAGTTTCGGCGGCATCTCGATCAATCCGGCCTTGCCCTTACCCAGATCGAGCGGCGCGTCCGCCGGCTTCAGGTAGCGCCAGCCCTGAAAAGCCCGGCGTGGCTGCCAGTCGGTGCGTACAACCTCGGGGTCGAGTATCAGATGGCAACGGCCTATGCCTTCACTGTCGGTGAACGGCCGGATTTCGGTGATCAACTGGCGGCACTGCACATTGCCTTTGATCACCCAATAGAGCGAACCGCCATCGGTAACCTCGGCGCCGCGCGTCGGCATCATACGGGTGGTGTGATACTGCTCGACCGGCTCACCGGCGCGCCGCCGCTCGTCGAGGCGGAAGGCGATCCACTCTTCGAGATCCTCGACGCTGTCGCAGCCGACACAGAGTTTTATGAGATTGAGAGACATCGCTTAAGGTTAGTCCTGCACGCGAACGCGTCAACGACCGGATCGACTTCTCCACAGTGGCGGTTTAGGCCAGCCTTCAGCACTCCACGACGTTGACTGCAAGCCCGCCAAGGCTGGTTTCCTTGTACTTCTCGTTCATGTCGAGGCCGGTCTGGCGCATGGTCTCGATCGCCGCATCGAGCGGTACGAAATGGATGCCGTCGCCCTTGATGGCCAGTGACGCTGCCGTCACCGCCTTGACCGCGCCCAGCGCATTGCGTTCGATGCACGGCACCTGCACCAGCCCGCCGACCGGATCGCAGGTCATGCCGAGATGATGTTCGAGCGCGATCTCGGCGGCATTCTCGACCTGCTCGGGCGTGCCGCCCATGACGGCGCACAGGCCGGCCGCCGCCATCGCCGATGCCGAGCCGACCTCGCCCTGACAGCCGACCTCGGCGCCCGAGATCGACGCGTTGGTCTTGATGATGCCGCCAACGGCGGCAGCCGTCAGCAGGAAATCACGAATGCTCGGCTGGTCCGCCTCGGGATGGAAATGCAGCCAGTAGCGCAGCACCGCCGGCAGCGTGCCGGCAGCGCCATTGGTCGGCGCGGTGACGACGCGGCCGCCGGCGGCATTTTCCTCGTTCACGGCCATGGCGTAGATCGACAGCCAGTCATTGGCGAGCAAAGGATTGGGCTTGTTCTGCTGCCACTGCTCCTGCAGCTTATCGTGCAGCATGCGGGCACGGCGGCGCACCTTCAGCCCACCCGGCATGATGCCATCCTGCGACAGGCCACGGTCGATGCAGCCCTTCATGGCGCTCCAGATTCCGTCGAGGCCGGCGTCGAGCTCCTCGCGCGTCATCTGCGTCTCCTCGTTGACGCGTTTCATGTCGGCGATGGAAAGGCCGCTTTTGCCGGCCATGGCCAGCATCTCGACCGCATTCTTGAACGGATAAGGCACTTTCTTGCCTTCGGTTGTCACCGAACCTTTGGCTTTCATCCGCTGCAGTTCTTCTTCGGAAACCACGAAGCCGCCGCCGATCGAATAATAGATGCGCTTGAGCAGCAGGCGGCCGCCGGAATCATAGGCGTAGAACGCCATGCCGTTGGCGTGACCGGTGAGCGGCGTTTTGCGGTCCAGCACCAGATCGGTGGCCGGATCGAAGCGATAGGCGGGATGGCCGGGCGGCGAAATGCGCTTTTCGGCGGCGATGCGGCTGGCAATGCCATCGGCCTGGTCGGGATCGACCGTCTGCGGCGTCAGGCCGGCAAGGCCGAGCATGACGGCGCGATCACTGCCGTGGCCAATACCGGTGTAGGCGAGTGACCCGT
The DNA here is from genome assembly GCF_004023085.1 of Mesorhizobium sp. M7A.F.Ca.US.010.02.1.1. NCBI lineage: Bacteria > Pseudomonadati > Pseudomonadota > Alphaproteobacteria > Hyphomicrobiales > Phyllobacteriaceae > Mesorhizobium > Mesorhizobium sp. M7A.F.Ca.US.010.02.1.1. The sequence continues at coordinate 139,024 of NZ_RZRV01000008.1, read as the reverse complement.
GCAGACTTGCGCCAAGCCGATCGACCTTGACGCCCGCCGGACGCGGCCAGTCATTTCCCGCGACCTCGTCGAGAAACCGCGCAGCGGCTGTCATCGGCCCCATCGTGTGCGAACTCGAGGGTCCTATGCCGATCTTGAACAGGTCGAAAACCGAAAGGAACACGCGGCGTTGTCTCCTGGCGTCAGGTCGATGACTACATATAGGAATTCCCACGATGTTTCCGCTCTTTTGGAAATCGCGGCGCTGCACCCGCCGACCTTGTTTGCTCCGGCAGCGACATTGGTGCCTTATCGCTGTAGGCGGACATCGAAGCGATCGCGCTGAATGTGCTAAATTCAGGCATGGGCGATTCCCTCGATCTTTCGACAGCCGATCTCGCGGCGCTGGCCTTCTTCCTCGTCGCGTGGCTGCTGCACACGTTCGCCTCCGACGGCAAGCTGGTCAGCCGCATGTCACTGACGACGGCGATGAATGCACAGCGGCAAGCCTGGATGCGGACCATGGCCGAGCGCGAGATCCGCATCGTCGATACCGCCATCATGAGCGGGCTGCAGCAAGGCACCGCCTTCTTCGCCTCCAGCTCGCTGATCGCCATCGGCGGCTGTTTTGCCCTGCTCGGCGCATCCGACCGGGTTCTTGAAGTGCTCAGCGACCTGCCCCTGGGTGGCGCGCCGTCGCGCGCGGCCTTCCAGATAAAGGTGTTCGGGCTGGTGCTGATCCTGGCGTTTTCGTTCTTCAAATTCGGCTGGGCGTACCGGCTGTTCAACTATTGCACGATCCTGATCGGCGCCGTGCCGATCCCGCATGGCGAAGCCTCACGCAATCCGGTCACCGAAACGGCGGTGTGGCGTGCGGCGCAAATGAACATGCTGGCCGGAAAGCACTTCAACTCCGGCCTGCGCGGCGTGTTCTTCTCGATCGGTTATCTCGGCTGGTTCGTCGACCCAATGGTGTTCGTGTTGTCGACGCTGTTGCTGCTGGCCGTTCTGGTGCGGCGCCAGTTCTTCTCGGCCGCCAGGCAGGCGGTGATCGGTCAGCCGCCTGGAAAAGGCTGATCGATCCGGCCTGACAGCCAGTAGGCAAAAAGCCCGATCCATTCGCGGATGGCCATGGTGGCGGCCTGCAGCGAATCGGCTGGATTGTCGCGGAACAGGCCGATGCCTTCTTTGCCCGAGGTGCGATAGTCGACCGGCCAGGGAACAGTCGCAAAGCCGGCCTTGTCGAACAGCGCCTTGGCGCGCGGCATATGGAAGGCCGAAGTCACCAGCAGCCAGGTCTCGCCGGGCTTCGGCGTTAGCAACTCCTTGGTGAAGACCGCGTTCTCATAGGTGTTGCGGGACTTGTTCTCCAGGATCAGACGATCGGCGGCCACGCCAAGCGCGGTGAGCAGGCGCGGCGCGGTTGCGGCATCGCCCTCGCCATCGAGAAACAACGCGCCGGTGCCGCCGGAGACGACCACCTTGGCGGTAGGAAAGCGCCGGCCAGAACTGCGGTC
>NZ_RZRV01000008.1:0-137518 GCF_004023085.1 Mesorhizobium sp. M7A.F.Ca.US.010.02.1.1 | reverse complement strand
CTGCTGTTCAACTCATAGCCGCCGCGCGCCAGATTGATGGCGCCCTCGAAGCCGCCGCCGAGCACGACGATGCCGTCGACCTTTGCCGGCAGCGGCGGGCGCGCGAAGCGCTCTTCCAGCGGATTGAGCATCATGGCGCCGAGCGACGTCCACGCTGACAGCGCAAGGACCAGAAATGCCAGCACGCTGCCGGTAGCCGCCAGCCGCCGGCGCCCGATCATGGCCGCGAGCAATCCCGCCAGCAGCAGAAAGATCGCCAGGTTCAGCGGCTGGATGAAGAACCAAAAGATCTTGGACAGGTAGAAGAACATCGCTCACCCCATTGCAGCGCCGCGCGGGCGTGCGCGCTCAAAGGACGCTAACACTTTGATTTTGCGCAGGATCCTTCCGAAAATCGATTCGACTTTCAGGGCATGCGCTAGACGAGCGACGTCCCTACCACCACTTCTCCGGCTGGAACGTGCCTGCGGCCTGCTCGATGACGGCAGCGGTCTGGAACAGGGTTTCCTCATCGAACGGCCGGCCGATCAGCTGCAGGCCGAGCGGCAGGCCCTTGGCGTCGAGCCCGGCGGGCACAGCGATGCCCGGCAGGCCGGCCATGTTCACAGTGACGGTGAAGATGTCGTTCAGGTACATCTTGACCGGATCGGCAGCCATGTCCTCGTCGGCGACGCCGAACGCGGCGGACGGCGTTGCCGGGGTCAGGATGACATCGACGCCGGCGGCGAAGACAGTCTCGAAATCCCGCTTGATCAGATTGCGCACCTTCTGCGCCTGCAGATAGTAGGCGTCGTAATAGCCGGCCGACAGCACATAGGTGCCGATCATGATGCGGCGCTTGACCTCGCGGCCGAAACCCGCGGCGCGGGTCTTCTCATACATGTCGACGATATCCTTGCCCGGCACGCGCAAGCCGTAGCGGACGCCATCATAGCGGGCGAGGTTGGACGAAGCCTCGGCCGGCGCCACGATGTAATAGGCGGGCAGCGCGTATTTCGTATGCGGCAGGGAAATGTCGACGATCTCGGCGCCGGCGTCCTTCAGCCAGGCAATGCCCTTCTGCCACAGCGCTTCGATCTCTTCGGGCATGCCGTCGACGCGGTATTCCCTGGGAATGCCGACCTTCATGCCCTTGATCGGCTTGCCGATCGCCGCCTCATAATCCGGCACCGGCCGGTCGACCGACGTCGTGTCCTTCGGATCGACGGAGGCCATCGACTTCAACAGGATCGCGGCATCGCGTACGTCGCGCGCGATCGGGCCGGCCTGGTCGAGCGACGAGGCGAACGCGACGATACCCCAACGCGAGCAGCGGCCATAGGTCGGCTTGATGCCGACCGTCCCGGTGAAGGCGGCCGGCTGGCGGATCGAGCCGCCAGTGTCCGTCGCGGTCGCGCCGGCGCACAGGAAGGCGGAGACTGCCGTGGCCGACCCGCCAGAAGAGCCACCCGGCACCAACTGCGCATTGTCCAGGCTGCGCACGGTCCTCGTGCCGCCGGCCGAAACGAAGCCGCCGTCGCCCTGATGCGTCGTCGGCATAACCGCAGTATCGAGGCGCGAGCGCCGCCACGGATTGATGACCGGGCCATAGTAGGACGTCTCATTGGACGAGCCCATGGCGAACTCGTCCATGTTGAGTTTGCCGAGCATAACGGCGCCGTCGGCCCACAGATTTGACGTAACGGTCGATTCGTAGCGCGGCTTGAACCCGTCGAGCACATGGCTGCAAGCCTGCGTGTGGACGCCTTCGGTGCCGAACAGGTCCTTGATCCCCAACGGAATGCCTTCCAGCGCACCGCCCTCGCCCTTGACCAGCCTGGCGTCGGACGCCTTGGCCATGTCGCGCGCCTTGTCGCCGGTCACGGCGACATAGGCATTGAGCGCCGGATTGGCGCGCTCGATAGCGCCGAGATAGGCCTCGGTGATCTCGGTCGCGGTGATTTCCTTGTCGCGCAGCTTGGCGCGGGCCTGTGAAATCGTCAGCTGGGTCAGGTCGCTCATCAAAGGCTCTTTTCGTAAAACACCGACCACTCAGAATCGGGGTAATCCAGCACCGGGCCGCAGCGCGAAAACCCGGCGCGTTCGTAGACTGTCCACGCCGCGGGATGACGATCGCCCGTCTCCAGCACCAGGCGCTTCAGCCCCTCGTTGCGCGCCAGCGATTCGACCCGCTCAACGATTTTCGCGCCGATCTTCTGCCCGCGATGCGACGGCCTGATATACATGCGCTTGACCTCGCCAATGGCGCCGTCATGACGCTTCAGCGCGCCGCAGCCAATGGCCAGGCCATTATCGCGGGCGATGAAAACCGTCGTGTCCTCACCGGCCATCTGCTCGACCGTCAAATGGTAGCAATGCTCCGGCGGCGTCAGTTCGAGCAAGGTCTCGTTGAGTTCCGTGACCAGCCTGCGCACGTCGTCCTGGAGCGGCTTCTCAATGGCGATCTCGATTGCCATCGGCCGGTTTACTCCACGACCTTCGGCACGAGGAAGAAATTCTCTTCGGTCGCCGGCGCGTTAGCGACGATGTCGGCCGCCTTGCCGCCGTCGGTGACGACATCGCTGCGCTTCTTCATGTCCATCGGCGTCACCGAGGTCATTGGTTCGACACCGGAAACATCGACCTCGTTCAGCTGCTCGACGAAGCCCAGAATGGCGTTCAGCTCGCCGGTCATCCGTTCGGCGTCTTCTTCGCTCACCGCGATGCGGGCGAGATGCGCGACGCGCTTCACTGTCTGAAGATCTACGGACATGTTTTTGCCTCGGGGAAAACCAGTTCGGGCTATAGCGGCGCCGCGCGCGCTGCGCAACATGCATCGTGCGAGAGACCAGGCTGTGCCGGCGGCCCGCTCGTGGGCCCTCAGAATACGTCTATGGCAGAGCCACGCCTTCGCACAGATAGTAGCTGCCGCTGTTGCCGCTTGCTTCGCTTTCGTCGTCGACGGGCCGAACCGACACGAGATCGATCTGCTTGGCGTTCATTTGCGTCACGGAGAGAACGTCGGGAAAGACATAACCCGGTTCCTGGCAGATGGCCGTCACCGCCCAGCTCGGCGAAGCCGTGGCCTTGCTGATCTGCAGAAACTCGCAATTGTATTCGACGCTCTGCAGGCCGTGCGCCGAAAGCACGATGTTCCCTGCGTCGATCAGCGTTTGCAGCGTGTCCTTTTTGGCCTGTTTGCAAAGCTCCTCGGATTGCAGGTAGACGCCCTCGATGAAATCATTCGCGGCGAGCGCGGGCGACGCCGCGACCAACATCGATACACAAAGAGATTTCCTCAAAGCCATGGTTTCATTCCGCTTTAGCTGTGCCTAGATCGTAATCGTCTCACCGATGTCAGGCAATGCCACCGTCACGCCGGACCCTTCCATGCCGGCCCCGAACTTGTCGGCGGTCGGGTCGATCATCGGAAACGTGCCGAAGTGACAGGGAACCACGGTGTCGAATTTGAAGAAGCGCCGGCAGGCAAGTGCAGCCACCGCGCCGCCCATGGTGAAGCGGTCGCCGATCGGCACCAGGCCGACCTTGGGTTCATGCAACTCGTTGATCAGCGCCATGTCGGAGAAGATGTCGGTGTCGCCCATGTGATAGAGCGTCTTGTCTTCCGGGAAATGCAGGACGAGGCCGCCCGGATTGCCGAGATAGGTGTTCTGGCCGCCCTCGCCGGGGAACGAGGATGAGTGCAGCGCCTGGACAAAAGTGGTGGTGAAGCTGCCGCAATCGACGGTGCCGCCGATGTTGCCCGGGTTGATCTTCTTGTCGCTGACACCCTTGCCGACCAGATACATGCAGATCTCGAAATTGGCGACCAATTGGGCGCCGCTTTTGCCGAGCACTTCCACGGCGCCGCTGATGTGGTCGCTATGGCCATGCGTCAGCAGCACATGCGTGATCCCCTCGGCCGGTCCCTCCCAGCCGCCCGTCCAGGACGGATTGCCGATCAGATAGGGATCGATGAGGATCTTGGCATCAGCGGTCTCGATGCGAAAGGCCGAGTGGCCGTACCAGGTCAGTTTCATGAATGCATTCCTCGATTTTTATCTTGCCAAAGGATAGAACGCCGACGGCCCGGAGATCAAAGGGTTACTGTGTCCGCCACGCGTTTGACAAAACACGTGGTGGTGAAAGGCGAAGGACGGCCGGTGGGCATTATCACGATCGAGGAATTGCCGGCGCGGCTAACCGGCGGCAAGACGCTGGCGGGGCTTGACCTCGGCGACAAGACGATCGGCGTCGCGGTCTCGGACCAGAGGTTTTCCTTCGCCCATCCGCGCCCGGTCATCATGCGAAGGAAATTCTCGCTCGATGCGGCGGTGCTGCTCGCCTTGCTGCGGAAGGAGAATGCCGGCGCGGTGGTGATTGGGCTGCCGATCAATATGGACGGTTCGGAAGGGCCGCGTGCGCAGAAATCGCGCGCCTTCGTCCGCAACATGGCCCAGATGAGCGACCTGCCCTTCGTGCTCTGGGATGAAAGACTATCGACGGTCGCGGCCGAAAGGACGCTGATCGAGATGGATTTCTCGCGCCGCAAGCGCGCCGGCAAGATCGATTCGGCGGCAGCCGCGTTTATTCTGCAGGGAGTTTTGGACCGGCTTCAGTCGCTCCACGCATCCGCTCGAACGGAACCGGACCCGCCCAGCGCTGTCTGACCCAGCCGGCGATTTCGCGGCGACGGCGGAAGGCCCAAAGCGCCATCAGCAACAACCCGTCGAAGACGCACGTCTTCGCCACCATGCCGGGAATGATCGCCGGATCGATGCCGAGCATCTGGCCATAGAGTTGGAAGAAGAAGTCGTGCATCTGTCGGCTGAGCATCGTGTAGCCGAAATTGATGTCATTGGCCGACAGATAGAACCAGCCCCAGAAAATCGCCATCGGCGCCGCCCAAAATCCGAAGATGTAGCGCATCAGCGGCCTCCCCTGGGATTGGAACCGGTCTTGGAGACCGTTCGGCCTGATATGAGTGAAAGCAGCGAATTGTGGGCCGCGGCTTTTGCCATGCCATGCGCGACGGCATGGATCTCGCTTTCGCCGGAAGCCGCTGCCGCAACCACGGACCGCCGCTCGGCAAGCATGGCGACATAGGACGCCAGAAGTGCCGCCAGTTGCACGGCGACAGCCATGAACAGCCCGTTGATGCCTTGCGCGGCGCCACCGACGACGATCAGCGACAACACGCCGGACGCGCATATGAAGGCGATGCGGGCGACGCTGTCGGCGCCCGCGCTGGTCGCGTCGTTGACCAGGGCTTCGACAAAGGCCCAGAAAAACAGAACCGCGACGACAAGCAATGCGGTGGCGAGCGGCGCCACGACGACGAAATTGTCGAGGTCGACGAAGCGGGTACCCTCGATTGTAGTGCCCAGCACGCCGAGCGCCGCCGCCACACCCCGGTTTCCGTCGATGCAGATTAGCGCAAGCAGGGCGAAAACAATCGCCCAGTGCAAGGCCAGAAAAGAGGTCAGTACCTGTCGCATCGGTGTTCCTGCTTCGCAAAGCAAGAGACGGCCAATCTGAACCATTCCCTGCTTGCACTAGGACAGTGGGCCTTGCCGTCCGCCATCGCAATGGAAACCATTTGTTAAGGTTAACGGCGATTAGCCATACGCGTGAAGATGCCCGCCAACGCGTCAAAACTGTGGATGGCGCCGGTTTTTGCGATGCTCGCGGCTCAGTTCACCGGCGGATAGAGCGTGTCGATGATCATGCGTGCATCGTGGCGCGAATCGATCATGCCATAGGTGTTGCGCCATTGGCCGGCCAAACGCGTCTCGACGAAAGCGTCGGCGATCCGCCCTGCCCCCAGACGGCGCAATTCCGCCGCCGCAGCCGACAGCGCCAGCTGCTCGGTCAGCAGCCGGGCAGAACCTTCGTCGGTTGAGGCAACCTGCATCGCCGCCTTCAGCACGCCGATCGTGCCGCGTCCGCCGGCGCCGAGATCACGGTCGATGCCGGCCAGCACATCCTCGAACAGGCCGGGCGCACGGCCGAGCACGCGCAGCACATCAAGCGCCATGACATTGCCCGAGCCTTCCCAGATCGCGTTGACCGGGGCCTCGCGATAGTAGCGGGCGAGTGGCGCCTCCTCGACATAGCCATTGCCGCCGAGGCACTCCATAGTCTCATAGAGCAAAGGCGGCGCGATCTTGCAGACCCAGTATTTGACGACCGGCGTCATGGCCCGAGCAAACGCCGCCTCGCCGCGATCGCTGGCCGCCTCGTCGAAGGAGCGCGCCAACCGGAACGACAGCGCGGTGGCGGCGGCGACATCGAGCGCCATGTCGGCCAGAACGCGCTGCATCAACGGCTGCTCGATCAGGGTCGAACCGAACACCTGGCGATGGCGGGCGTGGTGAACGGCCTCGGCCAGGCCCGCGCGCATGATCGCCGACGATGCGATGGCACAATCGAGCCGGGTCAGGGTGACCATGTCCATGATCGTCTTCACACCGGCACCGGCTTCGCCGACCATCTCGCCGATGGCATTGACAAATTCGACTTCGGAGGAGGCGTTGGAACGATTGCCGAGCTTGTCCTTCAGCCGCTGAAAGCGGAAGCCGTTGCCCGAACCGTCACCGAGAACGCGCGGCACGAGGAAGCACGATAGTCCCTCAGGCGCCTGCGCCAGCACCAGGAAGGCATCCGACATCGGCGCGGACATGAACCATTTGTGCCCGTTCAGACGATAAAAACCGCTGCCGGCGCGTTCCGCCCTCGTCACATTGGCGCGCACATCGGTGCCGCCCTGTTTCTCGGTCATGCCCATGCCGAGGGTCAGCCCGGTCTTCTCGACCGGCGGTTTCTGGCTCTGGTCGTATTTGCGCGTCGTCACGCGCGGCGCCCATTCGCGAAACAGTTTCGGGCTGGCCATCAAGGCCGCCAGCGAAGCGTTGGTCATGGTGATGGGGCACAGATGCCCGGTCTCCAGCTCCGCCGTCAGATAAAACCGGGCGGCACGGACCTGATGGCGGCGGCCGATCTCGGTGTCGCCGTTCTCCCACACCGAGGAATGCAGCCCGTTGGCCACAGAGCGGCGCATCAAGGCGTGATAGGCGGGATGGAACTCGACCACGTCGATGCGCCGTCCCTGGCGATCATGCGTCCTGAGCTTCGGCGTCTCGACATTGGCGAGGCGCGCCAATTCCTGCGCCTCCTGCGTCAGCACAAAGCGGCCGAGACCATCGAGTTCCCGGCGCACCGGATCGGAAAAACGCTCCGCTAGCTGGATCAGCAACGGATCGCCCCGCCAGGCGTTGCCGCCCGTCAGCGGCGGCGGCTGGTTCGTCACGTCGTCGGTCACGCCCAATCCTTCTATCGTCAGAAAGCCACGAATCCGGGGCTGTCGGCTAGATATAGCCAAGCCATGCAGCGCGCGCGATGAAAATACCGGCCGATATAATCGGCTATCTACACGAAAAAATTGAGGAGAACGGCTACAATGCAAAGCTGGCGCTTGCAGCCGCAAAGTCTCCACCCTATAGCAGCGCCTTGAGATGACCGACGCTTCGTCCCCCTATCCTCATCGCCATCTTCTGGGCATCCGCGACCTTTCCCCCGCCGATATCGAGCTGTTGCTCGACAGGGCGGACCGGGCGGTCGCGATCTCGCGGCAGTCGGAGAAGAAAACCTCGACGCTGCGCGGTCGCACACAGATCAACCTCTTCTATGAAGCCTCGACGCGCACACAGTCGTCGTTCGAGCTTGCCGGAAAGCGGCTCGGCGCCGATGTCATGAACATGTCGGTGGCAAGCTCTTCGGTGAAGAAGGGCGAAACGCTCATCGACACGGCGATGACGCTGAACGCCATGCGGCCCGACATCCTGATCATCCGCCACCAATCGGCCGGTGCTGCCGCCCTTCTGGCGCAGAAGGTCGGCTGCTCCGTCGTCAACGCCGGCGACGGCGCGCATGAACACCCGACACAGGCGCTGCTCGATGCGCTGACCATTCGTCGCGCCAAGGGTCCGCTGTCGAAGCTCATCGTGGCAATCTGCGGCGACATCCTGCATTCGCGCGTGGCGCGTTCCAACATCATGCTGCTCAACGCGCTCGGCGCGCAGGTGCGCGTCGTCGCTCCGTCGACGCTGCTGCCCACCGGCATCGAGAAGATGGGCGTCATCGTAACCCGTTCGATGGCCGAAGGCCTCAAGGACGCCGACGTGGTGATGATGCTGCGCCTGCAGCGCGAGCGCATGGAAGGCGCTTTCGTGCCTTCGGTGCGCGAATATTTCCGCTATTTCGGCCTCGATGCGGAAAAACTGAAGGCCGCCAAGGACGACGCGCTGGTGATGCACCCCGGGCCGATGAACCGCGGCGTCGAGATCGCCTCGGAAATCGCCGACGGTCCGCAGAGCGTCATCCAGGAACAGGTCGAGATGGGCGTCGCCGTGCGCATGGCGGTGATGGAAGCGCTTCTTGACCCGCGCCGTAATCAAGAGGGCCGCGGGGCATGAGCATAACGGTCTTTGAGCGCGCCCGCATTATCGACCCCTCGCGCGGCATCGATGAAGTCGGCGCCGTCTTCGTCGATGGCCGCAAGATCGTAGCCGCCGGCAAAGCAGCGCTGAACCAGGGCGCGCCCGAGGGCGCCACCGTTATCGACTGCGCCGGCAAGGCGATCATTCCAGGCCTGATCGACGGCCGTGTCTTCATCGGCGAACCGGGCGGCGAGCATCGCGAGACCATTGCGTCGGCAAGTGTCGCGGCGGCGGCCGGCGGCGTCACATCCATCGTCATGATGCCCGATACCGATCCGGTGATCGACAATGTGGCGCTGGTCGAATTCGTGCTGCGCACCGCCAAGGACACGGCCATCGTCAACGTCTTTCCGGCTGCGGCGATCACCAAGGGCCTCGACGGGCGCGAAATGACCGAGTTCGGCCTGCTGCGCGAAGCCGGCGCCGTCGCCTTCACCGATGGCCGTCACACCATATCGAGCGCGCTGGTGATGCGCCGCGCGCTGACCTATGCGCGCGACTTCGGCGCCACCATCGTGCATGAGACGCAGGATGCGGACCTCGGTTCATCCGGCGTGATGAATGAAGGCCTCTACGCCAGTTGGCTCGGCCTCTCCGGCGTTCCGCGCGAAGCCGAATCCATCCCGCTGGAGCGCGATCTGGCCTTGGCCCGGCTGACGCGTGGTTCGTACCATGCAGCAAAGATCTCGACGGCGATGGCGGCAAACGCCATAACGCGTGCGAAAGCCGACGGCGCGACGGTGACGTCAGGCGTGGCGATCCACAATCTGTCGCTGAATGAAAACGATGTCGGCGAATACCGCACCTTCTTCCGCCTGACGCCACCTTTGCGCGCCGAGGAAGACCGGTTGGCGATGATCGAGGCGGTCAGGGACGGCACGATCGACATCATCGTCTCCTCGCATGATCCGCAGGATGTCGACACCAAGCGCCTGCCCTTCGCCGATGCGGCGGCCGGCGCCATAGGGTTGGAGACGCTTCTGGGCGCCGCACTGCGGCTCTACCACAATGGCGATGTGCCGTTGCTCCGGCTGGTCGAAACCCTGTCCACCGCTCCCGCAAAACTGTTCGGCCTGCCCGGCGGCACGCTGAAGCCGGGCGCTGTCGCCGATCTTGCGCTTGTCGACCTCGACGGACCCTGGATCGTCAGCGAAAGCGGCATTCGTTCGCGGTCGAAAAACACCTGTTTCGAAGGCGCGCGACTGCAAGGCAAGGTCTTGCAAACGCTGATTGCGGGCCGCACAGTGTTTTCCGCCTGAACCGGCCACGGCGCACCGCGCCTGATCCGGCCGAACTGGGGAAATGCGGGGGAAACAATGATTTACAGCCTCATCCCAGCGCTCGTGTTCGGCTATTTGCTTGGCTCGATTCCGTTCGGGCTCCTGCTCACTCGCGCCGCTGGCCTTGGCGATGTGCGCAAGATCGGCTCCGGCAATATCGGCGCCACCAACGTTCTGCGCACCGGCAACAAGGGCCTTGCCGCCGCGACGCTGCTACTCGACGCGCTGAAGGGCACGGCCGCCGTGCTGATAGCAGGCCATTTCGCGCCTGACCTGGCGATCTGGGCCGGTCTCGGCGCCTTTCTCGGTCATCTCTTCCCGGTCTGGCTCGGTTTCAAGGGCGGCAAGGGCGTCGCCACCTATCTCGGTGTGCTGATCGGCCTTGCCTGGCAGGTGGCGCTGATCTTCGCCGTCGCCTGGCTGGTGATGGCATTCCTCTTCCGGTATTCCTCGCTTGCGGCGCTGACAGCGGCGGTCATCGTGCCGATCGCCCTCTATGTGCTGAGCACACCACAGAATGCGGCCTTGTTCGTGGTGATGAGCATCATCGTTTTCATCAAGCACCGGGAAAACATTTCGCGCCTGCTTACCGGCACCGAGGGCAAGATCGGAGCCAAGGGGTGAGCGAGCCTGCCGCCGTGGTGAGTGGGCCGGCCGCCGGGCCGCGGCTCAGCGACCGGCAGCGGCTGAGCTGGCTGCGGCTGATCCGCACCCAGAATGTCGGCCCCGCATCCTTTCGCGACCTCATCAACCGTTTCGGTTCGGCCGAGGTGGCGCTGGAGATATTGCCGGAACTGATGATTTCGGGCGGCGCCATCCGGATCGCTCGCATCCCTTCCGTTGCCGAAGCCGAGGCGGAACTGGAACTAGCCGGAAAGGCCGGCGCCCGCTTTGTCGGGATCGGTGAGACAGACTACCCACCCCTGTTGCGCAACATGGACCATCCGCCGCCCCTGCTGGCGGTAAAGGGCAACGCAGCTGTTTTCCGGCTGCCGGGTGTCGCCATCGTCGGGGCACGCAACGCGTCGCTGGCCGGCATCAAGATGGCACGCATGCTGGCAGCCGACCTCGGCCGCGACGGCTACGCAATCGTCTCCGGCCTGGCGCGCGGCATCGACACCGCGGCGCATCAGGGCAGTCTTGCGACCGGCACGATCGGCGTCCTGGCTGGCGGTCTCGACCTGCCTTACCCGCCTGAAAATGCCGGCCTGTGCGAGGAAATCGCCGAGCGTGGCGCCATCATTTCGGAGATGCCGTTCGGCTGGCAGCCGCGCGCCCAGGATTTTCCGCGCCGCAACCGCCTTGTTGCGGGTGCGGTCCTTGGGCTGGTGGTGGTCGAGGCAGCGCAACGCTCCGGCTCCCTGATCAGCGCCAGGCTTGCCGGCGAAATGGGCCGGCTGGTCTTTGCCGTGCCGGGCTCACCGCTCGATCCACGCGCCGCCGGTACCAACGGCCTGCTCAAGGATGGTGCCACCCTGGTCACCGAGGCATCGGATATTTCCAGGGCGATCGCCCCGCTGACCGGCATGCGGGCGCCCGACGTGCCGCCGTTCGAAGAGCCGCCCGACTTCTCGGCCACACCACCGCCCGGCGAAAGCGACCGCGCCCGCGTCATCGAGGCGCTCGGCCCGACGCCAGTGGCGGTCGACGAGATCATCCGCCACACCGGCCTGCACCCGGCCCAGGTCTTCATGGTGCTGCTGGAACTCGACCTCGCCGGCCGGCTCGAACGCCACGCCGGCGCCAATGTTTCGCTGGTGTTCGGGGAGCCTTCGGTCTGACGCTGTTCGCATTTTCGCGCCGCCGAACTCCTTCGAGAAGCTCGGCGAGGATGGCCTTTTCAGCCGGCTTTCCGCTTTGCCGCGCCTGTGCTCATCTGTTCGACGCCAAGACCGGCCGGCGGATTGTAGGGCAAAGGTCTGATATCCTGAGGCAAAGGTCTCAAGCAAAAGTTGGCTCTTGCCACTCGCGTCCGTTGGCACCAATCTCGCTCAGCCGCTCATCGGTGGATGTCGGCATGACAGGATCTTGCCATGACCCGCGATCAGATGCTCGCCCACCTTCGATCCGCCGACGCGGTCGCGCGCGAGGCGGCGGATCATGGGCATCATCCGTTTGGTTGCGTGCTGGTCGGGCCGGACGATCGGGTGCTGATGCGGCAAGGCAATCTCGACACGGTGCGCCACGCCGAGACGGAGCTCGCCCGGCGCGCCGCGGCAGCCTACGAGCCGGAGTTCTTATGGCAATGCACGCTGGTCTCAACCGGTGAGCCCTGCGCGATGTGCACCGGAACGCTCTACTGGGCGAATATCGGCCGGCTGGTCTACGGCTTCGAGGAGACCGAGCTGCTGGCGCTCACCGGGGATCACGCAGAGAATCCGACGATGAGCCTCTCTTCGCGCACCGTCCTCGACTCCGGCCAGAAAAAGATCGAGGTCTTTGGCCCCTTCCCCGAAATCGCCGACGAGATGCTCGCACCGCACCGCGCTTTCTGGAAGCGTTGACGGCTTCCCCACCGGTTGTGGTGTGCCCTTCCCGAGAGATGGGTGACAGTTTATCGCGTGGATTTGGTGAGCGCGATGGGATTCGAACCCATGACCTACTGATTAAAAGTCAGTTGCTCTACCGGCTGAGCTACGCGCTCCCGCGGGCGAAAGGCGGCCCTCGAAATTGCGCGGAACATAGGGAGAGTGCCTCGACCGGTCAACCGGAAAAAGAGGGCTCGCAAACACGGGCGGCTTCGCCCTGTCGCGACACTTGCCAGCCGCGCCATCGGTGGGAGAACAGCCAAGGGAACACTGGCATTTCTGCCCGACAGCGGCATCCAGTCTGGGGAACAATTGTATGCGCCGCTCGTTTTCCCGGCACAGGGACGTCCGCCAAACTATCGAGGAGAAGACCAATGAACAGAATCACAACGAGCCTGCTGGCGGCCACTCTCTCCGTCACATTCGTTGCGGCGGAGGCGGTGTCCGTTAATGCCCAACCGAACTATGTGCCGCAATCCCAGGTCGCGGTGCCGGATGTGCAGACAGTCCAGTACCGGGAGTGGCGTAAGGACCGCCACAATCGCAATTTTTCGCGTGACCGCAGTTTTTCGCGTGACCGCAATTTTTCCCGCAATCGCGGCGCATATTGGAACGGCCATCGGGGCTATCGCGAATATCGCCCCGGCTACCGTCGTCACGGCGATTATTGGTTCCCGCTTGCCGCCTTCGCTACTGGCGCGCTGATTACCGGCGCAATCATCAACAACGAAAACAACCGCGTCTACGGAGGCAACGCCCACGTCCAATGGTGCTACGACCGCTATCGCAGCTACCGTGCTTCGGACAACACGTTCCAGCCGAATTACGGCCCTCGCAAGGAGTGCCGTTCGCCTTACTGATCAAGGCGCGTTTAAGTAGCTGAGATGCGTTAGTGGAGCTCGCGCCGGCAACGGCGCGGGCTTTTGATCCTTTGGCCGGAAGACGAACAGTTGCCGTCAGCTTGCCCAGTTGATGCTCTTGAGCATCAGATAAAAGCCACCGCCGTCCTCTCTGCTGGGACAACGATAGATACCCAACCCATTGCAGATACGGGCCATCACCGCACTGAGTTCCCAACCAACCACTTCCAGCGCATTGTCCGCATCCGTCGCATAGGCTTGGGCCAGTTCGTCGATGCCATTCTGCTCCCCGAAGGATCGGACTAGCTTTGCATCGCTGAGGAGCTCGCTGGGCAGGCTGGAATTTGCCCAAGCCCACAGCCAGTTTCCGGCCTCCGTGCTCGTTGAGCCGACAATCTGGATTTCGGTAACGACCTTGGCGACCCCGTCTTGCGAGAACAGAAGCGTTCCGGCCGTCAGGTCATAGTCATAGCGCAACCAGCTACCGAGGTGGAGATCTTTTTTCAAGCGTGCATTCTTGGCCTTCAGCTGTTCGATAGCCTCGTCGCGCCAAGCAGGATACCAATCTGGCTGCATTCCTCGCGCCCCATCACCCGCCACTGATGGCTGTTTATGACACGCTGAGCGTCCTGCGCACAGCATCGCGCCAACCAGCGAGCTTAGCTGCGCGCACGGAGCCATCCATGTCCGGCTTGAAGCGCCGTTCGAGTGCCCAACTCTTCGCAAACTTCTTTGCATCCGGCCAAACGCCAGCTTTCGAGCCGGCCAGCCAGGCTGCACCGAGCGCGGTCGTCTCGAGAATGGTCGGGCGGTCGACCGGCGCATCGAGGATGTCGGCCAGCCGCTGCATGGTCCAGTCCGACGCCACCATGCCCCCGTCGACCCGCAGCACGGTCTTGGCAGAAGCACCCTTCCAGTCCTTGCGCATGGCGTCGAGCAGGTCGCGTGTCTGGTAGGCGACGGATTCGAGCGCGGCGCGGGCAAACTCCGCCGGGCCGGAATTGCGGGTCAGCCCAAAGATGGCGCCGCGTGCTTCGGCATCCCAATGCGGCGCGCCCAGCCCGACGAAGGCGGGCACCAGATAGACATTTTGCGTCGGATCAGCCTCGGCCGCCAATTTGCCGCTCTGCTCGGCCTTGCCGATCACCTTGACGCCGTCGCGCAGCCACTGCACCGCGGCCCCTGCAATGAAGATCGAACCTTCCAGCGCATAGGTCGTCTTGCCGTTCAGCCTGTAGGCGATAGTGGTCAGCAGCCGGTTTTTCGAGCGCACCAGGTCGCTACCCGTGTTGAGCAGCGCAAAGCAGCCGGTGCCGTAGGTCGATTTCATCATGCCTGGCTCGAAGCAGGCTTGGCCGATGGTTGCCGCATGCTGGTCGCCGGCGACACCGAGGATTCTTATCTCGGCGCCAAAGAGATTTTTCTCCGTGATTCCATAGTCATCGGCGCAGTCTTTCACCTCGGGAAGCATTTTTGCCGGGATGTTGAGGATCGACAGCAGCTCGTCGTCCCAGGCATTCTCAGCGATGTTGTAGACCAGCGTGCGCGAGGCGTTGGTGGCGTCCGTGGCGTGGACCTTGCCGCCGGTCAGCCGCCAGATCAGGAAACTGTCGATGGTGCCGGCGAGCAGTTCGCCCTTCTCGGCGCGTTTTCTGGCGCCTTTCACCTTGTCCAGCATCCAGGCGATCTTGGTGCCGGAAAAATAGGGATCGAGCAGCAGCCCGGTTTTCTTGGTGAATGTCTTCTCCAACCCTTGCTTCTTGAGTTTCTGGCACAGCGGCGCGGTGCGCCGGTCCTGCCAGACAATGGCATTGTGGATCGGCCTGCCGGTCGCTCTGTCCCAGATGACCACGGTTTCGCGCTGATTGGTGATGCCGATCGCGGCCACGTCGGAAGCATTCCGGCCGGCCTTCTTCAGCGCCGCCTTCACGGTCGACACCACACTCGCCCAGATATCCTCGGGATCGTGCTCGACCCAGCCGGAAGCCGGATAGTGCTGGGCGAATTCCTTTTGCCCGCTGCCGGCGAGCTTCATCTCGCCGTCGAACAGGATCGCCCTGGTCGAAGTCGTGCCCTGGTCGATGGCAAGGATGTATCCGGTCATTCTGCCTCCCCGCTTAGTCTTTTACACAAACAGGGGAGACGGCAACGAGCCGCCTCCCCTAATTTCACACGGGCGCAGACGCCCGCTTAGAACAGCCTTACTTTTGCCAGCTCTTCACCAGCTCGTCGTAATTGATGGTGACCGGCTTTTCCTTCTCGTTCTCGATCTTCAACTGAGGAGCGAGATTGCCCTTCTTGACCGCGTCGGCGTTCCAGTAGGCGAGGTCATGCTCTTCGGCCATCTTCGGGCCGATATCGCCCTGGATGCCGGCCTTTTCCAGGCGTTCCATGACCTTTTCCTGCTCAGAGCAAAGCGAGTCCATCGCCTCCTGTGCCGTCTTGGCACCCGACGACGCATCGCCGATCGCCTGCCACCAGAGCTGTGCCAGCTTCGGATAGTCCGGAACGTTCGTTCCGGTCGGCGACCACTGAACACGGGCCGGCGAGCGGTAGAACTCGATCAGGCCGCCGAGCTTCGGAGCGCGTTCCGTGAAGCTCTTGTCCTGGATCGTCGACTCGCGGATCAGCGTCAGGCCGACATGGCTCTTCTTCACGTCGACCGTCTTCGATACGACGAACTGCGCATAGAGCCAGGCGGCCTTGGCGCGATCGTCAGGCGTGGACTTGAGAAGCGTCCATGAACCCACGTCCTGGTAGCCGAGCTTCATGCCGTCCTTCCAGTAGACGCCATGCGGCGAGGGAGCAAAGCGCCATTTCGGGGTGCCGTCCGCGTTCACGACCGGCAGCCCTTCCTTGACGAAGGAGGCGGTGAAGGCGGTGTAAGTGAACATCTGCTGCGCGACCGTGCCCTGCGACGGGACGGGGCCGGATTCGCCGAACGTCATGCCTTGGGCTTCCGGCGGCGCATAGGCCTTCAGCCAATCCAGGTACTTCTGGATCGAATACACGGAAGCCGGGCCATTGGTGTCGCCGCCGCGCGCGACGCACGAGCCGACAGGCTGCGACTTCTCGTTGACCTTGATGCCCCATTCGTCGACGGGAAGACCGTTCGGCAGGCCCTTATCGCCGTTGCCGGCCATCGACAGCCATGCGTCGGTGAACCGCCAGCCGAGCGACGGGTCCTTCTTGCCGTAGTCCATGTGGCCATAGACCTTCTTGCCGTCGATTTCGCGGCCGGTGAAGAACTCGGCGATGTCCTCATAGGCCGACCAGTTGACCGGAACGCCGAGGTCGTAGCCGTACTTGGCCTTGAAATCGGCCTTGTTCTTCTCGTCGTTGAACCAGTCGTAGCGGAACCAGTAGAGATTCGCGAACTGCTGGTCGGGCAGCTGGTAGAGGTCGCCGTCCGGAGCGGTCGTGAACTTGGTGCCGATGAAGTCGGCGAGGTCGAGGTTGGGATTGGTGACATCCTTGCCCTCATTCGCCATCCACTTGGTCAGGCTGCGCGCCTGCTGGTACCGCCAGTGGGTGCCGATCAGGTCGGAGTCGTTGACGTAGGCGTCGTAAATGTTTTCGCCCGACTGCATCTGCGTCTGCAGCTTCTCGACGACATCGCCTTCGCCGATCAGGTCGTGAGTGATCTTGATGCCGGTGATCGCGGTGAAGGCGGGCGCCAAGACCTTGGACTCATAGCTATGCGTATCGATGGTCTCGGAGACCACCTTGATGTCCATCCCGGCGAAAGGCTTCGCGGCATCGATGAACCATTGCAATTCGGCTTCCTGGGCGCCGCGATCGAGCGTCGACAAGTCCTTGATTTCGGTATCGAGGAAAGTCTTGGCTTCGTCCATTCCGGCATAGGCCTGGCCTGCTCCCCAGAGCAGGACAAGCGCAGTCGTTGATGTTAAAAATTGCCTTCGCATTTCGTTCCTCCACTTTTCAAGTTTCAAGTGCGATCTGGAGCGGCCGTCGGCACGCGGTCGCTCCAACAGTTTCCCCCTCTATACGTAGCGGAACACGCCGACGGCGTAGACTACGGAGAGAGCGAGAGCCCACCACAGGTTGGGTCCGACAAGACCCAGCCAAGCGAGATGGATAAAGGCGCTGCCGAGCAGCGAAACAAAGAGGCGGTCGCCGCGCGTCGTCTCGAAGCGCAGGAGGCCGACCCGGGGATTGCCGCCAGGCGAGGTGTATTCCCAGACCGCCATGCCACAGAGCAGTACCAGGATCGTGATGAAAAAGATCGCCGTTGGCAGCGTCCATGCCATCCAGGTGAGGTTCATGGTCATACCCTCCCTAGGGCAAAGCCCTTGGCGATGTAGTTGCGGACGAACCAGATCACGAGCGCGCCTGGAAGGATGGTGAGCACGCCGGCGGCGGCCAGCACGCCCCAGTCGAGCCCGGAGGCCGAGACCGTACGCGTCATGATCGCCGCGATCGGTTTGGCGGCCGTCGTGGTCAAGGTGCGCGCGATCAGCAGTTCGACCCATGAGAACATGAAGCAGAAGAAGCAGGCCACGCCGACGCCGCTTGCGATCAGCGGCATGAAGATTTTCAGGAAGAAGCGCGGGAAGGAATAGCCATCGATATAGGCGGTCTCGTCGATCTCCTTCGGCACGCCGGACATGAAACCCTCGAGGATCCAGACCGCCAGCGGCACGTTGAACAGGCAGTGCGCCAGCGCCACCGCGATATGCGTGTCGATCAGCCCGAACGCCGAATAGAGCTGGAAGAACGGCAGCGCGAACACTGCCGGCGGCGCCATGCGGTTGGTCAACAGCCAGAAGAAGAGGTGCTTGTCGCCGAGGAACCGGTAGCGCGAGAAAGCGTAGGCCGCCGGCAGCGCCACCGAAACCGAGATCACCATGTTCATGACGACATAGATGATCGAATTGATGTAGCCCTTGTACCAGGACGGGTCGGTGAAGATCACGATGTAGTTGGCCAGGGTCGGGCTCTTCGGCCACAGCGAAAACGCGCCCAGAATCTCCTGATTGGTCTTGAAGCTCATATTGACCAGCCAGTAGATCGGCAGCATCAGAAAGATGATGTAGATCGTTGGCACCAACCACCAGAACCGGGATTCTTCGCCGCGCCGGCGCATCAGCCGCGCAAGCTGGTCCTGCGACAATGTGCTGGCGAGCCCGTCCGAAACCGCCGTCTCACGCACTCGGTCCTGCCTCGTCGTTCCTTCGTTGGCGCCGCTCATCTCAGCGCTCCGCATCGACATTGGTCATGACGGTGTAGAACACCCAAGACAGCAAAAGGATGATCAGGAAGTAGATGATCGACATGGCGGCCGCCGGCCCGAGATCGAACTGACCGATCGCAATCTTGACCAGGTCTATCGACAGGAACGTCGTCGAATTGCCAGGGCCTCCGCCGGTGACGACGAACGGCTCGGTGTAGATCATGAACGAGTCCATAAAGCGCAGCAGCACCGCGATCAGAAGCACGCGGTTCATCTTCGGCAGCTGGATGTAGCGGAACACTGCCCAGCGTGAGGCGCCGTCGATCTTGGCCGCCTGGTAGAAAGCATCGGGGATCGAGACCAGTCCGGCGTAGCAGAGCAGAACGACGAGGCTTGTCCAGTGCCATACGTCCATCAGGATGACCGTCACCCAGGCATCAGTCGGATCGTTGACGTAGTTGTAGTCGAAGCCGAGCGACGACAGCGTGTAGCCGAGCAGGCCAATGTCGATACGGCCGAACACCTGCCAAATCGTGCCGACGACGTTCCACGGGATCAGCAGCGGCAGAGCCATCAGCACCAGGCAGACCGGCACGCCCCAGCCTTTCTTGGGCATGTTAAGAGCGATGAAGATGCCGAGCGGAATCTCGATGGCGAGGATGGTTGCGGAAAAGATCAGGTTGCGGACCATCGACAGCCAGAAGCGTTCCGACTCCAGGATTTCGGTGTACCAGTCCGAGCCGTTCCAGAAGAAGACGTTGTTTCCGAACGTGTCCTGCACCGAATAGTTGACCACCGTCATCAGCGGGATCACCGCCGAGAACGCCACCAGCAGGAGGACCGGCAGCACCATGAACCAGGCCTTGTTGTTCCAGGTCTTCTCCATCTAGGCCTCCATCTCGACACGCCAGGAATCGGCATAGATGTTGATGCCGGCCGGGTCGAACCGCACCTTCGGATCGGCGGGCAGGGTCTCGTCCTCACCGATCACGGCAGAAATATCGCGGCCTTCGAGCTTGGCGCGCACCACCTTGTGGCGGCCGAGATCCTCGACCTTGCTGACCTGCACGGCCATGCCTTCGCGGCCGAGCCGGACATATTCGGGACGGATGCCGAGCTCGACGGCGCCGCTGGCTGACTTGGGTGCGCCCGGCAGTTCGATGCGCTGCGAGCCGAGCGTCGCGGTCTTGCCGTCGATTGCCACCGGCATAACGTTCATGCCCGGCGAGCCGATAAAATAACCGACGAAGGTATGGCGTGGCCGTTCGAACAGTTCGGCCGGTGTGCCGATCTGCACGATGCCGCCATCATACATGACCACGACCTGCTCGGCGAAGGTCAGCGCCTCGGTCTGGTCGTGGGTCACATAGACCATGGTGTAGCCAAAGCGGCGGTGCAACTGCTTCAGCTGCGAGCGCAGCACCCACTTCATGTGTGGATCGATGACGGTCAGCGGCTCGTCGAACAGGATGGCGTTGACGTCGGAGCGCACCAGCCCGCGGCCGAGCGAGATCTTCTGCTTCTGGTCGGCGGTCAGGCCCCTCGCCTTCTTCTTCGCCCAGGACGCCAGATCGATCATCTCCAACGTCTCGCGAACCTTGCGGTCGACATCGGCTTCCGGCACGCCGCGGTTGCGCAGCGGGAAGGCCAGATTATCGTAGACGGTCATGGTGTCGTAAATGACCGGGAACTGGAACACCTGCGCGATGTTGCGCTCCTGCGTCGACAAATTGGTCACGTCCTTGCCGTTGAACAGCAACTGGCCATGCGAGGGGTGCAACAATCCCGAAATGATGTTGAGCAGCGTGGTCTTGCCGCAACCGGAGGGCCCGAGCAGCGCATAGGCGCCGCCGTCCTCGAAGACATGATGCACTTCCCGCAGCGCGAAATCGGCATCCTTCTGCGGGTTAGGCAGGTAGGAATGTCGGACATGGTTGACGTCGATGCGTGCCATCTCTTTGCCCTCAAGCCGCCAGCTTCGGCGCAGTCACGGCGCTGCCGTGCTCGTCGAAAACCATGATGTGGCGCGGATCGATGAACACCTCGACCACCTCGTCTGGCTCGAAATGCCTGATACCATGGGTCAGCATGACCCAGCGCGCATCGGCAAAATCGAGATGGATGAAGCTCTCCGATCCGGTGATCTCGGTGATCGTCACCTTGGCACGCACCGGCACCGCCGCCGCATTGGGCCGCTCGAGCGACAGGTGGTGCGGCTGAAAACCGATCGTATAGATGGCGTCGGCAATGCCGGAGAGTTCGGCCGGCACCGGCAGGTTCACGCCGCCCTCGAGCAGGAAATCCCGACCCTTCTTGGCGAGCACGATGGTGTTGAGCGGCGGATCGGAAAACGTCCTGGCTGTCACCAGATCTACCGGCTTGCGGAACACCTCGATGGTCGGTCCGAACTGGGTGATCCGCCCTTCAGAAAGCGTCGCCGTGTTGCCGCCGAGCAGCAGCGCTTCGTGCGGCTCGGTCGTGGCATAGACGAAGATTGTGCCGGCGGCGGCGAATATCCTGGGCAATTCGGCGCGCAGTTCCTCGCGCAATTTGTAGTCGAGATTGGCGAGCGGTTCATCGAGCAGGACCAGGCTTGCGTTCTTGACGATGGCGCGCGCCAGCGCGGTGCGCTGCTGCTGGCCGCCCGACAGGCTGAGCGGCGTGCGGTCGAGATAGGGTGTCAGCTTGAGAAGAGCGGCGGCTTCACGCACCTGGCTGTCGATCCTGGCCTGCTCGATGCCGGCCACCCGCAGCGGCGAAGCGATGTTCTCATAGACGGTCATCGCCGGATAGTTGATGAACTGCTGGTAGACCATAGCGATCTTGCGCTTCTGCACCGGCACGCCGGTGACATTCTGGCCGTCGAACCAGATCGAACCGGAGGTTGGCACGTCCAGGCCGGCCATCAGCCGCATCAGGCTTGTCTTGCCGGAAAGCGTAGGTCCGAGCAGGACGTTGAGCGAGCCGTGCTGGAGCGTCAGCGACACGTCGCTTATATGCTCGACCGCGCCGACCGCCTTGGTGACGTTTCTCAGTTCCAGCATGACGCCTCCTCCCAGGCCTTCCGCATCAGCTCAAACCCCTCTTCATTCGGCAGCCGCGACATGGCGCCGGCTTATGCCGCGCATGAATTCATCGAGCGCCGCCACCTGCTCGCGGCTGAGATGCAGACCGCGCTTGGTCCGGCGCCACAATACATCTTCTGATGTGACGGCCCATTCGTTTTGAACGAGATAGCGCACCTCG
Source organism: Mesorhizobium sp. M7A.F.Ca.US.010.02.1.1 (assembly GCF_004023085.1). Taxonomy (NCBI): domain Bacteria; kingdom Pseudomonadati; phylum Pseudomonadota; class Alphaproteobacteria; order Hyphomicrobiales; family Phyllobacteriaceae; genus Mesorhizobium; species Mesorhizobium sp. M7A.F.Ca.US.010.02.1.1. The sequence continues at coordinate 115,933 of NZ_RZRV01000008.1, read as the reverse complement.
GCCTCGTAGAGATCGGCGCCGAAGTTGCGGCCGAGATCGACGTTCGATTTGGCCAGCCCCAACAGCATCCTCGCGCGGGTTCCATAGAGCCGGGTCAACCGGCGAGCCAGGCGCGCGTCGAGGAATGGATAAGCGGTTTTCAATTTCGCCACTTCGGCATCGAAACCGGTGGCCGGGAAATCGCCGCCCGGCAGTGGCGCGTTTGCCGTCCACGGCTTGCCGCGCTTGCCGAGAAAACCCTCGATCTTTTCCAGCATCGATTCCGACAGCCGGCGATAGGTGGTGATCTTGCCGCCGAAGGCGTTGACGATCGGGGCGGCGCCCTCGCCGCCATCGGCCTTGAGCACATAGTCGCGCGTCGCTTCCTGCGCCTTGGAGGCGCCGTCATCATAGAGCGGACGGACGGCCGAATAGGTCCAGACGATGTCCGAGCGCTTGACGGGTTGGGCGAAATATTCGCTTGCCGCGGCGCAGAGATAATCGATCTCGGTGTCGCTGATCTTCACGTCATGCGGATCGCCGGGATAATCCTGGTCGGTGGTGCCGATCAGGGTGAACTCTTCCTCATAGGGAATGGCGAAGATGATGCGGCCATCCTTGTTCTGGAAGAAATACGCGCGTGGATCGTCGAACTTCCTGGCGATGACAATGTGGCTGCCCTGCACGAGACGAACATTGTGCACATCGTTGAGCCCGACGACGCCGGACAGCACATGATCGACCCAGGGGCCGGCGGCATTGACCAGCAGTCGCGCCTTGATCTCCTCGGTCTCGCCGGTCTGCAGATCCTCGATCTGGATTGCCCACAGGCCGTTTTCGCGGCGCGCGCCGGTCACTTTCGTGCGGGTGCGGACCGTTGCGCCGCGGTCGGCGGCGTCACGTGCGTTCAGCGCCACCAGCCGCGCATCATTGACCCAGCCATCCGAATACTCGAAGGCCTTTTTGAACAGTGGCTTCAAAGGCTTGCCGGCCGGATCCCTGGCCATGTCCAGCGTCCGGGTCGCGGGCAGCAATTTGCGCCCGCCAATGTGGTCGTAGAGGAAGAGACCGAGCCTGATCAGCCAGGCCGGGCGCAGGCCCTTGGCATAGGGCAGCACGAAGCGCATTGGCCAGATGATGTGCGGCGCGTTCTTCCACAAAACCTCGCGCTCCATCAGCGCCTCGCGCACCAGGCGGAATTCGTAGAATTCGAGGTAGCGCAGGCCGCCATGGATCAATTTGGTCGAACCCGAGGAGGTTCCGCTGGCGAGGTCGTTCATCTCGGCGAGAAACACGGAAAAGCCACGACCGACGGCATCACGGGCAATGCCGCAGCCATTGATGCCGCCACCTATGACGAAAATGTCACGGATCGGAGATGCGTCCACAATTCCTCCAACGATTTCGCATTGCACCATTTTTGGGCTTTTACGAAACCGTGTCGGAATTATTTCGAAATGATAACGAATGTCAAACGAAATATCACGAGCGCGTGATATCGGGTGAAAACCGCCTAGGCGAGCGACGTCTCGATCAGCTGAACCTCGGCCTCCTGGCAGATCTTGCGCACCGACGGGATGTCGCAACGATCGGTGATGAAGGTGTTGACCTGCGACAGATGGCCGATGCGCACCGGTGCGGTTCGCTCGAATTTGGTCTGGTCGGAAACTAGGATGACATGCCTTGCATTGGCGATGATCGCCTGCGCCACCTTGACCTCGCGAAAATCGAAATCGAGCAAGGCGCCGTCATGGTCGATGGCGGATGCACCGATCACCGCGTAGTCGACCTTGAACTGCCTGATGAAGTCGACCGCCGCTTCGCCGACCACACCGCCATCAGAACCGCGCACAACCCCGCCGGCGATCACCACCTCGATCGAGGGATATATCCGCATCCTATTGGCAACATTGATGTTATTGGTGATGACCATGAGACCGTTGTGATCGAGCAACGCCTTGCTGACCGACTCTGTCGTGGTGCCGATGTTGATGAACAGCGAGGCGTTGTCGGGGATCAACCTGGCGGCCGCGCGGCCGATCGCCTCCTTCTCGTCGGCGGCGATCTTGCGTCTCGCCTCATACTCCATGTTTTCGATGCCGGAGGGGTACAGCGCGCCACCATGGATGCGCGAGAGCAGCCGCTGGTCGCACAAATCGTTGAGGTCCTTGCGTATGGTCTGCGGCGTCACATTGAAGTGGGTGGCCAGATCATCGACCAGCACGCGGCCATGATCCTTGGCCATCTGGATAATCTCGGCATGGCGCGGCGACAGATACATAGGCAACCTCCCGTTTTCGTTTTTCTTGTCTATAGTCGAAAACGAAACCGATGAAAAGGCATAAGCCGGCTAACGAAATCAGCGATCCAAGCCACGTGCGATATCAGTAATCACCACAAAAGCCATATCGACATCGGCGGCGGTCGCCTCGAACTGGCCGACCTGGAAACGGATTGCTATCAGTCCATCGACTTTCGTCTGCGTCAGGTAGATGCGGCCATCGTCGTTGATCGCATTGACCAGGCGCAGATTGTGCTCGTCCGCATCGGTTGCGGTCTTGTGTCGGAACGAGAACAACGACAGCATCGGTTCGCTGACGATCTCGAAATCCGGCTCCCTTGCCAGCCGCGCCGCCAACCCTTCGCTCCACGCGACATGATTGCGGATCATCATGCGCAGGTTTTCCAGACCATGGGCGCGCAGCAGGAACCACAATTTCAGGGCGCGGAAGCGCCTGCCGAGCGGCACCGACCATTCCGAATAGTTGATGATGCCGTCATGACCGTGCGTCTTCAGATAATCCGGCTTGATGGCCAGCGTCTTCACATGGCTTTCGGGGTCGCGCAGGAACTGGATCGAGCAGTCGAACTGGGCGCCCAGCCATTTGTGCGGGTTGAAGACGATCGAATCGGCGCCTTCGACGCCTGTCCAGAAATGCCGATACTCCGGACAGATCATCGCCGACCCCGCCCATGCGGCATCGACGTGGAGATAGAGCCCATGCCGCCGCGCCACCTCTGCCACCGCGGCGATGTCGTCGGTGCCGCCGGTGCTGGTGCCACCGACGCAAGCGATGATGCCGGCCGGCAGCATGCCCGCTTCCCGGTCGGCGATGATTGCCGCCTCGAGCGCTGCGGTGTCCATGGCGCGAAAGCGGCCGCCGACCGGAATGCGCACGAGATTGTCCTCGCCGATGCCTGACACCCAGATCGCCCGGTCGATCGATGTGTGCACCTGATCGGAGGAATAGATGCGCAGCCGCGCCTGCCCTGCCAGGCCTTGTTTGTTGCCTTGCCACTCGAGTGCCCGCTCGCGCATGGTGAGCACCGCGGCCAGTGTCGCCGACGAAGCCGAATCCTGGATCACCCCGGAAAACCCTTCGGGCAGACCGAGCGCCTGGCGCATCCAGTCGACGGTGCGCGTTTCGAGTTCGGTCGCTGCCGGTGACGTTTGCCAGAGCATGCATTGCGCGGCCATCGCCGAAACCAGATATTCCGCCACCACCGAGACCGGCGCCGCATTGGCCGGGAAATAGGCGAAGAAACGCGGATGCTGCCAATGCGTCATTCCCGGCAGGATCTTCTCTTCGAAGTCGGCGAAGATCCGGTCCATCGGTTCGGCGTCTTCGGGCGGCGAAACCTCAATGCTTCCAGAAATGGCGCCGGGTTCTACCAGTGGCCGCACGGGGCGGTCGCGCAGATTGTTGCGATAGTCAGCGCCCCAGTCGGCGGCGCGCCGCGACCATTGCCGGAAATCATCGTTGTTCATCCTGTCCTCCCGACATGATCGACCGCCACCATCCATCGCGGCTGGCCTCCTTATTAATTAACGCGTGAAATATATGCAACCAGCAACGGATGCCGCATGCCTCAGCCGGGGAAATCCGGCAGGCTGGCAAAGGCCGTCTTCAGCGCATTCGACCAGCCGTCGGAGATCGTGCGGTAGTACTGGTCATCCTGGCCGATCCGCTTCTTCAATCCGACCTTGAAGGCGTCCTTCTCCAGAAAGAGCAGGTCGAGCGGCAAGCCGACGGACAGGTTCGACTTCAACGTCGAATCGAACGACACCAAAAGCAGCTTCACCGTCTCGGCCAGGCTCATCGTCCTTTCGTAGGCGCGGATGATGATCGGCTTGCCGTATTTGGTCTCGCCGATCTGGAAAAACGGCGTGTCATCGGTCGATTCGATGAAATTGCCTTCGGGATAGATCATGAACAGGCGCGGCTCGCTGCCCTTGATCTGACCGCCGAGGATGAAGGACGCATTGAAATAGGAATCCGCCTTTTCGCCAGCGGGTGACGAATTGGCGATGACCTCCTTGACCGTGTCGCCAACAATGCGGACCGTTTGGTACATCGACGGCGTTTCGAGCACCGTAGAATGCCTTTCGGAGATCGCCTTGGTGCGCTCGTCGAGCAGGCTGACCACGGCCTGCGTCGTCGCCAGATTGCCCGCCGACATCAAAACGATGACACGCTCGCCCGGCTCTTCCCAGACATGCATCTTGCGAAAGGTGGAGATGGAATCCATGCCTGCATTGGTGCGCGTGTCCGACATGAACACGAGCCCGCGGTCGATCTTCAGGCCAACGCAATAGGTCATGGAATCTCTTCTAGAGCAATTCCAGGAAAAGTGTGAAGCGGTTTTCCGTGCGGAATTGCGTTAAAACAAGGGGATAGAGCGGTTCGGCGTTCCTTGAAACGATGAATCGCTCGGCAGCAATCGTGCGGAGGATTACTGCTCCACCGTGACGGTGACCGCAAGCCGTTCTTCCGCCTGTCCCAGCCGAATTCCCGACACCGGCGTGGCGTCGCGGTAATCGCGGCCCGTTGCCACCTTTACATAACGCTCGTCGGGTGAAATGCCATTGGCGGCATCAAAGGCAACCCAGCCGAGACCCGAGACATGCGCTTCGGCCCAGGCATGGCTGGCCGCCTGCTCGACCGTGGCATCCAGCATCAGATAGCCGCTGACATAGCGAGCTGGAAAGCCCATGGCCCGGGCGGCGGCGGCAAAGATATGGGTATGATCCTGGCAGACCCCGGTCTTGAGCGCCAAGGCTTCCTCCGCCGGCGTCGTCGCGTTGGTGGTGCCGGGCGTGTAGGCGACGCGTTCGCCGATGATGGCCATCAGCCGGTGCAGCCTTTCAATGTCGCTGCCCTTGCCGACCGACGCGGCGAGATCGCGAACACCGCTGCCGATCGTCGTCAATGGTGTCTCATGGCTGTACAGCCAGAGCGGCGTAAAGCCCTGGTGTGGTCCCGAGACACCCGCGGTGTCGCGCGTCACCACTTCGCCTGATGCTTCCACAGTGATGAAGTCGCGCTCGCCCTCGACGCTCAACAGCCTTGTGTCGTTGCCGAAATGGTCGACGAAGCGGACCTCTTCGCGCGCGCCTTCGATCGCCAGAGCCCAGGACAGAACAGTCTGCGTCGATCCGCTGACCGGAAGCAACCGCAGCCGCTGCAACAGATAGTGCACCGGCGCATCGTAGCGGTATTCGGTCCGATGGGTGATCTTCAGCCGCATGCTTCTATTCCGTTTGTGAGCACGATCTCCGGACAAACGGTTTCCATTTGTCTGAGAAAACCGGCTCCACCTTTCGGGACCATGCTCAATTGAACCGATAATCTTGTGCGATCTCTTCGCCCAGCTTGGTGTTGTCGCGAATGAAATTGGCCAGGAATTCATGCAGGCCGGCGTCGAATATGCCCTTGATCGACCCGGCTCTCAGCATTGTCTGCGTCTTCTCGGCCGTTGCGTGGCAGGCATGGCGTTCGCCGTAATCGTCGCCGAGGAATTTCAGATGCTCCGACAGGAAGCGATAGCAGAACATCAGCGAGCGCGGCATCCGGACATTGAGGATCAGATAATCGGCAATGTTGGTCGGCTTGTAATCGGCGTCGTAGACCCAGCGATAGGAGCGATGCGCCGAGACCGAACGCAGGATCGATTCCCACTGATAATTGTCGAGCGTCGAGCCGACCCAGGAGATCGACGGCAGCAGCACATAATATTTCACGTCGAGGATGCGCGCCGTGTTGTCCGCGCGCTCGACATAAGTGCCGAGCTGCGAGAAGTCGAAGATCTCGTTGCGCAGCATGGTGCCGTAGAATGAGCCGCGGATCAGCGCCGTCTCGCGCTTGATGGCGTCGAGCACGCTGGGTAGGTCGCGCTCGTCGATCGGCCTGGCCAGCATCCGCTTCAGCGACATCCAGGCTTCGTTGATGCTTTCCCAGGTTTCGCGCGTCAGCGCGGTACGCACCATGCGGGCATTGTTGCGGGCCGTCTCGATCGACGCCATCGTGCTCGACGGGTTCGACGTGTCGCGCAACAGGAAGTCGGCGACATTGGCGGCGGAATAGTCAGAATATTTCTGGCTGAAGGTGACGTCGGAACCGGCGCTGAGCAGCACCGAACTCCACTCTTCCGAGGCGCTCTGCGTGCGGGTCAGCGCCATGCGCAGGCCGGCATCGACCAAGCGCGCCATGTTTTCCGCCCGCTCGATATAGCGGTTCATCCAATAGAGCCCGTTGGCGGTGCGGCCTAAAAGCATTGAATTGGCCCCTCGGGCTAGTGAGTAGGGAATAGGCAGTAGGGAATAGTAAGAGTTTGAATCTCAATGGAATATGGCATTTCCCTGTCCTCTGCTTCCACTACTGCCTGCTGCCTGCTGCCTACTGCCTAATTCCTTACTCACTCACTTCAATCATCCAGCACCCACGTATCCTTCGTCCCGCCGCCCTGCGAGGAATTGACCACCAGCGAGCCTTCCTTCAGCGCGACGCGGGTCAGCCCGCCGGGCACGATCTGGATGCGGTCGGAGACCAGCACATAAGGCCTGAGATCGACATGGCGCGGCGCCAACCCCTTTTCCGTCAGGATCGGGCATGTCGACAGCGCGAGCGTCGGCTGGGCGATGTAATTCGAAGGTTTTGCCTGGAGTTTCTTGGCAAACGTCTCGCATTCCTTCTTGGTTGCTGCCGGCCCAACCAGCATGCCGTAGCCGCCGGAACCGTGCACTTCCTTGATCACCAGTTCGTCGATGTGTTCGAGCACGTATTTCAGGCTGTCCGGCTCCGAGCAGCGCCAGGTTGGGATGTTGCCCAGGATCGCCTTGCGGCCGGTGTAGAATTCGATGATCTCGGGCATGTAGGAATAGATCGCCTTGTCGTCGGCAATGCCGGTGCCCGGCGCGTTGGCGATGGTGATGTTGCCGGCCCGATAGACATCCATGATGCCGGGTATGCCAAGTGCGGAGTCCGGCCGGAAGGTCAGCGGGTCGAGGAAGGAATCATCGACGCGGCGGTAAAGCACATCGATCTGCTTGTAGCCTTCGGTCGTGCGCATCGCGACATGCCCGTCGACGACCCGCAGATCCTGGCCTTCGACCAGTTGCACGCCCATCTGGTCGGCGAGGAAGGCGTGTTCGAAATAGGCGGAGTTGAAACTGCCGGGCGTCAGCACCGCAATGGTCGGCGCACCCTTTGTGCTTTGCGGCCGCACCGCCGCCAGCGACTGGCGCAGAAGCTGAGGGTAGTTTTCCACCGGCCGCACCTTGATCTTCTGGAACAGCTCGGGGAACAGCTGCATCATCGTCTCGCGGTTCTCCAGCATATAGGAGACGCCCGACGGTGTGCGCGCATTGTCCTCCAGCACGTAGAATTCGTCCTCCGAGATGCGGACGATGTCGACGCCGATGATATGGGTGTAGACGCCGGCCGGCGGCCTGACCCCGATCATCTCCGGCAGGAAGGCCTCGTTCCTGGCGATCAATTCCCTGGGGACGCGCCCTGCGCGCAGGATTTCCTGGCGATGATAGATGTCGTCGAGGAAGGCGTTCAGCGCCTGCACGCGCTGCTCTATGCCCTGCGTGAGGCGCCGCCATTCATTGCCTGAAATGATGCGGGGAACGATGTCGAACGGGATCAGCCGCTCGGAGGCTTCCTGCTCGCCATAAACGGCGAAGGTGATACCGGTCTTGCGGAAGACGCGTTCGGCGTCCTGCATCTTCTCGGTCAACCTGGCTGGGTCCTGCTCCTTCAGCCAGCGATCATAAGCCGAATACGGTCTTCTCAATCCGGAGACTTCCGGAAGCATTTCATCGAACGCTGCCAATCGCATACTCCCCTGTGACGCCATTTCACTGGCGTCGCCGGAGAAAATCAAGCGCAATCGGTGATTTGGGAGATACGGGCGATCAGTATGTTGCGCCTGCCTAAAATTGAGGCAGGTGAAATATGACCTTGGTCAGCCTTTGCCTCGTGCCCGGGCAAATGCGTTTGCTAGCTAGAAAGCGCGGAACGTGACGACGGTGAACGTGTCCTTGATGCCGGGGAGAATCTGCACCTTTTCGTTGACGAAATGGCCGACGTCTTCCTCGTCGTCGACGTAGAATTTGGCGAGCAGATCGTAATTGCCGGCGGTGGAGTAGATTTCCGAGGCGATCTCGGCATCGGCAAGCGCGCTGGCAACCTCATAGGATTTGCCGAGCTCGCATTTGATCTGCACGAAAAACGCCTTCATGGCTTCGTCCCGCTAAACGTCCAAGTCCAGCGGCCCTTCTGGCAGACTGGAGGCGGGCTTTCAAGCGCTGGAATCCGTACTCAGCCGGCCCAGGCCTGGGCTGCAACCTCCCGCAGCCCCTACACCAGCATGCAATCTGCCGCCGATCGCCAGCGATTATTCGCAATCGCTGAAACCGCGATGCGCTGCCAAGCGTATGTTATGATGCGTCTTCGGACAGCACCATTTTTGAGGGAAGATATTTCGCGGGATAACGGAGACAGGCCATGCGCCACGCCTTTTTCGCAATCGCAGTCGTTCCATTCCTCTTTGTGTCGTCGGCATTGGCAGGCGATGCCGAGATCAAGGCAGGCCAGTCCGTCATTGATGGCCAGTTGAAGGCCCTCATCGCCAATGACGGCGCCACCGCCTACAGCTTCGCCGCCCCGAATGTGAAGCGTATCTTCCCGACCGTCGACGCCTTCATGAACATGGTGACAAACGGCTACCCGCCGGTGCGCAAGCCGCAAACCTATTCCTTCGGCAAGGTCGAGGAGACGGCTCCGGGTTCGATTGTCCAGCAAGTACTGATCGTCGGTCCCGACGGCAAGGACTACGAGGCGGTTTACACGTTGCAGCAACAGCCCGACGGCACGTTCCAGATCACCGGCTGCAGCCTGCGCGCCTCCAATTCGCTCAGCACTTGAGGCCTCACAGCAACGGGATATCGCCCCTCTCCCAGCCCTCGGTGATTTCCGCGCCGCGCGCCTCGAAGGTGCCGGCCTCGATCGCAGCGCGGATGTCCTGCATCAGTTTCTGGTAGTAGGACAGGTTGTTCCAAGTCAAAAGCATGGCGCCGAGCGCCTCTTGCGAGCGCACCAGATGGTGGAGATAGGCGCGTGAGTAGTCCCGGGCCGCCGGGCAGTCGCTCTCCTCGTCCAATGGACGCGGATCATCGGCATGGCGGGCGTTGCGCAGATTGACCTTGCCGCGCCTGGTATAGGCAAGACCATGGCGGCCGGCCCGCGTCGGCATTACGCAGTCGAACATGTCGATGCCGCGCGCCACCGATTTCAGGATATCGTCAGGCGTGCCGACGCCCATCAGATAGCGCGGCTTGTCCGCTGGCAATTCCGGACAGGTGATGTCGAGCATTTCGAGCATCACCGCTTGCGGCTCGCCGACGGCCAGGCCGCCAACCGCGTAGCCCTTCAGCTCCATCGCGCTCAGCGCCTGCGCCGAACGCACCCTGAGCGCTGCGTTGTCGCCGCCTTGCACGATGCCGAACATCGCCTTGCCCGGCTGATCGCCGAACGCCGTCTTGCAGCGCTCGGCCCAACGCAGCGACAGCTCCATGGCGCGCTCGATCTCCTTCATCTCGGCCGGCAGCGCCGTGCATTCGTCGAGCTGCATCTGGATGTCGGAATCAAGCAGTCCCTGGATCTCGATCGACCGCTCCGGCGACATCTCGTAGGCAGCGCCATCGATATGCGAACGGAAGGTGACGCCCTTTTCGGTCAGCTTTCTCAGCTTCGACAGCGACATCACCTGGAAACCACCGCTGTCGGTCAGAATCGGATGCGGCCAGCGGGCGAACTCGTGCAGGCCACCGAGCCGCGCGACGCGCTCGGCGCCGGGCCGCAGCATCAGATGATAGGTGTTGCCCAGGATGATGTCGGCGCCGACACCGCGCACCTGGTCCATATACATCGCCTTGACGGTGCCGCCGGTGCCGACCGGCATGAAGGCCGGCGTGCGGATTTCGCCGCGCGGCATGTCGATCACGCCGCGTCGCGCCTTGCCGTCGGTTGCCAGAACCTTGAAGCTGAACGGCTTAGCCATTGAATTCCTTGTCGTGGACCGGGGCGTCCGGCGCCTGATTGTCAAGCGACTGGCGGTAGTGGATGCCGCGCATGGTGGAATCGCGGTGCTGGCGAATGCCCGCGCGCAGTTTTTTCACTTCCGCGACCAGCGCATCACGGTCAAAGGCTTGCAGATCATCGTCCATCGCTCGTCTCCGCTCGGAAAAGCAGGCTTGCGTCGCCATAGGAATAGAATCTGTAGCGGCTCTCGATGGCATGCGCATAGGCCGCGCGCATCGTGCCGAGGCCGCTGAAGGCCGAGACCAGCATGAACAGCGTCGAGCGCGGCAGATGGAAATTGGTCATCAGCACGTCGGCGGTGCGAAAACGGTAGCCGGGCGTGATGAAGATATCGGTCGGACCGGACCACGCAGCCAGAGTACCGTCCTCACGCGCCGCACTCTCCAGCAGACGCAGCGAGGTCGTGCCGACAGCGACGATGCGCCCGCCCCTTGCTCTTGCGGCATTCAGGGCGTCCGCAGTGGCTTCGCTGACCGAACCGGTCTCGGCATGCATCTTGTGGTCGGCGGTATCGTCCGCCTTCACCGGCAGGAACGTGCCTGCGCCGACATGCAAGGTGACGAAGCGGCGTTCGATGCCCTTGCTGTCAAGCGCTGCAAAAAGCTCCGGCGTGAAATGCAGGCCCGCTGTCGGAGCCGCAACGGCGCCTTCCTCGCTTGCATAGATGGTCTGGTAGTCGGCCCGGTCGCGTTCGTCGTCGTCGCGTTTCGAGGCGATGTAGGGCGGCAGCGGAATGTGGCCGACCGCGTGCAGCGCCTCGTCGAGGAACGGCCCCGACAGATCGAAGTCAAGCAGCGCTTCGCCGCCCTCGCCTTTCTCGATCACCGTGGCGTCGAGCTGACCGAGGAAACAGGAATTGCCGTCATGGCCGAAATGGATACGGTCGCCGGCTGCGATGCGCTTGCCCGGCCGCATGAAGGCCAGCCAGCGGTCCGGCGCCATGCGCATATGCAGCGTGGCTTCGACCTGCGCCGTCGCCTCACCCCGCCGCCGGATGCCTTTGAGCTGCGCTGGAATGACCTTGGTGTCGTTGAACACCAGCACGTCGCCGGCCCTGAGCAACGATGGCAGGTTGCCAACCGTCCGGTCGTCGAGCGCCTCGCCCGGCTTGACCACCAGCATCTTGGCGCTGTCGCGCGGCTCCGCCGGGCGAAGCGCGATGCGCTCCTCCGGCAAATCGAAGTCAAAGAGATCGACGCGCATCAGTAGAGCCGGACGAGCAGCGCTCCGACCAGCAGCAGCACCGCGCCGGCGATGCGACCGAGCGAGATTTCACGCACCGCGACGCCGAGGAAGCCGATGCGGTCGATGAGCATGCCGGCCAGCAACTGGCCGGCGACCAGAAACGCCATCAGCGCGGCCGCACCCATGCGTGGCGTGAGAATCGTCGACAGCGTGACATAGAAACCGCCCAGCATGCCGCCGGCCACGAACAGCCAGGGCGCCGGCGCCTTCCAGTCGAGCGAGATGCCCTGCAGCTTCACCACCGTGACGGAAATAATGCCGAGCACGATCGCGCCCGACAGGAACGAAAACGCAGCCGCCGCGACCGGGAGGCCCAGGCCGCGCGCCAGTTGCGAATTGATCGGCGCCTGAATGGCAATGAAGGCGCCGGACAGGATGCCGAGAAGCGACCAGACGACGCCCATCATTGTCGTTTGCCCTTACTTGACGTCGGCCGCGACCTTCAGCGAGACGATCTTGTCGGGATCCTGCACCGGCTCGCCGCGCTTGATCTTGTCGACATTGTCCATGCCTTCGATGACCTGGCCCCAGACCGTGTACTGACGATTGAGGAAGGCGGCATCGTCGAAGCAGATGAAGAACTGCGAATTGGCCGAGTTCGGGTTCTGCGAACGGGCCATCGAGCAGGTGCCGCGAGCATGGTTGGCGTTGGAGAATTCAGCCTTCAAATCCGGCTTTTCAGAGCCGCCCATGCCCGCGCGGGACGGCGCGAAGGAATGCTTGCTGGAATTGCCGAACTTGACGTCGCCGGTCTGCGCCATGAAACCCTCGATAACGCGGTGGAAGACCACGCCGTCATAGGCGCCTTCCCTGGCCAGTTCCTTGATGCGGGCGACATGGCCCGGCGCCAGGTCGGGGAAAAGTTCGATGACCACATTGCCCTTGGTCGTTTCCATGATGAGCGCGTTCTCGCGGTCCTTGATTTCGGCCATGTCAGATATCCTTTTTCAGAAAAACAGAGTTATTCGACAATTTACTTGTCGGCGGCGATGCGCACCTTGATCATCCGGTCGGGATCGGTGACCGTGCCGTTGTCCGCCTGGTCGCCCTTCTTGATGTGATCCACCAGTTCCATGCCGCTGACGACATTGCCGACGATCGTGTACTGGCCATCGAGGGGCGGTGCCGGAGCGAACATGATGAAGAACTGCGAATTGGCCGAATTGGGGTCCTGCGAGCGGGCCATACCGACCACGCCGCGCTTATAATGTTCGGTCTGTGAGAATTCGGCGGGCAGGTCGGGCAGGTCGGAACCGCCGGTGCCAACGGCCTCGGCGCTGAAACCCTTTTTCATATTGCCGAACTTGACGTCGCCGGTCTGCGCCATGAAGCCGTCGATGACGCGGTGGAAGGCGACGTTGTCATAGGCGCCTTGGCGCACCAGCTTCTTGATCTGCTCGACATGCTTTGGCGCCAGATCGGGCCTCAGCGCAATGGTGACGTCGCCGTCCTTCAGCGTGATGATCATTGTGTTTTCCGGGTCGGCGGCGAAAGCCGAGACCGACGCAGCCACAAGACCGGCGAGCACGACAAGGAACGAGGCTAGCTTTTTCAGCTGCATGGTTTTCTCCGAAAACTTACTTCTTGAACTTGGCTGTGAGCGCGCCGGCAACCGCCGCCGGCACGAAGGGGCGAATGTCGCCGCCCATCGAGGCAATCTGGCGGACAAGTGTGGCGGTAATGGTGCGTACCGAAGGACTGGCGGGCAGAAAAACCGTCTGCAGTTCAGGCGCCATGGTCTCGTTCATGCCGGCCATCTGCATCTCATAGTCGAGGTCGGTGCCGTCGCGCAGGCCGCGGATCATGATCGAGGCGCCGTGCTTCCTGGCGGCGTCGATGACCAGCCCGTCGAAGGCGACGACCTTGATGCGGGCACCATCGCTGCCGAATTCCGTCTTCGTCGCCGTCTCGATCAGCTTCACCCGCTCCTCGAAGGAAAACAGCGGCTGCTTGCCCGGATGGATGCCGATCGCCGCATAAACGATATCGGCCACGGCCAGCGAGGCCTTCAGCACATCGAGATGGCCGTTGGTCAGCGGGTCGAAGGAGCCGGCATAGAGGGCGATGCGTTCAGTCATGGCTGGTGCTTCTAATGCATGATCCCAAAAAGTGGAAACCGGTTTTTGCGGACAAACGGTTTTTCGTTTGTCCTAGAGATCATGCTCAAATGAAAGCTAGAGCCTGTTCCATCTTCCGTCCATCAAGATGGAACAGGCTCTAGCGAGCCTCTCTCGCAAAGGCAAATCCGATCGGCGCGCCGGCCATGAACCTTTTCCGGCACATGAACGACAGATGAACACGCTGATCACGAAGCCTTCACGCAGCGTTCACTAGGTTGCACCTTAATAAGATGAAACCAAAATCCCATCTATCCGTTGTTAGGCGCAGGAGAACACGCACATGCTGATCTACATGCTCGCCACCGCAATGACCGTCGCCATGCTGATCGCCACCGTCTTTGGGCTGCATCACGAGGCACAACGCATCCGCGTCAAGGCAAACACCAAGCGCTTCGAAGGCTTCGGCCTGCGCAAGCCATATCGTCACTACTGATAAAGCCTGATTTGCTGCTGCGCCGGCCAACTGGCCGGCGTTGCCATGTCAAAACCTGGGTGCCGGACTTAGTCCGTACCCTCCGGACCGGCGTCAGGCGCCGGAGCGGCATCGGGACCGCCCTCGACCGTCTCGTCGCTTTCTTCGTCCGCTTGCGGTTCCGATATCCGCTCGACCGAAACCACCTTTTCACCTTCAGCCGTGTTGAAGATGGTCACGCCCTTGGTGGCGCGGCTGGCGAAACGGATGCCGTTGACCGGCACCCGGATGACGGTGCCGCCGTCCGACACCAGCATGATCTGGTCGTCATTGCCGACCGGGAACGTCGCCACCAGCCTGCCAATCTCGGCTGCCTTCGACACGTCGGTGGCGCGGATGCCTTTGCCGCCGCGTCCAGTCAGCCGGAAATCATAAGACGACGAACGCTTGCCGTAGCCGAACTCGGTCACCGTCAGCACGTATTGTTCGTGCGCCTTGAGCTCTTCGTATCGGCTTTCGGAAAGCTCCGTCTCCTCGCCGATCTCCTCATTGGTCAGCGCGATCTCTTCCTCTTCGCCGGCCGTTTCTGTGGCAAGACGCCGCTCCGCCGCCGCGCGCTTCAGGTAAGCGGCGCGTTCCGCCGGCGAAGCATCGACATGCTCTATCACCGACATCGAGATGATGCGGTCGGTCTCGGCCATGGTTATGCCACGCACGCCGACCGAATTGCGGCTCTGGAAGACGCGCACGTCGCCGACGGAGAAGCGTATGCACTGGCCGGAACTGGCGGTCAGCAGCACGTCGTCCTTGTCGGTGCAGGTCTCGACGCCGAGGATCTCGTCGCCTGCTTCCTCCAGCTTCATGGCGATCTTGCCATTGCGGTTGACCTGGACGAAGTCGGATAGATCGTTGCGGCGCACGGTGCCACGTGTGGTGGCGAACATCACGTAGAGTTCGCTCCAGCTGGCCTCGTCCTCGGGCAGCGGCATGATGGTGGTGATGCGCTCGCCCTGCTCCAGCGGCAGCATGTTGATCAGCGCCTTGCCGCGTGATTGCGGATTGCCGATCGGCAGCCGCCAGACCTTTTCCTTATAGACGATGCCGCGCGAGGAAAAGAACAGCACCGGTGTATGGGTGTTGGCGACGAACAGCCGGGTGACGAAATCCTCTTCCTTGGTCGACATGCCGGAGCGGCCCTTGCCGCCGCGGCGCTGCGCCCGGTAGAGCGACAGCGGCACGCGCTTGATGTAGCCGGAATGGCTCACCGTCACGACCATGTCCTCGCGCTGGATCAGATCCTCGTCTTCCATGTCCGAACCGCCGTCGGTGAGTTCGGTGCGGCGCGGCGTGCCGAACTCGTCGCGCACGGCGGCAAGCTCGTCCTTGACGATCTTCTGGACACGCGCTCGGGACGACAAAATGTCCAGATAATCAATGATTTCAGCGCCGATCGTGTTCAACTCGTCGGCGATCTCGTCGCGGCCGAGCGCGGTCAGGCGCTGCAGGCGCAGTTCGAGGATGGCGCGCGCCTGTTCCTCTGACAGATTGTAGGTGCCGTCTTCATTGATCCGATGACGCGGGTCATCGATCAGGAGGATCAGAGATTCCACGTCGCCAGAGGGCCAGCGCCGCTCCATCAACTGCTCACGCGCTGTCTGCGGATCCGGAGCGGTGCGGATCAGTTTGATGATCTCGTCGATATTGGCGACGGCGATGGCGAGACCGACCAGCACATGGGCGCGGTCGCGCGCCTTGCGCAGCAGGAATTTTGTCCGCCTTGTGATCACCTCCTCGCGGAAGGCGACGAACGCCTTCAGCATATCGGTCAGGTTCATCACTTCCGGTTTGCCGCCATTCAGTGCCACCATATTGGCGCCGAAAGAGGTCTGCAGCGGCGTGAAGCGATAGAGCTGGTTGAGGATGACGTCGGCAACGGCGTCGCGCTTCAACTCGATGACGACGCGGTAGCCCTGGCGGTCGCTCTCGTCGCGGATATCGGAAATGCCCTCGATACGCTTGTCGCGCACCAGTTCAGCCATCTTCTCGATCATCGACGATTTGTTCACCTGGTAGGGAACTTCGGTGATGATGATCGACTCGCGGTCATTGCCGCGCTGTTCGATGTTGACCTTGCCGCGCATGACGATGGAGCCACGGCCGGTCGAATAGGCGTTGTAGATGCCCGAACGGCCAAGCACGATGCCGCCGGTCGGGAAATCCGGTCCCGGAATGATCTCCATCAACGCCGGCAGGTCGATCGCCGGATTGTCGATTAGGGCAATGGCGCCGTTGCAGATTTCGCTGAGATTGTGCGGCGGGATGTTGGTCGCCATGCCGACGGCGATGCCGCCCGAGCCGTTGACCAAAAGGTTGGGAAACCGTGCCGGCAGAACCTTCGGTTCGCTGCCCGACGCGTCATAAGTGTCCTGGAAATCGACGGTATCCTTGTCGATATCCTCCAGGAGCTCGTGCGCGACCTTGGTCAGGCGCGCTTCCGTGTAGCGCATCGCCGCAGGCGGATCGCCGTCGATCGAGCCGAAATTGCCCTGCCCGTCGATCAACGGAACGCGCAGCGACCAGTCCTGTGCCATGCGCACCAAGGCATCATAGATGGAGGCGTCGCCATGCGGATGGTATTTACCCATCACGTCGGCGACAGGACGCGCCGACTTCACATATTTGCGGTTCCAGTGGTAACCGCTCTCATGGGCGGCGAAGAGAATGCGGCGATGCACCGGCTTGAGGCCGTCGCGCACGTCCGGCAGCGCACGGCTGACGATGACGCTCATGGCGTAATCGAGATAGGAGCGCTGCATCTCCTCGACGATGGATATCGGCTCGATGCCGGTGGGGCCGCCGTCGGCGCCGCGCGGTGTCTTCTGGTCGGTCAAATCGGATCACAATCTAATCAGGAATCACTTGGTGCTTATATAGGAAGCAAGGCTGAAACTCCAACATTCCCAGCACTTTTCCAGTGTCATTTTTGGTGGTAATTTCAAATGGATACCACTGATTGCGACGATATGGCCAAGGCGGTTTCGCCGCCATCGACGCAAAAGCCTGCAATGGACGTTTTCCCCGAGCAAAAGCCACGAGCGCGATGGATTGGACCCTGTGGCTGCCCTTGCGAGCACCTGAGCCGATTCACGAGACGCGAAGGCCCATAGCGCCACGGCGGGCGCGATACTTACCGGGCGTTTCGCCCATGACACGACGAAACCGGCGGTTGAAGGTCGACAGGTCGTTGAAGCCGGCCCCGAAGGCGATCGCCGAGACCGCATCATCCGACATCTGCAGCCGCACCGCTGCCCTGTGCAGCCGCGTCTTGAGCAAGAACTGATAGGGCGTCATGCCCGCGACCTGCCGGAAGATGCGCAGGAAATGGTAAGGACTGGTCGCAGTCTCATCCGCAAGCGCTGAAAGCGAGACCGGCCCGTCGGCATCCAACTCTATCCGCCGCACCGCTTCGGCCACCCGTTTCTGATCGCGGCGGCTCGGCGCGCGCCTGACATGCGTGGCTCCGGTGGCAATCGTCGCGGCGGCACCGGCCATGCGCAGGGAAAGTTCCTCGAAGGCATCCATGTCAGCAGTCTCGCGCGCGGCTTCCGCCTCGGCCAGCAGTGGCGCCAGCACCGGCAAAGGCGGCAGGCGCGGCGTGGCGAAGGCCAGCTTCCTGGCGCCCGGCACGCCGGCCACGACCCGCTCCATGTAAGACGGTCCGAAATGAAACGACAGGCAACGGTCGCCGCCGCCATGCTCATGCCCGCATTCGTAGCATGTGCCGGGATTGCCGAGCAGGAGCGCGCCGGGCGCCAGCATCGCCGTGCCTTGTTGCGCACGGTAGCGGAACGTGCCGCTGGTGACGGCAGCCACGCAGAAATCCTGATGTGCTTCCTCGAACGGCCGGTCGCCGGCACCGGCCGTGCAGATGACATCCGTCACGTGCCAGCCAGGTCCGGAGGCGAGAATATGTGTGGTCGCTGTCATGGCCGAAATATAGCAATTTTTCCCAAGCCCAGAACCCCTTCACCGCCTACCCTTCCCGGTCTCCTGACAAGAAGAGGCCACAACCATGTTCGATCAATCCTCGTTTGCCGAAGCCCTGCATAGCCCCGGACCGATCGAAGGGCTTGCCGAAAAACTGAGCCTTTACGGCCGCTTCGTCGGCGCCTGGACTTTCAACGCCTCGCGCCATCTCGAGGACGGTACGGTGCTGACCGGGCGTGGCGAGGTGCATTTCGGCTGGGTGCTGGAAGGCCGGGCGATTCAGGACGTGTGGATCCTGCCCGCGCGGGACACTGGTTCCCAGCCTTCGCTCGGCAAATGGACTTTTTATGGCACGACGCTGCGCGTCTATGATCCCGGCGCGGATGCCTGGCACATCTTCTGGAGCGATCCGCGCAACCAGTATTACAGCCGCCAGCTCGGTCGCGCCGAGGGCGACACGATCATGCAAGTGGGCGCCGACGGCACCGGCAGTTCAGTACGCTGGAGCTTTTCACGCATCACCGAAAACTCCTTCCGATGGCTGGGCGAACGCTCGCAAGACAATGGCGCGACATGGCGGCTGGAAGTCGAGTTCCTGGCGCGCCGAGAGGTTTGATCGCCGAGGAATGCAGCAGCAGCCCAGAATAAAAGCGTCGCGATCCTTTGCGCCGGCATCAACCACTTTCCCGCTGACAGTTCCCACCGACCGGGCTTTGCTCTACCAATATTCTGTCCGGGCACGGCCCGGCGGGAGGGTCAGAGATGCCGAGTTTCGACAGCCTGTTCAACGCCTTCGTCACCATTCTCGTGACCATCGATCCGCCTGGCCTGGCGCCGCTGTTCCTGGCCGTAACGCGCGGCATGAACCGCGAGGAGCGCCAGCAGGTTTCCGTCCGTGCCTCGATCATCGGCTTCCTGGTGATGGCGTTGTTTGCAGTTGCCGGCGCATCGATCCTGTCGGTGTTCGGCATAACGTTGCCGGCCTTCCGCGTCGCCGGCGGTTTCCTGCTGTTCTTCATCGCCTTCGAGATGGTGTTCGAGCGCCGGCAGGACCGTAAGGAGAAGATCGGCGACGTCGCCATCACCAAGGACATGATCCACAACATCGCCGCCTTCCCGCTGGCGATCCCGCTGATCGCCGGCCCCGGCGCGATTTCGGCGACGGTGCTGCTTTCCGGTTCATTTCAGGGATTTGCCGCGCAGGCAGCCCTGGTCGGCATCATCTTCGTCTGCCTCGCCATCACCTATCTGGTGTTCGTGCTGTCGGAACGCATCGACCGCATCCTCGGCCAGACTGGTCGTTCGATCCTGACCCGGCTGCTTGGCGTCATCCTGGCGGCACTGGCCGTGCAATTCGTGGCCGACGGCATCAAGGCGCTGATGGCGGGGTAACGCGACGAGCTGCCGCCGAAGCCGGCCCTATTTCACCGTCGTGTCGATCACTTCGAAATCGTGGGTAATCGTCGCGGTCTTGGCCAGCATCGCAGACGCCGAGCAATATTTTTCGATCGAAAGGTCGATCGCGCGTTTCACCTTGTCGCTGGAGAGTGCCCTGCCCTTGACGACGAAATGCATATGGATGCGTGTAAAAACCCTGGGCTCGGTTTCGGCCCGGTCGGAGTCGAGTTCGACGACGCAGTCCTCGACCGCCTCGCGGCCTTTTTCGAGGATATGCACGACATCATAGGCCGAACAGCCACCGGTGCCGATCAGCACCAGCTCCATCGGGCTTGGACCCGGCGTCTTGCCTTCCGATCCGTGCGCTGTTCCGAGCACGACCTTGTGACCGCTGCCGGATTCCCCGACGAAGGTGCGCTCCTCGACCCACTTTACGCGTGCTTTCACCGAACTCGTCCTTTCACCGTATTTCCTTGATCGGCCCGGTCAGCCTCAATCACGATGCAAAACCCCGAAAGTCCATGAATGACTCTCGGGGCACTGTGTCTGACATAACTGTTGCGATCAGAACGGGATTTCGTCATCCAATTCGCGCGACGAACCGCCACCGCCGCCGCTCTTGGTACCGCCGCCGCCGCGATTGAAGCCTTCGCTCGGGCTGGACTGACCGAAATCGGAACCACGGCTGCTGCCGCCACCGGTATAGCCGCCGACCTGACCGCCCTCGCCCTGTCCGCGTGCGTCGAGCATCTGCAGCTCACCGCGGAATTTCTGCAGCACGACTTCCGTCGTGTACTTGTCGGCACCGGTCTGGTCCTGCCATTTGCGCGTCTGCAACTGGCCCTCGACATAGACCTTCATGCCCTTCTTCAGATACTGCTCCGCCACCTTGGCGATGCCCTCATTGAAGATGACGACGTTGTGCCACTCGGTTTTTTCCTTGCGTTCGCCGGAATTCTTGTCGCGCCAGCTTTCCGATGTGGCGATGCGGATGTTGACGACCGGTTCACCCGAATTCAGGCGACGGATTTCGGGATCCGCGCCGAGATTGCCGACCAGAATGACCTTGTTGACGCTACCCGCCATGATATTTCTCCGCGCTCATCCGAAACAAATTTTTGTCGCAGCACCTTACAGGCTGCAGGCGATCGCCGCTTGCCATGGCTGCCTTTACCCACAAGGTTTTTGTTCCCTTTTCGTTCTTATCCGCATCGCTGCTTATTGTCAAGGAATGGCAGCAATGCCGAAGCCGCTCATATGGGTTTGAAAAGACCGCTTGCCAAATCAATAAGTATTCACTTATGCTTTTGGCATGATCGAAGCAGAGATTTTCCGGGCACTGGCCGACCCGACGCGCCGCGCCGTCTTTGAGCGGCTGGCCGCCGGCGAGATGAGCGTGTCGGAATTGCGCACCGGGATGACGGTGTCGCAGCCCGCGGTGTCGCAGCATCTGGCGGTGCTGCGTGGGGCCGGGCTGGTGGTCGAGCGGCGAGCCGGCCGCAACGCCTATTACCGCGCCGATCCGCAGGGGCTCGCCCCCTTGCTCTCCTGGATCGAACGCTACCGGACCTTCTGGCCGGAGCGCATCGAAAGGCTGAAGGCGGTTTTGAAGGACATGGATCAATGAAGAAGGCGGGATCAACGACCAACGCGGGCCAAAGCGACGCCGCGGATGCGCTCGAGTTCGAGTACGAGCTTGCCGAGCCGCCGGAAAAGGTCTGGCGGGCCCTGACCGTACCGGAATTGCTCGCCGCCTGGATGATGCCGAACGACATCAGACCCGAGATGGGCAACCGTTTTGCCCTCGCCGGACCGGATGCGCCGATCGATTGCGAAATCCTCGACGCCGAGCCCGAACGCCTGTTGCGCTATTCCTGGCGGGAGCGCTCGCAGCCAGGCGATGGCGCGCGGCAGGATCCGCTTGACAGTACCGTCACTTTTACGCTTGCGCGCACCGTTTCCGTCGGCACGCATCTGCGCATCGTCCATGACGGCTTTGCCCGCAAGGCCATGCCTGCCGTCGCCATGGCAGGCGCCGGCTGCCGGCTTTCGCTCGATGCAAACAGGTCACCTAAGCCAATCGCCGCAAACACGCCTCGCCTCCTGCTGCGCGCGGCCTGAAAACAAACAGACGGAGAGAGACAATGAGCGGTGTTGCCAATCTGGTTCCGATGGTGATCGAGCAATCGAGCCGCGGCGAACGCGCCTTCGACATCTTTTCACGACTGCTGCGCGAGCGCATCGTCTTCATCAACGGTGAGATCAACGACGACATCTCGGCGTTGGTCTGCGCGCAGCTTCTGTCGCTGGAATCGGACAATCCCGACAAGGAGATCTCGCTCTACATCAACTCGCCGGGCGGCGTGGTCACCAGCGGCTTCGCCATCTACGACACAATGCAATACATCAGCTGCCCGGTGTCGACCGTATGCATGGGGTTTGCCGCATCGATGGGCTCGTTCCTGCTGATGGCAGGCGCACCGGGGCGCCGGATCTCGCTGCCGAACGCCACCATCCTGCTGCATCAGCCGCTGGGCGGGTTCCAGGGCCAGGCCTCCGACATCCAGCGCCATGCCGAGCGCATCGGCCGGACGAAACGGCACATGGCCGAACTCTACGCGCAGCATTGCGGCCGCAGCTATGAAGAGGTCGAGCGCACGCTGGACCGCGACCACTTCATGACCGCCCGCGAGGCCCAGGCATGGGGCATCGTCGACCATGTTTTCGACACGCGAAAAAAGGCGGCGTGAGCCAGGGCCGGATCGGAGTCCGTCCGGCTGTCGAAGATTTGACGATGCCGGTCTGGTTCCATCGGCGGCGCGCCACTATAGTCTTGGGATGACCGACACTCATCAGTCCAGATCATTGCACCGCGTCATCGCCGTTGTAGCGCTCGCCATTGCGGGCCTCATCAGCGGCGCGGCACTTGCCGAAGACAGTTCGCCGTCAACGCAAAAAGGCGCCCTGCCCGGCGTAACCGGTGACTACCGCATCGCCAAGCCGGCTCCGGAGCCCGACGACGCGTTTCCCGGCAACGGCAACGGCCAGTTCAAGATCGGCGATACGGATGTCAGGATTTCCGGCAGCATCACCGTCGATGTCGGCGCCGGCTCGATCGGGCCGCCGCGCCACTGACAGTCTGTCGGCGCGTGCTGCGTTGCGCCTGTCGCCAACAGACAATCCGCACATGAAAACGGCCCCGCCGTGCTTTGCGCAAACGGACGGGGCCTTTTTGGATCTCAAATCCAATCTCTACCGGGAGTGTACTGCCGGCATTTGATTTCGGATGCAACGCGGCGTTCAACCGACGATCCGACTAACAGTCTCTGATTTTTACGGGGATATGGCAGGTCACGGTTTGTCGGGTGGCGAAAACGCTAAACCCTGGCACTTATGCCTGCCGCCGCTCCAGTAACAACTGGAACCCTATGGGACGATCCGGTGGCGTCATAGCTCCGCTCCTTTGTCCATTGCGACGTTGTCGTCACGAAGCACAAATCGCAAATGCCTGCGGCGTCTCGCAGGCCGCCTTTGGGCGGCGAGGCCATCGAAAGACGGCCGTCTTCGTTGACTGCTGGAGACTGCTCCCGTCAGCTGGTGGCGTCAACCATCAATAGCCGGTTACCGAAAAATGTGATCGCCGGAAGGTTACGTGCAGGTCAGCTTTTGCACAGCTTTGTCAGGAGCGTGTTCGGCCTTTGTTCTTTCCGCTTGCCCGTTCACGCGAAAGACGGTTAAACGCTTTGGTCGGGAATTGTGGCGTCTCTCGACGTGGCGGCAAAACTACCTACATAGGGGATGGCCGGGAAAACCCGCCATTCCAGGAAATTCCAGATTCTGAGGCGGCGACCGGCTATGGCCGACCATAAATATCTTTCCATTCGCGGGGCGCGCGAACACAATCTGAAGAATGTCGATCTCGAATTGCCGCGTGACAGCCTGATTGTCATGACCGGCCTGTCGGGGTCCGGCAAGTCATCGCTTGCCTTCGACACGATCTATGCCGAAGGCCAGCGCCGCTACGTCGAAAGCCTGTCGGCCTACGCGCGGCAATTCCTTGAGATGATGCAGAAGCCTGACGTCGACCAGATCGACGGCCTGTCGCCCGCCATCTCCATCGAGCAGAAGACCACCTCGAAGAACCCGCGTTCGACCGTCGGCACCGTCACCGAGATCTACGACTATATGCGGCTGCTTTTTGCGCGCGTCGGCATCCCCTATTCGCCGGCCACCGGCCTGCCGATCGAGAGCCAGACGGTTTCGCAGATGGTCGACCGCGTGCTGGCGGTCGAGGAAGGCACGCGGCTGTTCATCCTGGCGCCGATGGTGCGCGGCCGCAAAGGCGAATACCGCAAGGAATTGCTGGAGTTGCAAAAAAAGGGCTTTCAGCGCGTCAAGGTCGATGGCGTCTTCTACGAAATCGCCGACGTGCCGGCGCTGGACAAGAAGTACAAGCATGACCTCGACGTCGTCGTCGACCGCATCGTCGTGCGCGGCGATCTGGCGACGCGGCTTGCCGATTCCATCGAGACCGCCCTGAAGCTGGCCGATGGGCTGGCGGTCGCCGAATTCGCCGACAAGCCGCTCGATGCCAGCCAGACCGGCGAGGATTCGGTCAACAAGTCGAAGAACGAGACGCATGAGCGCATCCTGTTCTCGGAAAAGTTCGCTTGCCCGGTCTCCGGCTTCACCATTCCGGAAATCGAACCGCGGCTGTTCTCGTTCAACAACCCGTTCGGCGCCTGCCCGACCTGCGACGGTCTCGGCAGCCAGCGCGCCATCGACGGCAATCTGATCGTGCCGGACGAGAACATCTCGCTGCGCGACGGCGCCGTCAGCCCGTGGGCGAAGTCGACCTCGCCCTATTACGCGCAGACGCTGGAAGCGCTGGGCAAGGCCTATGGCTTCAAGCTTGGCGACAAGTTCAAGGATTTGTCCGAAGAGGCCAAGGAAGCCATCCTGCACGGCACGGGCGAGCGCGAAATCACCTTCCAGTATGATGACGGCCTGCGCTCCTACAAGACCACCAAGACCTTTGAAGGCGTCATTCCCAATCTCGAGCGGCGCTGGAAAGAGACCGAATCCGCCTGGATGCGCGAAGAAATCGAGCGCTTCATGTCGGCGACGCCCTGCCCGGTCTGCAAGGGCTATCGGCTGAAGCCCGAGTCGCTGGCGGTGAAAATCGCCGGCAAGCACATCGGCGAAGTCACCGAGCTTTCCATCCGCAAGGCCGACCAGTGGTTCACCGACCTGCCAGCGTCGCTCAACGACAAGCAGAACGAGATCGCGGTGCGCGTGCTCAAGGAAATCCGCGAACGGCTGCGCTTCCTCAACGATGTCGGGCTCGACTATCTGACGCTGTCGCGCAATTCCGGCACGCTGTCGGGCGGCGAAAGCCAGCGCATCCGGCTGGCGTCGCAGATCGGCTCCGGTCTCACCGGCGTGCTCTATGTGCTGGATGAGCCATCGATCGGCCTGCACCAGCGCGACAATGCCCGCCTGCTTGATACGCTGAAGCACCTGCGCGACATCGGCAACACGGTGATCGTCGTCGAGCATGACGAGGACGCCATCCTGCATGCCGACTATGTCGTCGACATGGGCCCGGCCGCCGGCATCCATGGCGGCGAGATCATCGCCCAGGGCACGCCGCAGCAGGTGATGGCCAATCCCAATTCGATCACCGGCAAATACCTGTCGGGCGCGCTCGAAGTGGCGACGCCCGGCGTGCGACGTGAAGCGAAGAAGAACCGCCGCCTGAAGATCGTCGGCGCGCGCGGCAACAATCTGAAGAACGTCACCGCCGAAATACCGCTCGGCACCTTCACCGCCGTCACCGGCGTGTCCGGCGGCGGCAAGTCGACCTTCCTGATCGAGACGCTGTTCAAGGCTGCCTCGCGCCGCATCATGGGCTCGCGCGAACATCCGGCCGACCACGACCGCATCGAGGGCCTCGAATTCCTCGACAAGGTCATCGACATCGACCAGTCGCCGATCGGTCGCACGCCGCGTTCGAATCCCGCCACCTATACCGGCGCCTTCACGCCGATCCGCGACTGGTTCGCTGGCCTGCCCGAAGCCAAGGCGCGCGGCTACCAGCCGGGACGCTTCTCCTTCAACGTCAAGGGCGGCCGCTGCGAGGCCTGCCAGGGCGACGGCGTCATCAAGATCGAGATGCACTTTTTGCCCGACGTCTACGTCACCTGCGACGTCTGCCACGGCAAGCGCTACAACAGAGAGACGCTCGATGTCGTGTTCAAGGGCAAGTCGATCGCCGACGTGCTCGACATGACGGTCGAGGAAGGCGTCGACTTCTTCGCCGCCGTGCCCGGCGTGCGCGACAAGCTCGAAACGCTGAAGCAGGTCGGCCTCGGCTACATCCACATCGGCCAGCAGGCGACGACGCTGTCCGGCGGCGAGGCGCAGCGCATCAAGCTCGCCAAGGAACTGTCGCGCAAGGCAACTGGCAAGACGCTCTATATCCTCGACGAGCCGACCACCGGGCTGCATTTCCACGACGTCGCCAAGCTGTTGGAAGTGCTGCATGAACTGGTCGACCAGGGCAACACGGTGGTGGTCATCGAGCACAATCTCGAAGTGATCAAGACCGCCGACTGGGTGCTCGACCTCGGCCCCGAAGGCGGCGACGGCGGCGGCGAACTGGTTGCCTCCGGCACGCCGGAAGCAATCGTGCGCGAGAAGCGCAGCTACACCGGCCAGTTCCTCAAGGAGCTTCTGGAGCGGCGCCCCGGAGGCAAGCGCGAAGCGGCGGAGTGATCGGACCGGTTGGCGCCTGGAGAGCTTTTGAATGAAAATCAGAAGAGCGCTTGCCGGTGATCTCCAAACTGTCGTCTCGCTGGCGGAAGCGGCCTATGCGCCTTACACTGCACTGTTAGGCGCACCGCCGATCCCAGTCACCGAAGACTATACGCCGCGCATCGCGCGCGGCGAGGTGTGGGTGTTGGAAAGCGGCAGCGAAATTGCCGGAGTACTCACACTGGAACGGCACGACGATCACGCGATGATCTTCTCCGTCGCGGTCTCCCCTGATTTTCAGGGCAAGGGCTTCGGGATTACCTTGCTCAAACACGCCGACGAACAGGCGCGCCTGTGGGGCCTGCCCGAGGTGCGGCTCTATACCAACGCCAGGATGGAGCGGAACATCGCACTTTACCTGGCCTACGGTTTCCACGAAACGGGTCGCCGGCCCAATCCCTACCGGCCAGGATGGGTGCTCGTCGACATGGCAAAAGTCGTCGATGAGACCACCGCGGCCTGATTTTTCAGCACTTGGGAGGACGACAATGAGCACATCGGGAACAATCCGCGCCGGCATGGGCGGCTGGACCTTCGAGCCCTGGGATACGTCCTTCTATCCCGACAAGCTTTCCAAGGCCAAGCAGCTGAATTACGCCACTCGGCAGGTGCCGAGCATCGAGGTCAATGGCACCTATTATTCCAGCTTCAAGGAGCCGACCTTCGTCAAATGGGCCGGCGAGGCACCCGACGGCTTTGTCTACTCGCTGAAGGGCAACCGCTTCGTCACCAACCGGCGCGTGCTGGGCGAGGCCGGCGAATCGATGATGCGCTTCCTCGGCTCGGGCGTTGCCGCGCTCGGTGAAAAGCTCGGGCCGATCCTGTGGCAGTTCGCGCCGACCAAGAAATTCGATCCGGACGATTTCGAAGCCTTCCTGAAGCTGCTGCCGGAAAAGCAGGACGGCGTTGCGCTGCGCCATGCGCTCGAAGTCCGCAACGACAGTTTTGTCGTGCCGGAATTCGCAGCACTTGCCCGAAAATACAAGGCCGCGATCGTCTACGCCGACCATGCCAAATATCCCGATATCGCCGACGTCACCGCCGATTTCGTCTATGCGCGGCTGCAGACCGGCAGTGACGACAATCCCGACTGTTACACGCCGAAGGGCCTCGATGAATGGGCCGCGCGGGCAAAGGTCTGGGCGGAAGGCAAGGTGCCCAGCGATCTCCGACGTGCTGATCCTTCGATCGATGCGCCGGTCAAGCCGCGCGACGTGTTCGTCTACTTCATCACCGAGGGCAAGGTGCGCGCGCCGTTCGGCGCCATGGCACTGATGAAGCGAGTGGACCAGGGACTGCCGGCGTCCTGACGCAGCGGAATCATGGCATCTTCGCCACTGTCGTAACCTTATCGATACCTCCTTGCTGCATGAATCCAGCTAAACCAGTCGCAGATCTGGGCCGCCGCGGGCAAGGACGAGGGGCATGTCGCTCGACTACACTTCACTTCTGCTGGCTGTCGGTTTTTCCGCTGCCTGCCTGAGCCTGACATTGTTTGGCATGTGGCTGACCGCTCGCTCGGAGAAATTCCTGCTGACATGGGCGATCAGCCTGGTGTTCGTGGTCGGCGATATTTTTATCTATGATGCTTATATCGACATGCCCGGGCGCCTGCTCGGCATTGCAACCCTTGCCCTGCTCCTGCTTGGCTTTTCGACCATGCTGGGCGCAGCCTACCAGTTCAGAACCGGCGGCTCGCCAGTGCCGCGAACGGTGCTTGGCAGCGCCATTTCGCTGGCCGTGACGTTGCCTCCCATGGCTCTAGGCTATGACGGGCTGGGCTTCATGTTCGAAAATGCCTTCGCCGCCTTGCTTCTGTTCGCAACGGCGGTCGAATACTGGAAAGGCCGCGACGAAGCCCCTGCCCTGACGATCGGTATCACCGCGCTCTATTCGGCCACGGCCGCATCCTTCGCTCTCTGCGCCATGGTTTTGGCCTGGGAGGGAAAGCAGGTCCTTGGACATGCACCAAGCAACTGGGCCGAGGAACTGAGCCTCATCATCGTCATTGCCAGCATGACCGGCATCGGAGCGCTTTCCCTGGCCCTGAACCAGGGACGTCTGGCCCGGCATCACCGCCACAATGCCCTGACCGACCCGCTGACTGGCCTGCTCAACCGCCGCGCCCTGTTCGACCTGCACGGCGATGCGCCGGTCGGCGCCTTCACGGCGGTGGTCGTCTTCGATCTCGACAACTTCAAGGCCATCAACGACGAATTCGGCCACGCCGCCGGCGATGAGGTGCTGAAGGTATTTGCACGGGAACTCGCCGGCAATCTCCGCCCGGCCGACGTCGCCGCGCGTATGGGCGGCGAAGAATTCGCGCTGGTGCTGAAGCGGACCTTGCCCGAAACGGTGGAGGCCACCGCCGAGGCCATACGGACAGCTTTTGCCGCGCACCGCATCGAAACCGAGACAGGCTCGCTGATATGCACGGTCAGTGCCGGATTTGCTTTCGGCACCAAGGAAGGTCTCGGCTTCGACAAGGTGCTCAATACCGCCGACAAGGCGCTCTACGACGCCAAGCGCGGTGGCCGCAACCGCGTCACCGCCTCTCCGTTCAGGCGCGCAGGCTGATCGCGCATCTGTGGCAGCCACGATCACGATGAGCGGTGCGACTTCCAGAGCATTTCACCGTTTCAAGGAAACGGGGAGCTGCTCTAACCCTGATGCAATTATCCAGGGAAAGCTTCGCACTTTCCCAGAATTGCTCTACGCCGCCATCACGATTTCATTGAATGCATCCAGGTCGACATAGAAGACCTTGGTGATCTCCTCGATCAGGTCGTCATGGCCGTAGCCTTGGGACTTCAAGATGTTGATGGCAGTGATGATATCGACGCGCTCGGTAAGCCGCCGCTTCTGGTAGTCCTCGACGTAACGTTCCATGGCTGTCCCTTAGCCTGTGTGCCCAAACGTGTTGAACGACAAAGATCGCAGGAGAGAAGCTAGGAAGCCTTGCTTGCGTGAGACTTGCCAGTGATAGCCGCGGCCTCGATCTGCGATAAACCAGACTGGTACGGAAGCGGCCGACTCACAAAAGCCTAGGAAAAGACTAGCACGCAGTTGCCGATGCACCAGAGACGCTGATGCAGGGCCGGAGAAATATTGGACTTGGCAAGGACTTCGGATCGTCAACTGAAGTGCGGCGGCGATTCTACACCGTCAGGAACTTCCGGACATCGGCACGGTCCAGATCTTCCGCCGGACCGGTATGGACGATCACGCCCCGGTCCATGATGTTGACCTCGTCGGCGAGTTCGCGGCAGAAATCGAGATATTGTTCGACCAAAAGCACGGCGATGCCGGCTTGGTCGCGCAGGTAGCGGATGGCGCGGCCGATGTCCTTGATGATCGACGGCTGGATGCCTTCGGTCGGCTCGTCGAGCACCAGCAGCTTCGGCCGCATCACCAATGCCCTCCCGATGGCGAGCTGCTGCTGCTGGCCCCCGGAAAGATCGCCACCGCGACGGCCGAGCATCTGCTTCAGCACCGGGAACAATTCGAAGACATGTGCAGGAATGTTGCGGTCGGCCCGTTTCAGCGGCGCGAAGCCTGATTCCAGGTTCTCCCGCACGGTGAGCAGCGGAAAGACCTCCCTGCCCTGCGGTACGAATGCGATGCCCGACCGGGCGCGGTCATACGCCGCGCTCCGGTCGAGCGCCTTCCCCTCGAAGGCAACGCTTCCGCTCGTCAGCCGGTGGTGGCCGACGATCGATCTCATCAAACTGGTCTTGCCGACGCCATTGCGGCCGAGCACGCAGGTGATCTTGCCGGCGCCCGCCTTCAGCGACACGCCGCGCAGCGCCTGGGCGGCGCCGTAGTGCAGCGTGGCATTGGAAACTTCGAGCATGTCAGCGCCTTTTCCAGAACCGCAGAAACGACAAATCGAAGTGATGGAACTGCACCCGCCAAACCATGCTCATCTCCCCAGATAGACTTCGACGACACGCTCGTCGGCCGACACAAAATCGAGTGTGCCCTCACTCAGCACCGAGCCCTCATGCAGGCAGGTGACCTTGACGCCGAGCTCGCGCACGAAATGCATGTCGTGCTCGACGACGATGACCGAATGGTCGCGGGCAATATCCTTGAGCAGCCGCGCGGTTTCCTCGGTCTCGGCATCGGTCATGCCGGCGACCGGTTCGTCGACCAGAAGCAGTTTCGGGTCCTGCGCCAAGAGCATGCCGATCTCGAGCCACTGCTTTTGCCCATGGCTCAGATTGGCCGCCAGTTCGTCACGCTTGTCGCCAAGCCGGATGATGCCGAGGATGTCATCGATCTGCCGCGTCTCGGCGGCCGAGCGGCGATGGAACAGCGCCGGGAAGATCGAGCGCGGCCCCTTCAGCGCCAGCATCAGGTTTTCCTCGATCGTGTGGCTTTCGAACACGGTCGGCTTCTGAAACTTGCGGCCGATGCCCATCATGGCGATCTCGGCCTCATCATGCTTGGTCAGATCGACCTGGCCGTCGAAGAACACGTCGCCTTCGTCGGGCCGCGTCTTGCCGGTGACGATGTCCATCATCGTCGTCTTGCCGGCGCCGTTGGGGCCGATGATGGCGCGCATCTCACCCTTGTCGAGCACCAGCGACAGATTGTTGATGGCGCGAAAGCCGTCGAAGGAGACCGAAACTCCGTCGAGATAAAGGATCGTGTTCGACTTTGACATGGTCGCTCACTCCGCCGGCTGCGGTTCGGGGTTGCTGGCGGACCAGTCGCCGGGCTTTCTCGCCTCGCTGCGAACGATTTTCGCCGGCGGCGGGACGTCGGCATCGGTGCCGGCTTCCTCGGCAATCGAAGCTGCCCGCAACGCCCTGGCGTTGCCGCGCCAGCTGTCCCACATGCCGATGATGCCCTTGGGCAGCAAGAGCGTCACGGCGACGAACAGCCCACCCAAGGCAAACAGCCAGAATTCCGGCAGCACGCCGGTGAACCAGGATTTGCCGGCATTGACCAGCAACGCACCGATGATCGGTCCGACAATGGTGCCGCGCCCGCCGACGGCGGCCCAAACAACGACCTCGATCGAATTGGCCGGCTCGAATTCACCCGGATTGATGATGCCGACCTGCGGCACGTAGAGCGCGCCGGCTATGCCGGCCATGACGGCCGAGACGGTGAAGGCGAACAGTTTTACGTTCTCCGCCCGCCAGCCGAGGAAGCGCGTGCGGCTCTCGGCATCGCGCACAGCCATCAAGAGCTTGCCGTATTTGGAGCCGACGATCGCCCAGGTGACGAAGACGGCAAGTGCCAGCATCACGGCGCTGGCGGCAAACAGCGCCGAGCGCGTCGCGTCGGCCTGCACGTTGAAGCCCAGAATATCCTTGAAATCGGTCAGGCCGTTGTTGCCGCCGAACCCCATGTCGTTGCGAAAAAAGGCAAGCAGCAGCGCGTACGTCATCGCCTGTGTGATGATCGAGAGATAAACGCCGGTGACGCGGCTGCGGAAGGCGAACCAGCCGAAGACGAAAGCCAGCAGGCCAGGCACCGCCAGCACCATGAGGCCGGCGAACCAGAAATGGTCGAAGCCATACCAGAACCACGGCAATTCCTTGTAGTTCAGGAACACCATGAAGTCGGGCAAGATGGGGTTGCCGTAGACGCCGCGCGAGCCGATCTGGCGCATCAGATACATGCCCATCGCATAGCCGCCGAGCGCGAAGAAGGCGCCGTGGCCGAGCGAGAGAATGCCGCAATAGCCCCAGACAAGATCGAGCGCCAAGGCGAGCAGCGCATAACAAAGATATTTGCCGGTGAGCGCGACGATGTAGGATGGGACGTAGAAGGCGCTGGTGGGAGACACCGCAAGGTTGAGCAACGGCACGATGACGGCCACCGCCAGCAGGATGAAGATCGTGATGGCGATGCGGCGGTCCGCGCCGGCGGCAAAGAAGCGTCCCGTGATCATGCTTCCACCGCCCTGCCCTTGAGCGCGAACAGGCCGCGCGGGCGCTTCTGGATGAACAGGATGATCAGCACCAGCACGACGATCTTGCCGAGCACCGCGCCCGCATAGGGCTCGAGAAACTTGTTGACGATGCCAAGCGAGAAGGCGCCGACCAGCGTGCCCCACAGATTGCCGACACCGCCGAAGACGACGACCATGAAGCTGTCGATGATGTAGCCGCGACCGAGATTGGGCGAGACATTGTCGATCTGGCTGAGCGCGACACCGGCAATGCCTGCAATGCCGGAGCCGAGCGCGAAAGTCAGCGCGTCTACCCATGGCGTCCTGATGCCCATCGAGGCGGCCATGCGCCGGTTGGCGGTGACGGCGCGCATCTGCAGGCCCCAGGGCGTGCGCTTCATCACGTAGAGCAGGATGCCGAAGACAGCGAGCGCGAAAACCAGGATCCACAGGCGGTTCCAGGTGATCGCCAACTGTCCGACATTGAACGAGCCCGACATCCACGAGGGGTTGCCCACCTCCTGGTTGGTCGGCCCGAAGATCGAACGCACGGCCTGTTGCAGGATCAGCGAGACGCCCCATGTCGCCAGCAGCGTTTCAAGCGGCCGGCCATAGAGGAAACGGATGACGCCGCGCTCGATGATCAGGCCAACCAGGGCCGCGACGAGGAAAGCCAGCGGCAGCGCAATAACCAGCGACCAGTCGAACAGGCCGGGAAAGGAGGTGCGGATCACCTGCTGGACGACGAAGGTCGTGTAGGCGCCGAGCATGACCATCTCGCCATGCGCCATGTTGATGACGCCCATGACGCCGAAGGTGATGGCAAGGCCGATTGCCGCCAGCAGCAGCACCGAGCCCAGCGAAATGCCGTACCAGATGTTCTGGCCGGCATCCCAGAAGGCCAGCGTCGAATTGATGTTGGCGATCGCGGCTGTCGCCGCTTGCCTGACCGCGTCGGTGGAATTCACCTCGACAGACGTGAGCAACGAAACCGCGTCGCGGTCGCCCCGCGCCCCGATCAGCGCGATGGCAGCGAGCTTGTCGGCTTCAGGCCGGTCGGAGACCAGAACGGAGGCGGCACGAGCCTGTTCGAGCAGCGCCTTGACGCTTGCCACGCTCTCACTGGCGATTGCCGTGTCGAGCGGTCCGATGTTTGCGGCGTCGGGCGTCTTGAACATGGTGTCGGCGGCGGCAATGCGCACGGCCGGATCCTTGGCGCCAAGCGTCAGCGTGCCCAACGCATCGCGGATGACGCGACGCAGCGTGTTGTTGACCTTGACCTTGGTGATGCCGTCCTTGGCCGCCTCGCCCGATGCCTCGCCGCTCAACGGGTCGGAAAGCTGGACGCTTTCGCCCGCTTCCTTGCCGACAAACACCAGGGAATCAGCCTTGCGGACATACAGGTTGCCGTCGGCAAGTGCCGCAAGCGGCCGCTCTACAGCCGGATCGCCGGCGGCAGCCAGTTCGTGGACGACGGCTCCGATCTCGGAAAAGCCCTTGGCCGTGGCGAATTTGGCGATGATGCCGCGCAGATCGGCTTGGCCGGCGCCCGAAGACGACAGCGTCGCCAGCAGGAACAACAGCGTCGAACCAATCGTACGAAACAGGTTCATCGGTTTCTGGTAACCCCTGAAGGTTGAAGTGGGCGTCCGGACGGCGGTAGTAGCCGTCCGGACGCGCGCGGTCTGACTAGGTCAGCCCTGGGAGGGATCAGTTCGTGCCCTTGCCGCCGCACTTGCCGGTGGCAACGTTGAAGTTGCCGCAGGACAGAGGCGCGCGCCAATCGGAGATCAGGTCCTTGGAATCAGGCAGATAGTCGGACCATTCGTCGCCCATCACCAGGCCCGGCGTGCGCGACACGGTTTCGAACTGGCCGTCGGCCTGGATTTCGCCGATCAGCACCGGCTTGGTGATGTGGTGGTTCGGCATCATCGTCGAATAGCCGCCGGTCAGGTTCGGCACCGACACGCCGATCATGGCGTCGATGACCTTGTCCGGATCGGTGGTGCCGGCCTTCTCGACCGCCTTCACCCACATGTTGAAGCCGATATAATGGGCCTCCATCGGATCGTTGGTGGTGCGCTTGTCGTTCTTGATGAACTTGTGCCAGTCGGCGATGAACTTCTTGTTCTCGGGCGTATCGATGCTCTCGAAATAGTTCCAGGCAGCGAGATGGCCGACCAGCGGCGCGGTGTCGAGACCTGCAAGCTCTTCCTCGCCGACCGAGAAGGCCATGACCGGAATATCCTCGGCCTTGACGCCCTGGTTGCCGAGTTCCTTGTAGAACGGCACGTTGGCGTCGCCGTTGACGGTCGAGACGACGGCGGTCTTCTTGCCGGCCGAACCGAACTTCTTGATCGCCGAAACCTCGGTCTGCCAGTCGGAGAAGCCGAACGGCGTGTAATTGACCATGATGTCTTCCGCAGCCACGCCCTTGGCCTTCAGATAGGCTTCGAGGATCTTGTTGGTGGTGCGCGGATAGACGTAGTCGGTGCCTTCCAGCACCCAGCGCTTCACCGAACCGCCATCCTCGCTCATCAGATAGTCGACGGCCGGAATGGCCTGCTGGTTTGGCGCCGCACCGGTGTAGAACACGTTGCGCTCACTTTCCTCGCCCTCATACTGGACGGGGTAGAACAGGATGTTGTCGAGTTCCGAGAACACCGGCAGCACCGATTTGCGCGACACCGAGGTCCAGCAGCCGAACACCGCCGCGACCTTGTCCTTGGAGATCAGTTCGCGCGCTTTTTCGGCAAACAGCGGCCAGTTGGAAGCCGGATCGACAACGACCGCCTCGAGCTTCTTGCCGAGCAGGCCGCCCTTGGCGTTCTGCTCGTCGATGAGCATCAGCATGGCGTCCTTCAGCGTCGTCTCCGAAATCGCCATGGTCCCCGACAGCGAATGGAGAATGCCGACCTTGATCGTGTCGTCGGCGGCCTTCGCCGGAGCGGACATCAACAGGCCGGCGGCGACCACGCTCGCCGAAAACATTTTTGTTATTGTCGAGAAATTACCCCTCATATTACAGACTCCCAAGCTAGTTGATTGCACCGCAACACTACAAAGCAACCCCCATGCCAACCGCTCTGGCAATCCCGAAAAGGCACAAATAAATTATAGATATCAGCACCTTGGAATATAGGGCTTACAAAACAAAGAGAGGTGGCCAGAAATCGATTGAGGGAATTTTGCGCAGCTTGCGCAGCCTCTGCCTAATTTTCGACCATTTTCATAATCTGCCTAGATTTTGACCTCACCAATTACCTCAGGGCGACCGATGTTGCGGCGCGGTGCAAAAATGGGGCAAGCTCGCTCTTCAAGCGAGCGACGCCATGGTTTCAGGTATTTCACGTATTTTCATCGGCGTACTGCTTCTGACGGCAGCAACCGGGGCAGCGCGAGCCGATTTCAGCGACGGCAAGATGCCTGACGGCGCCTATCATTGCGAAGTGTACCTGCTTGGCATGTTCCTCAGCCTCGGCGACATCACCATCAAGGGGAACGTCTACAGCGGCCCCGTCTACACCAGCCTTAGCGTCTTCGGCACCGCGCGGCAGGGCTACAACTACCAAATGGACGCAAACGGCGTGATCTCGTGGCTGGGGCCGCTGGGCGGATATACCGCCGGCGGCAATTCACTGTCGCTGACCCAGGCGACGCTGGACGGCGAAACCGTGCCCTCCTTCGACATCATCATGAAGCAGCCCGACGGCGCCTTCACCGCCTCGACCTGCACCAAGCAATGAGGCGGCAAGAAAAAGGCGCGGAACCTTGCGGGTTCCGCGCCAGCAGTCTGTCGGGAGGATGTGACTAGATCGTCTTTGCCGACATTTGCGCGGCGATGTAGTCGGCTTGGCGGATCGCGAGCGACACGATCGTCAGGGTCGGGTTTTCGGCGGCCCCGGTGGTGAACTGGCTGCCATCCGACACGAACAGGTTCTTGATGTCGTGCGCCTGGCCGTGCTTGTTGACGACGCCGTCTTCCGCTTTCTCGCTCATCCGGTTGGTACCGAGATTGTGGGTCGACGGATAGGGCGGCGTCGGGAAGGTGCGGGTGGCGCCGACCGCATCATAGAGTGCCGTAGCCTGCTTGTAGGCGTGGTTACGCATCGCGGTGTCGTTTGGATGATCGTCGAAATGCACGTCGGCGATCGGCATGCCGTGCGCGTCCTTCTCGTCGGCATGCAGCGTGATGCGGTTCTCCGCGCGCGGCATGTCCTCACCGACGATCCAAAGGCCGGCCATGTGGTCGTAGTGATCGAGTGCTGTGGTGAACGAGCGCCCCCATGCGCCCGGATCAAGAAACGCTGCCATGAACGGCAGGCCGAGCGACAGCGTCTCGAACTCGTAGCCACCAACGAAACCGCGCGATGGATCATGCCGCGCCTCGTCGCGGATGATGCCGGCCATGGTCGTGCCGCGATACATGTGCACCGGTCTGTCGAAGATGGCATAGACCGAGCCGGTGGTGTGACGCATGTAGTTCTTGCCGACCTGACCCGACGAGTTGGCAAGCCCATCGGGGAATTTCCCCGACGCCGAATTGAGCAGCAGCCGCGGGCTCTCGATCGAATTGCCGGCAACCGCGACGATGCGCGCCTTCTGCTCCTGCAGCTTGCCGTCTTTGTCGGCGTAGACAACGCCGGTCACCTTTCCGCTGGCGTCATGGTTGATCTTGATCGCCATGGCATTCGGCCTGACTTCGAGATGGCCTGTCGCCTCGCCCTTGGGGATCTCGGTGTAGAGCGTCGACCATTTGGCGCCCCATTTGCAGCCCTGGAAGCAGAAGCCGGTCTGCTGGCAAGACATGCGGTCGTCACGATCGACCGAATTGATCGCCATGTTGCCGGTGTGGCATTCCTTATAGCCGAGCTTGTCGGCGCCGGCCTTCAGCACCTTGAAATTGTTGTTGCCCGGCAGCCGCGGCCAGTCATTGGTGCCGGTGACGCCCATCTTGGCTTCAGCCTTGGCATAGTAGGGCTCCAGCTCGGCCAGCGTGATCGGCCAATCGAGCAGGTTGGCGCCTTCCAATTTGCCGTAGGTCGACAGCGTCTTGAACTCATGCTCCTGGATGCGCAGCGAAGCTCCGGCCCAATGCGTGGTCGAACCGCCGACCGACTTGACGATCCAGGCCGGCAGGTTGGGAAAGTCTTTGGCCACACGCCAGTCACCCGACGTGGTGCGCTTGTCCGTCCAGGCGAGCTGGCTGAACGAACCCCACTCGTCATTGATGAAGTCTTCGTATTCGTGGCGCGCGCCGGCTTCCAGGATGACGACGTCGACACCCTTCTGGGCGAGTTCGTTGCCGAGCGTGCCGCCGCCGGCACCCGAGCCGATGATGACGACCACGCCGTCGTTGTTCAGATCAAATGAAGCTGCCATGGTTTCCTCCCATGATTTCTGTTTGCGGGTTCAAGAACGACGGGGCTCAGAGCCACTCGATGTCGTCGAAACCGCGCGCGATGTAGCCGCCCTTGGAATAGGACTCGCCCTCGTAACCGAAGATCGGCCACACCTCTTTCTGGTTGTAGAGGCTGACCACGAGGCCACCCCGAATGGCCTGGAAGAACGGCGTCGCCTCGATTTGCTTCAGCACGGCGATCCGCTGGTCCTCCCAGCCAAGGCCGCGGTAGCCGCCGTCACCGGACTTCTTGTCGAGGTCGGCGATGCCATCTTCGAGCATAGTCTTGTAGGCGGCGTCCTTGCCGGCCTGTTCGTCGTGGCCTTTCACGGCAATGGCGTAATATTTGTCCGGAACCTGATCGTGCGGATAGATGTCACGCGCCATCTGGATCAGCGTCGCCATGGTTTCGGGCTTGAGTGCCGATGTCTCCAGTCCCCAGGCATGCTCGGGGCTGATGACGGCGCTGCCTGAAATGACGAGCAGCGCGCCGATGCCGCCGCGTTTAAGAAGCTCTCGACGGGAAAGCCCGGGCTTCGCGTCATAGATCGTGACCATTTTATTCCTCCCTGCTTGCTATGTGCGCTCTCTTCAGAACGCCGTTGCTGGCGCGCTGCCCCCGTCAGGGGACAGCGCGATGTCTCCTATTGGAAGCGACCTCCGCGTTGCAGAACCTCGATCTTGTAGCCGTCGGGATCCTCGATGAAGAAAAAGCGGGCGATCAGCGACCCGTCGCGGTTGAACTCGACGATCTTCTTCGGATTGAGGCCAAGCGCGCCGAGACGGTCATGTTCGCTGTCGAGGTCGGCGACCGAGACCGCCAGGTGACCGTAGCCGTCGCCGAGCCCGTAAGGCTCCTGCCGATCCTTGTTCACGGTCAGTTCGAGCTCGAACCCTGCCTCGGCATTGCTGAGGTAAATGAGCGTGAATGTCTCGAAATCCAGCCTGTCGGCGACATCGAGCCCGAAGGCGTTTCTGTAGAAATCGACCGATCGGGCTTCGTCGAGAACCCGGATCATACTGTGGATCGCCTTGGCCAAATCAGTCTCCGTTCTGGTGTGGAGGCGATTATGCGCGGCACGGACAAAAGGTGGTGGCAGCCGGTTACCACGCCCGCAGCCGCGAACGGGACGAAAGTCCGATTGCCGGACCGGCAATTTTGCCCGAGAATGCATGTGGGGACAGGTCAAGCAGTATCAAACTGCACGCCCGTCCACCCAAGACCAACAATCATGGGAGGTTTGTCGGATGTGCAGGGTGTTTGCGGGCCAGGATCCCGAAGGCTATCGCCAGATCAACCGGTCGATTCGCATCGACGGCCACTCGACCAGCATCCAGCTCGAAGCGACATTCTGGGCTTTGCTGGACGAAATCGCCGAAAACCAGGATTTGACGACGCCGAAATTCATCTCCAAGCTCTATGACGAAGCCATCGAGATCAACGGCGCCATCCCGAACTTTGCGTCGATGCTGCGAACCACCTGCGCGCTCTATCTGCGGGGCCATCGGCCGGGAATGGATGAGCAGATGGTGCCGAAGCGGGAGGCTGCTTAGCGCATTGCGCTCAGCTGAGTTCTTGCGCGAGCCCGATGAGAAGCCCTCCAGGCCCTCGAATGTAACATAGCCGATACACGTCTTTATACTGGACGACTTCGCCTTCGAGCCGCGCACCGCGATTGCGGAGCCTTTCAAGCGTCCCGTCAATGTCGTCCACGGTGAACATGACGCGGAGGTAGCCCAGGGCGTTAACCGGGGCGTTGCGGTGATCGGCGACGACAGGCGGCGTGAGGAAACGGGACAGTTCGAGCCGGCTGTGGCCGTCCGGCGTCCGCATCATGGCAATCTCGACGCGCTGATCGCCCAGTCCAGTGACACGTCCGGCCCATTCCCCTTCGATCATGGCCCGCCCTTCGAGCTCAAGGCCGAGCTCGCCAAAAAAACCAATCGTCTCTTCGAGGTCATCGACGACGATTCCTATGTTGTCCATCCGTTTGAGCGCCATGTGTTCAGTCTATAAGGCGTCGTCCAGGCCGTAAACTCCTTAGGCTGCTTGCCAGCTGAGCAAGAGCGATCAGGTCCTGATTCATGGCTGATGGCACGATGCTGTTTCTATCGGTCCAGCATCCGGGCAGGTAGGCCGGATGCTTGGCGGGATCGTGGCCCGGCAATTCTATCGTTGCGCAGGGCAGTTCCGAAACATTGGCCCGGCTCGTCCTTGCCGGCAGTCAGGCCGTGCATACGGCTGATGCGCCGACAACGCCCGCCATGCCGTCCCTGGCCTGGCGCCTGAAGGACCAGGAGGTCGCCGACGTCCTGACCTATGTGCGCGCCAGCTGGGGCAACACCGCCCCAGCGGTCGCCTCCGACGATGTGGCAGCCGTGCGCAAGCAATTGCTCCCGTAACTCGGCTAGCTCTCGGCTGCGACAGCGAGCGCCAGACGGCTCATGTCGGTGAAAAGCGCCTGGCGCTCGGAATAGTCGGTCTGTTCGCCGGTCTCGATGTTGTCGACCACGACACACATCGACAGCGCACGCGCTCCGAAATGCTCCGATATGCGATAGAGCGCGCTGGTTTCCATATCCACGGCCAGGGCTCCTTCCGCTTGCGCAACGGCAAAACGGGCGCGCCCTTCCGGGTGATAGAAGATGTCGCTGCACACCGTCAGGCCGGCATGATGGTCGATGCCGAATTCTACCGCCTTGGCCAGCGACGATGCGAGGAGCGCCGGGTCGGGGCCAGCGGGTCCATAAAGGCCGAAAACCTGGCCGCTCTGGGCGCTTTCCGCCTGTGCCGATTGTGAGATGACAAGGCTGCGCAGTTTTGCCTTTGCGGTCAGGCTGCCGCAGGTGCCGGTGCGGATCAACGTCCGGGCGCCATAATGGTCCAGCAATTCATGCGCATAGATCAGAAATGATGAAACGCCGATGCCCGTCGCCTGAATGCTGACGGGTTTGCCGCCAAACAGCCCGGTGAAGCCAAGCGCGCCGCGGCGGCGATTGATGCAGCGCGGCGCTTCCAGGAACGTTTGCGCCATCCACTCGGCGCGCTGCGGGTCACCCGGCAACAATACCGTGTCGGCGTAGTCGTCCTTGTCCGCTTCGTTGTGCGGCGTCACCAGTTGCTCCCTTAAGCCTTCCTGCCGTTTCACCCGCAATCATGGCGTTGTCACGGCGTTGTGCAAGGAGGAACATGGGAAAGGCTCTAAGACTCCAGCACGTCCTTGACGATCGTCGCCAGTTGCTTGAGCGAAAACGGCTTGGGCAGAAAGCCGAAATGCGCATCTGCCGGGAGGTTTCTGGCGAATGCGTCCTCGGCGTAGCCGGACACGAAGACGAACTTGATGTCCGGCTGGCGCTTGCGCAATTCACCAAGCAGTGTCGGTCCGTCCATTTCCGGCATGACCACATCGGAAACGACGATATCGACCTTGCCGCCCAGCGCCTCGAACACTTCCAGCGCCTCGACGCCCGACGATGCCTCGTGCACGGTGTAGCCACGCGAGGTCAGCGCCCGCATGCCGCCCATGCGCACGGCATCCTCGTCCTCGACGAGCAGCACCGTGGCCGAGCCCGACAGATCCTTGGCCGGATCGGCGACCTTTGCCGGCGCCGCCGGCGCATCGCCGGGCTCGCCTGCTTTTTTCGCTTCGGCGATGTGACGCGGCAGGAAAATGCGGAAAGTCGAGCCTTTGCCGACTTCGGAATCGCAGAAGATGAAGCCGCCGGTCTGCTTGATGATACCGTAGACCATCGACAGGCCAAGGCCGGTGCCCTTGCCGACTTCCTTGGTGGTGAAGAAGGGCTCGAATATCTTCTTCAGCACGTCGGGCGCGATGCCGCTGCCGGTGTCCTCGACTTCGACCACGACATAGTCGGCCGGGGCGAGTTCACGGTAGGAAAAGGCCTTGCACTCCTCGGCGGTGACATTGCGGGTGCGCACTGTCAGATCGCCGCCCGCCGGCATAGCATCGCGCGCGTTGACCGCAAGGTTGACCACCACCTGTTCGAACTGACCGATATCGACCTTGACCGGCCACAGATCGCGGCCATGGTCGACCTTCAGCTTGATGTCGTTGCCGACCAGCCGAGCCAACAGCATCCTGAGATCGGCGAGTACGTCGGTCAGGTTGAGCACTTCCGGCCGCAATGTCTGCTTGCGCGAGAAGGCCAGAAGCTGCCGCACCAGCGAAGCCGCCCGGTTGGCGTTCTGCTTGATGTTCATGATGTCGGGGAAGG
This sequence comes from Mesorhizobium sp. M7A.F.Ca.US.010.02.1.1, assembly GCF_004023085.1. Classification (NCBI taxonomy): domain Bacteria; kingdom Pseudomonadati; phylum Pseudomonadota; class Alphaproteobacteria; order Hyphomicrobiales; family Phyllobacteriaceae; genus Mesorhizobium; species Mesorhizobium sp. M7A.F.Ca.US.010.02.1.1. Next base: position 74,043 of record NZ_RZRV01000008.1, on the reverse strand, counting down.
AGGGGTCCGACGGACGGTGGTTGGTCAACAAAAGGTCGGACGCCATGATGATGGCGGTCAGCACATTGTTGAAATCATGCGCGATGCCGCCGGCAAGCTGGCCGACCGCCTGCATCTTCTGGCTTTGCGCCATCTGCCCTTCGAGCGCTTTTTGCTCCGTTGTCTCGACGGCGTAGACGATGGCCGACTCCTCGGCCCCCTCGCCGCCGGTGCCGTCGGCGACGGCGTTGACGTAGAAGCGGATGTGCCGTTCGTCGTTGCCAGGCAAAAGCGTGTCGATCGGCTCGATGTCGGCCTGCCGCTGCTGCGCTTTCTCGAAGGCAGCCGCGAAGGCCGGCCGGTCGCGTTCGTGGATCACCGTGTCGAGCCTTACGCGACGGTCGACGGCGTCGCGATCGACGACAGACGAAAACAGCGACAGGAACGGCGCATTGGTACGCAGGATGCGCCCATTGTGGTCGACGCCGGCGATCGCCATCGGTGTCGAGTTGAAGAAGCGGGTGAAGCGCACTTCCGAAGCCCGCAAATCGGCAGAGGCATCCTCGCCTTGCGTGCGGTTGAGCACGATCGTGCGTGTCGGCCCGTTCAATCCTTCGCGGCTGGCCGAAACGCGGTGCATGAAGCGCACCGGCAGCGCTTCGCCCGTCGTGGTCGTCAGGTCGAGATCTATCACCGCGTTGCGTGTGGTGCCGGGGTCGGCCTTGACCGAGCGGACCAGCGCCATGCCGTCGCCAGCCACGATCTCCGACAGAGACACGGCGCCGGGCGTGAAGCTGGTGAGGTCGATGCCCAGCCATTCGGCGAGCGTGGCGTTGATATAGGTGACGCGGCCCTCCTGGTCGGCCGAAAAGAAGCCGGCCGGCGCGTGGTCGAGATGATCGATCGCCTTCTGCAGATCGAGGAAGAAGCGCTCCTGCTCGGCCCGCTCCTGCGAGATGTCGGCAAGCTGCCAGGCCAGCATCGGCAGCCGCTGGCCTGGAACGCTGAAGGCGCGGGCGCGTGCCCGGTACCAGCGGGCGCCAGGCTCGGCACCGGGCCGAATGGACTGTGCGAGCCTAAACTCGCCGTCGCCCGGCTGGCCGTCGCGCAGGCCGGATGCCAGGCGATAGATCGTCACCGAGGCTTCGGGGACATCCGAGAGCAATCCCTCGACGGTCTTCAGGTCGGCAGCGGACGATGCTCCGGTCATATCCGCATAGGCGCGATTGGCGTAGACGACGCGGCCCTTGGTGTCGGTGACGAGAAGCCCCTGCGACATCGAATCGACGAAGGATTTCGACAGTTCGTCGCCTGTCGAGCGTGGCGTGACCTGCACGAAGCCGATCGCCGTCGCGAACAGGAAGCCGACGCCGATCATCGCCAGCACGCCGAGCATGCCGAGCAGGAAAGGATCGCCGAGGCGCTCGCGGAAAAGCCCGAAGACGATCGCCGCCCCCGTCAGAACGACGATGAAAATGATAAGCCGGGTGACCGCGCCGGGTCGCGTATTCTGGTCGACGATCGGTACCGGATAGAAATCGCCGCGCGCTTCCTTGGCCATGTGCCCCCTGCTCGTGAATTCCGGTGTTCCGACACCCGCCCCTAGCGGGTTGAATCACATTCTCCTAGTCCGGAAAAGGCCTGGGCGGCAAATGTCGGATAAAAATGATGTCTTCCAGGCTTCGGAGTTTTTCTAGCTGTTCACCAGCGTGAAACGCAACTTGCGGTGGCCCGCTGCAACGGTCTAGTGTCTCGTCACTTCCAAGGGCGATCAGGGGAACCCAATGCAATGGCTCGATAGCGTGGCAGGTCCCGGTTATGCCGCAGCATTGTTGTGGACGTTTGCAGCGCTTGTCCTGCTGGTTATCGTTCTCGTCATCATCAAGCTGGTGCGCAACCTGACATTCGGAACCTTCGTCGCCGGTGGCCGGAACCGCAAGACGCGACTGGCCGTCATGGATGCCACCGCCGTCGACAGCCACCGCAGGTTGGTGCTGATACGCCGTGACGATATCGAGCACCTGCTTCTGATCGGCGGCCCGACCGACGTCGTCGTCGAGCGCGATATCCGACTTTCGGCGCTACGCCGGCCGGCATTGACCGGAGATGGCGGCTTGCAGCCGGTTCCGGCCGCCGCGGCCCCGGCAAGACCGCGTCCGCCGCAACCCGCTCCGCCGCCGGCGAGACAGGCTCCCGCTCCACAGCCGGTGAACACGACGCCACCCGCCCGCCCGCGTACAACAGCGCCGCCGGCACCTGCACCGAAGCCGGCAACGCAAAGCTATCAGCCGACCAATGTCACGCCGTTGCCGGCCTACGGCTCCGCCAATGCCAACACCGCCCGGCACGCGCCGCCACCACCGCAGCCGGTGCAGGACAGCATCGACGACACGCTGATGAGGGAACTCGAAGTGTCGCTGGACCAGCCCCGTTCGGGCGGCCCCGTGGGCAAGGCGGCGGCGCCGCCGTCGCTCGACGACGAGATGACCAAGCTTCTCGGCGAACTCTCCAGTCAGAAGAGATGAGCGACCGCCGGGTCGCTATCCCGCGAAACATCGTCGCCGGTCCGCTGCCGAACCACCTCGTCCAAGCGCAAAATATCAAGGGTTTGCGGCCTTCGCGCGCCTCAGAGCGGTGGATGCCACACCAATAGAAATGGCCGGAAAACCGGCCATTTCAGAATCGAGTTCGTTCGAGACAGCCGGCCGTGCGCCGCCGGCCTTGACCTCAGTCGTCGCGATAGACTTTTTCGCGGCGCTCATGCCGCTCCTGCGCTTCGATCGACAATGTCGCGATCGGACGCGCATCGAGCCGCTTCAGCGCGATCGGCTCGCCGGTCTCTTCGCAATAGCCGTAAGTGCCTTCGTCGATGCGCTGCAGGGCGGAGTCGATCTTTGCAATGAGCTTGCGCTGACGGTCGCGGGCCCTGAGTTCGATGGCACGGTCGGTTTCCGAAGAGGCGCGATCGGCCAGATCGGGGTGGTTGGCGTTCTCTTGCTGCAGGATTTCCAGTGTTTCGCGCGCTTCGCGCAATATGTCACTCTTCCAGGTGACGAGCTTTGAGCGGAAGTAGGATTTCTGCCGCTCGTTCATGAACGGCTCGTCTTCGGAGGGTACGTAATCGGCGGTAACGATGTCGTTCATTCGACTCACCCAAACTGCCCCAATTTTGGCGCCTATATATTCGTCGTCCGACGCCTGCACAAGCGCAATCGGCCGCTGTCTCACGCAATTGTTAAAGTACCCGTCACGCGTCTCTGCGGCCGCGTACGGTCGCTTTGGTACAAAATTCGCCGAGACACTTTCGATCCGGTGGCACATGCTTTCCGAGATTGCCGTGACCCCGGGGGCCGATACGCAAGAGACCTTTGCAGCAAGCAGCATTGGGTGATTCGCCGTGTTGAAGAGCACGGGCCATTGTGCGCAACGCCGTTCTCGTGGCTAATCCCGGGACGCTTCGGCATTCGGAGGTTGGGTGAGCAGGCTTTATCTGTTGCGACATGCAAAGGCTGGCTGGGCACTGCCCGGCATGCGGGATTTCGATCGCCCGCTCGATGCGTCCGGCCGCGCCGATGCCGAAATGGTGGGGGCCGCCATGCGCTCCCGCCTCTATCTTCCGGACCGGACGCTCTGCTCCAATGCCAAGCGCGCCAAGGAGACGCTGGAAGGCCTGGCCGGCCAGACCGACACCGGCCGGGTTCTGTTCTTCGACGCGCTCTACAGCGCGGACGCGGCCGGGTACCTCCACCTTATCCGCGACAATGGCGGATCAGGCTCATTGCTGGTCATTGGCCACAACCCGATGATGGAAGACCTCACCATGGCAGTTTCGGGCGACGGCGACGAGACTGCGCGGGCCACGCTGAACCATGGGTTCCCGACCGCGGGCCTGGCGGTCGTCCGCTTCGACGGCGATCTTGCCAGCGCCGCCCAAGGCACCGGCTATCTCGAAGCGTTCCTGACGCCGGCCGATCTCTGAAGCCATTTCAAAGCCTGGTTGTAGAGCCTATATCGGACGGACCGAAGTCCGAGAGAGCATATTTTGGCATCATCGCTGACCACCTTCACCGACGAGGCGAGGATTGCCCTCGACACGCTGTCGGGCCGCGCCACCGGGCTTTTTTCCCCATCGCTGCGCCTCGGCGTGACGGGATTGTCCCGCGCCGGCAAAACGGTGTTCATATCGGCCCTTGTCCACAATTTGATCCATGGCGGCCGCCTGCCGCTGTTCGAGGCGCAGAAATCTGGGCGCATCGCCCGCGCCTTCCTCGAGCAGCAGCCCGACGACGCGGTGCCGCGTTTCCAGTACGAGGACCACATCGCCGCCCTGGTCAACGATCGTGCTTGGCCCGATTCGACGCGCGCCATTTCGGAACTGCGGCTGACCATCGAATATGAATCGGCTTCCGGCTGGAGCCGCATGTTTTCCTCGGGCAGATTGTCGGTCGATATCGTCGACTATCCCGGCGAATGGCTGCTCGATCTGCCGCTGCTCGGCAAATCCTTCGCAGATTTTTCGTACGAAGCCTTTGAAATGGCCGTTCTGCCGGTGCGCGAGGACCTTTCGCAGGGCTGGCGGGCGCTGTCGGCCGGGATCGATCCGAACGCCGACGCCGACGAGATGACGGGGCGCCGCCTGGCCGAAAGCTTCGCCGCCTATCTGAAGGCCTGCAAGCTCGACGAGCGGGCGCTTTCGACCTTGCCGCCCGGCCGTTTCCTGATGCCGGGCGATCTCGAAGGCTCGCCGGCACTGACCTTCGCGCCCCTGGCCGGGATCGGTGATAAGCGTCCGCGCGCAGGGTCGCTGCACGCCATGATGGACAGACGCTATGAGGCTTACAAGACGCATGTCGTCAAACCCTTCTTCCGCGAACACATCACCCGCCTCGATCGCCAGATCGTGCTGATCGACGCCATGCAGGCGCTGAACGCCGGCCCCGGCGCCATGGCCGACCTGGAACGCGCGGTAACCGAGATCCTCAGCTGTTTCCGACCCGGCCGGGGCAGCTTCCTCACCGACCTGTTCTCGCGGCGCATCGACCGCATCCTGGTTGCCGCGACCAAAGCCGACCATCTGCATCACGAAAGCCATGACCGCCTGCAGTCGATCGTGCGGCGGCTTGCCGACCGCGCCGTGGCACGGGCGAATTTCACCGGCGCCGACGTCGATGTGGTCGCCATGGCGGCGGTGCGCGCGACGCGCGAAGGCACCGTCAAGCAAGGCCGAGAGACGTTGCCAGTCATTATCGGCACGCCGATCGCCGGCGAGAAGATCAACGGCGAAACCTTCGATGGAAAAACTGAAACAGCCATATTTCCTGGTGATTTACCGGAGAAAATTGATGCGGTTTTTGATCTTTCGGGAGCCGATCACAAGCAGGATGCCGCAGACCCTGCAATCCGCTTCGTCCGTTTCCGTCCCCCAAAGCTAGAACGCACGGCCGAAGGTATCACCCTGTCGCTGCCGCATATCAGACTCGACCGTGCCTTGCAGTTCCTGATTGGAGATCATTTGGCATGATCGCGCCCCGCAAGCCGGCGGCATTCCGCATCGAGCCGGAAGCCACATCAAGACAAATGCACCCACAACCGCGCCCCCAGGCCGATGCTCAGCGCAAACCGCGCGCGATGAAGACCGATGTCGCGATGGTCCTCCCGGCGGAAGTCGATGTCTTCGACGAGCCCGACATCATTGCCGCGGAGCCGCCACCGGCCATTGCCCCCAGGAAACGCTCGCTGCTCGGCAGCATCTTCTTCGGCGCCTTTGGCGTGCTGGTTTCGCTGGCTGTCGGCTTGTGGACCGACCAGCTCATACGCGACCTCTTTGCGCGCGCCGAATGGCTGGGCTGGCTGGCCGCCGGCATGGCTGCCATCGCCGTGCTGGCGCTTATGGTGATCCTGATTCGAGAATTCCTGGCGATCGCCCGTCTCGCCGAGGTCGAAAAGCTGCAGAAACGGGCGCTCGACGCAATCGAGCGTGACGATCCCAAGGCGGCACGATCGGTCGTCGACGAGCTGTCGGCCTTTGTCGCGGCCAAACCCGAGACCGCGGCCGGCCGGCGCGCGCTGGCCGAACTGCGCGGCGAAATCATCGACGGCGGCAATCTCGTGCGCCTGGCCGAGGCAGAAATTCTGGGCCCCCTCGATGCCAGGGCAAAGGTGATGATCCTCGAGGCCGCCAAACGCGTTTCGCTGGTGACGGCGGTCAGCCCGCGCGCACTCGTCGATGTCGCCTATGTCGTGTTCGAGGCGGGACGGCTCATTCGCCGTCTGTCGGAACTCTATGGCGGACGGCCCGGAACGCTGGGTTTCTTTCGCCTGGCGCGCAGCGTGCTGGCGCATCTGGCGGTCACCGGCTCGATCGCGGTCGGTGACAGTTTCGTCCAGCAGATCGTCGGCCACGGCTTGGCCGCGCGTCTTTCGGCCAAGCTTGGCGAGGGCGTCGTCAACGGCATGATGACGGCGCGCATCGGCATCGCCGCGATGGAGACGGCGCGACCCCTGCCCTTCAGCGCCGCCAAGCGTCCCGGATTGGGCGACTTCCTCTCGGCGCTGACATCGTTCGCAACCAGGAAAGATGGTGAAACGACCCCATCCGGCAAGTGAGACGGGCTGGAGTGTCCGGACATTCGGAATCGTTACCGGACTGCTTTGCGGCGGCCCCTCGGTGACGAAGCATTAACCAATCTTGTTCATGGTCAGACGGGTTCCAAACAGCATCTTTGTTGCCGGGTGTCGTCGATGAAAAGCGTAATTCTATCCAGCGTCCTGCCCTTGGCAACGGTGATTGCGGCAGTCGTCGGCATTGCCGGAATGGCCTCTGCGGCGGAGCCGGACAAGCAGTTCTTCCAGTCTGCTGAAGGCAAGTGGATCGGTCCCGGCGAAATCGTCGCCGGCAAGTACAAAGGCACCAAGTTCAACTGCAGCTTCACCGGCTCGACGCCCGACGGCAAGGTCGGCATGTCGCTCGACGGCGGCTGCCGGGTTGGCATGTTTACCCAGCAGATGTCGGCCAAGATCGAGCGCAAGGGCCGTGAGGGCTACAAGGGCAGCTTTATGGGTGGCGCGACCGGTTCCGGCCTCGACATCATCGGCGGCAACGTCGTCGATCCCCGCAAAGTGGTCTTCACCATCAACCGCAACCAGCTGCGCGGCGTCATGCAGGCTCGCATCCCTGACGACAATTCGATGACAGTGACCATTGCCGTGCGCGTCGACGACCAGTTGGTGCCGGTGATCGGCATGAGCCTGAAGCGCGTCGACGCAGTCGAAGTCGGCTCCATCGCGCCGAACTGAAATCGCGCCGAACTGAAAATCCGAAAAAAAGGCGGCGACCCAACGGTCACCGCCCTCTCCCTTGACCCATCGAATCAGGCGCTTAGGCCTTGATCTCAAATCAGGGCGTTAGCCTTTGATTGTGGCCGTCAGTTCGTCATAGGCCTTGCAGGCGTCGGCCAATGTCGTAGCGCCCTGATACTTGGTTGTCACCGCCTGGACCTTGGCCGTCAGATCAGCCGCTTTGGACGGGTCCTTGGTAATCGCTTCCTGCAGCGCGGTAGCCATGTCCTGCGCCTTCTTGGTCGCGATTTCCGCCGTGCACTCGGGCGCCTTCGAGCAAGCCGAACCGGCAAGCACCGCCAGGCCGACGGCAACAAACAAAAACTTCTTCATGTCAGTCATCTCCTCAAAAAGGGCGCGACTTGATCGTCGATCACCCTCCAATGGCCGAAGCCGAGCGTCCTTAGCCTTCGATTGCGGCAAGATGCAACGTGTTCCCGGCCTCAACTTGTGTATCGCGCCTGCAACATCGGCGGCGGCCCGGATTCAGGCTATTTTGTCAGCGGCAGCAAAGTTCAGCTGCGTGGCTGCAGCAGCGCCAAGACGGCGGTCGATGCGGCAAGGACAGCAGTCAGAGTCAAAGGCCCGGTCGCGCCATAGGTGTCCACGACATAGCCGCCGACAACCGCGCCGATGGTGATGGCAATCTGGAAAGAGGTGACCATCAGGCTGCCCGCTGCCTCCAGCGCATCAGGCGCCGCGCGCGACATATTGGTCGGCAGCACCACCGGCGCCATGCCAAAGGCGAAACCCCACAGCGTAACGAAGCCGAAGGCAACGCCCATATGCGAGCCCCAAAGCACCAAAGTAAGTGCCGCAACCGCCATCAACGCCGCGGTGACTGCGAGGGCCATGTGGATGTTGGTGTCGGCCATGCGGCCGCCGGCAACATTACCGATCACGGCAGCGATGCCAAACCCGAGCAGAGCCAGGGCAATCGGTCCGGTTGTAAGGAGTGTCACCTGTTCGAGGAAGGGACGCACATAGACCGAGCCGGCAAAATGCCCCGTCATCAGCAAAACAATAGCCAGCATGCCGAGTTGGATGCCGCGCCGCCGGGTCAGCCGAAATACATCTGCAAGGCTGTTGCTTGCCGTTGCAGGCAAGGTCGGCAGGCTGAGAAACTGCAGCAGCATGGCAAGCGCGGCCAGCCCCGCCGTCATGGCCATGGCACTGCGCCACCCTATCCAGTCACTGATCAACGCGCCCATCGACGGTGCGGCAATGGTGGCAAGCGAGACGCCGAGGGTGACGATCGCCATGCCCCGACCTGTCGCATTGGCGCCAACCAGCCTCGCCACGACGGCGACCGAAAGTGCCCAGAAAGCGCTGAGAGCGATGCCCAGCCCGGCCCGGCCCAACAGCAACAGCCAGAAATCGGTCGCCAGCGCCGCCAGGATATTGGAACCGACCGCAAGAGCGCTGAGACCAACCAGCACCGCCTTGCGGTTCAAGCGGCCGATGAGAACATTGCTCAACATGGCCGTCACGGCGCCGACGGAAGCGGTGGCGGTGACGACCTGGCCGGCCGTCCCCTCGCTGATGCCGAGATCGCGTGCCATTGGCGTCAGCAGACCTGCGGGCAGGAATTCGGCCGACACCAGGGCAAAGCTGGTGGCCGCCAATGAAATGACCGCGAACCAGGTGGCTGAACTCCACGCGGCTGGTGCATCGGCATCAAGGCCAATCGCGGCGTCTTCAATCTGTAATGTTGTGTCAGTCACGGAAAGATCTCCAAAGTTTGGAGGTCTTAAATAGGCGAGTCCGCTCGGATGATATGTATCTTAGAATCCGAAATTCATATCCATTCGTCCGGGAATTGTGCGGCGCACAACGCCCGGCGAGACATTGGTGATGCGCTTGAACGCGCGCGCGAAGGATGCCTCGGAATCATAGCCCAAACGGGTAGCGACTTCGGCAACCGACAAGCCGTTTTGGCCCAGCAATTCGCGGGCAAGCTGCATACGCAGGCGGGCGAGATAGTGTGCGGCACCCTCCCCCAATACCGCACTGAAACGCTCGGCGAAAATCGAACGCGATTGGCCTGCCACGCCGGCCAGGCTTCCCAGCGTCCAGTTGTGGCCGGGGCTGCGGTGCATGGCCGCCAAAGCGCGGCCTATATGGGGGTCGCGGATGGCTGCGAGCCAACCGGTGGTCGAGGCTCCGTTGCAATTGACCCAGCAGCGTATGAGCCGGGCCGTCAGCAAGTCGGCCATACGCGACAGAATCGTGGCGCTGCCCATCTGCGGTTGCGAGGCCTCCACCGTCATGGCCGCCAGCAAAGGACCGACGACCGGGTCATTGCCGGCCACGTCGCAACCCTTGATGACAGGCGGCATCAACGTGATCAATGGGTTGAGCGCATAGGAGTCCAAGGCCATGGAGCCGCAGAAAAGGGTGCTCGTCGCGCCCGTTCCTTGCCGTACCACTTCGCAGACGTTGCCCCCCAACTTGATCACCTGGCAACCTTCGAGCGAGTCCCCTGCAACGTCCGGCGCGCTGGCCAGCCGATGGGCGATGCCTTGCGGCAGCAGCACCAGATCGCCATCGCGCAACTCCTGCCAGCCTTGCGATTCAGTATGAATCCAGCACGGGCCCTGGCCGACAAAGTGAAACCGAAGCAGCTGTTGTTGCGGAAAGTCTATGCTCCATGGGTGCCGGAGCTCGCAGCGACCATAGTTGACACCACTCAAGCGAAAGTCTTGTAAAACTTCGCTGAGCGCATCCATCGGGATATGTGGCGTCGAAGACGGCCGGGACGAATAGTCAGACATATACGCAATATAGATGCCGAACGTCCGGCAGGCAAGCGGGGACCGTTGTTCCACCAGGGAAATCGCTGCAACGGCACCCTACCTTTCCCGGCAGATTTCTCGCCTTGCCTCCCGCTCCAACTGCATGCAAGGAGTGCTGTGAGACACAGGGACAAGAGGCATGGCGGCGGAAGCATCGGGCAGTGATCTGGTTCAGGTGGTGGCGCTGCTTGCTGCCGGTGTCGTCGCCGTCCCCATCTTCAAGCGCATGGGCCTCGGCTCGATCCTCGGCTATCTGGCTGCCGGCGTGGTGATCGGCCCGTTCGGCCTCGGCGTCTTTTCCGAATCGGAAGCCATTCTTCATGTCGCCGAACTCGGCGTGGTGATGTTCCTGTTCATCATCGGGCTGGAAATGCAGCCATCGCGGCTGTGGGGCCTGCGCCGTGAGATCTTTGGCCTCGGTGCGTTGCAGGTCGGCGTCTGCGCGCTTCTGCTGACCGGTGTCGGCATGGCGGGAGGGTTTCCGATCGCGCAATCCTTCGTCGCCGGCGCAGGCTTCGTGCTGACCTCGACGGCGATCGTCATGCAACTCCTCGAGGAACGCGGTGAAATCGCTGCGCCGAAAGGCCAGCGCATTGTATCGGTCCTGCTGTTCGAGGATCTTGCCATCGTGCCGCTGCTGGCGTTGATCGCGTTCCTGGCACCCGGTGGGGCCGACACCAGCCTGTCGGAGCGGCTGACCGAGGTCGGCATCGGGCTCGCCGCGATCGTCGGCCTGGTGGTGGCAGGCCGCTATCTGCTCAATCCGTTCTTCCGCATCCTGGCGGATGCCCGCGCCCGCGAAGTAATGACGGCGGCGGCACTTCTGGTCGTTCTCGGATCCGCGCTCGCCATGCAGCTCAGCGGCCTGTCTATGGCGATGGGTGCCTTCCTGGCCGGCGTGCTTTTGTCCGAATCGACCTTCCGCCACCAGCTCGAAGCCGACATCGAACCCTTCCGCGGCATCCTGCTCGGTCTGTTCTTTCTCGCGGTGGGCATGTCGCTCGACCTGCATGTGGTCGCGGCGAACTGGCGGCTGATCGCCGTCTATGTCGTCGCCTACATGGTGATGAAGGCGTTCGGTATCTACATCGTCGCCCGCATCCTGAAATCAGGCCACCGCGAAGCCCTGGAGCGCGCGGTCTTCATGGCACAAGGCGGCGAATTCGCCTTTGTCCTTTACTCGGCGGCCGCAGCGGTCGGCATCATCGACGGCAACGCCAACGCGACGCTGACGGCGATCGTTATCATCTCCATGGTGCTGACGCCGCTGGCGATCATCGCCTTGCGCTATCTGACGCCGCGCGACGAGCAGTCGCTCGACGGCGTCGATGTCGCCGATGGCCTGACCGGCAGCGTGCTGGTCATTGGCTTCGGCCGCTTCGGCCAGATCGCGAGCCAGCCGCTGCTGCTGCGCGGCATCGACGTCTCGATCATCGACAATGATGTCGAAATGATCCAGGCGGCGGCCGATTTCGGCTTCAAGGTCTACTATGGCGACGGCACGCGACTGGACATCCTGCATGCCGCCGGTGCCGGCCGGGCGCGCGCCGTGCTGATCTGCGTCGACAAGGCCGATGTGGCTGTTCGCATCGCCCAGCTGATCAAGGCCGAATTCCCACTGCTCACAGTGCTGGCCCGCGCATTCGACCGTGGAACGGCGCTGCAGCTCATTCGTGCCGGCGTCGACTACCAGCTGCGCGAAACCTTCGAATCCGCACTTGTTTTCGGTGGCTCGGCACTGGAATCGCTGGGCGTTGACCCCGAAGACGTGGCTGAAACGATCGAAGACGTCAGGCGCCGCGACACCGATCGCTTCGAAACCCAGCTTGCCGAAGGCATTCGCGCCGGACAGCGCTTCCTGAGAGGCAATATCGGCACGCCGATTCCGACACCGCTCTCCACGCCGCGCCGGCCTGGTCAGGCACTCAATGAAGAGACCGCGGGTGTGCTGCACAAGTCCGAACCCGCCGATTGAGCAAGGAACTATGCATGGAATTGGACAGCCGGGCCCTATCGGTCACCAAATTCTGGCGCGATGCCGGCGAGGATGCCTGGTTCGAGAAGAACGAAGCATTCGATGCCGAGTTCCGCGACCGCTTTCTCGGCCTGCACTATGCCGCCGCTCGGCGTGAATGCGACGACTGGCTGGAACATGCCGAAGGCGCGCTGGCGCTGATGATCCTGCTCGATCAGTTTCCGCGGAACTGTTTTCGCGGCACCGGCCATATGTACGCGACCGATCCGCTCGCCAGATATTTCGCAGAGAGGGCGGTCGCGGCCGGCCATGACCTGGCACTCGAGGAAGAACTCCGCGTTTTCCTCTACCTGCCGTACGAGCATTCGGAACTGCTGGCCGACCAGGACATTTCGGTCGAGCTGACGCAGGCCAGGGCCGAGCCCTACCTGAAATACGCTGTCGAACACCGCGATATCATTCAGCATTTCGGCCGTTTTCCGCATCGAAACAGGATGCTTGGCCGCGAAACCACGGTGCAGGAGCAGGCGTTCCTGGATGGTGGCGGCTTCTCGGGCTAAAAGTTCGGCCGTCGCCTTGCCCAGAAATCAGGCCAGCCACCAATCCCGGCCGGACGACAATCGCTCGATGCCTGAAGAATCGACGGCGACCAGGCGGTCGGTGATGCTGCGGCCGCTGACAACCAGGCTGGGCGCGATCTCGGCCAGTGGCGCCAGCACGAAGGCGCGCTCCAGCATGCGCGGATGCGGCACCTCCAGCCCGGTCTCGTGGATGACGCGGTCGCCGAACACCAGAATGTCGATATCGATCAGCCGCGGCCCCCAGCGCTCCTCCCGGACCCGCTTCAGCTTGCGCTCCGCATCGAGGCAGAGGTCGAGCAAGGCACGCGGTGCAAGCACGGTGGAAATCTCGGCGGCCGCATTGAGAAAATCCGGCTGATCGAGCTTGCCCCAGGGCGGCGTGCGATAAAGCGACGAGACGCCGGTGACGCGCGTATCCGCGTCGGCATCCAGCATTCGCAGCGCCGCGCCCATGGATTTCGCCGGATCGCCAAGATTGCCGCCAAGGCTGAGATAAACGGTACTATTCGGGCCAGACAACGGTCACCTCGACATAATCGAGCACGCCGGGCACCGGTGCGTTCGGCTTGCGCACCGTGATCTCGGCTTTCTTTATCTGCGGAAAACGCGCCGTCAGCGCACGGGCCACTTCGAGCGCCAGCGACTCGATCAGAAAACGGCGCTGCCCGGTGATGATCTTTTCAATGACGGTGAATGCAATGCCGTAGTGGACCGTATCCTCGATGGAATCCTCAGCAAGCGCCCGGCCTGGATCGACGGTGAGAACGGCATCGACATAGAAGCGCTGGCCGAGCTTTTCCTCCTCGTCCAGCACGCCGTGCCGGGCAAAGAAAGCGCAGTTCTTCATGCGGATGACATACATCGCTCAGTTTCTCGCCCGGTCCGTCTGGCGCGCCAGCATAGCATCCGCGAGCGCCAAAGCGTCCACGTTGAATGCGACATCGTGGACGCGAAACAGATCGGCGCCCTGGAGCCTCAATATGACGCTGGTCGCCGCTGTTCCGACCCCTCTGTCGGCGGCATCACGGCCGGTGACCGTGCCGATGAAGCGTTTTCGCGACGTACCGACCATCAGCGGCAAGCCGAGTGCATGCAATTCCGAAAAGCGTGCCATCAGGTCGAGATTTTCCTCCGCCGTCTCCTTGGCGAATCCGAAACCGGGATCGAGTACGATACGATCGTCGGCGATGCCGTTCTGGCGGGCGATTTCCAGCGACTTTCGCAGGAACGTCAATTGATCGGCAACCACATCCGGCAGCTTCTGGCGATCCCGCCCGGTATGCATGATGACAAGCCCGGCGCCGGTGTCGGCAGCGACACGCGCAATATCGGGCTCGCGCTGCAAACCCCAGACATCGTTGACGATATGCGCGCCGGCGGCAACCGCCAGCCGCGCCGTGTCGGCGCGATAGGTGTCGACCGAAATCAGCACCTCGCTCACGCCCGCCAGCGCTTCGATCACAGGCAGGATGCGGTCCTGTTCCTGACTGGCCGATACCGCGGCAGCACCTGGGCGCGTCGATTCTCCGCCGACATCGACGACCAGTGCGCCTTCCCCGATCATGCGGCGCGCCTGGGCCAGCGCCTTTTCAGGGGCGTCGAACTGGCCGCCGTCGGAAAAGCTATCGGGCGTGACATTGAGGATGCCGACGACCACGGCCTTGCCGCCAAGGTCGAGATGGCGTCCATGCGCCAACTGCCATCGCCTGGCCGTCATTGCTCATCGACCATGGAGTTCATCAATCATGTGTGATCCCTGGCGGATCAATTTCATTGCGCCGGCAACGGCCGTAAAGCAAGGTGGTCGAAGAGGCAACATGATGAAACGATCCATGCTTGGCATGAAAAAACCGTCCTTGGGCGTGAAACAATCCTTGGCTTGCGCGCTGCTGCTCGCCATGACCCCGCTTCCGGCGGCTGCCGCCAATCTCGTCAAGACGTACAGCTATTTCGCCGTCGGCGGCAGCACGCTCGACGACATCGAGGCACAACTCTCCAAACGCGGGCCGGAGGTGAAAAGCACCGGCACCCGGCACCCGGGCGCCACGCAAATGGCCTTCACCACCCGTATCAGCTATGCGCAGACACCGAGTTCCTGCCGAATCGCCGACGCGGTGGTGACCGTCAAGGTGAAGGTGATCCTTCCCGAGTGGCGCCGCCCGCGCAAGGCCGATGCCGATGTCAGGCTGTTCTGGGATACGCTGTCCGCCGACATCAAGCGCCATGAGGAGCGCCATGTCGAAATCGCCAAGAACCATGGCGGCGAACTCGAAGAGGCCTTGAAGGCCACCTACCCGCAAAAGAACTGCGACGCCGCCAAGGCCAAGGCGGCCGCGATCACCGCGGCTGTCCTGGCCAGGCACGACCGCGCCCAGCTTCAGTTCGACCGCGTCGAAAGCGTCAATTTCGAAAGCCGCATCCTGCGGCTGCTGCGCTACCGCATGGAGCGCATCGGCAACGGCCGACTGCCGCCGGCCTGAACGCACCCGAACTGAAGCCAAATTCGCCGAAGCGTAGTGCCAGATTCGAAAAACTTTCGAGCCGCTGTCGAAACCGGCCTATATGGGACGACATATATCAGGCTCGCCAGACGCGAGCATAAAACACCAATGCGATCCGAACGGTCGAGAAACCGGAACGGCTGAACAGCGCCGGTCAAATCGCAAGCTTATGGATGAACGATCATGGACCAGGCTGTCGATAACAAAACGATGGCGGAAACCGGCACGCCGATAACAGAGAGCGAAAAGAACGCCATTATCGGCGGCGTGCTGTTGTCGATGCTGTTGGCGGCACTCGATCAGACCATTGTCGCGCCGGCCATGCCGACCATCGGGCATGCGCTCGGAAACGCACACTATCTGCCATGGATCGTCACCGGTTATCTCCTGACCGCTACCGCCGTGGCCCCGCTCTACGGCAAGATTTCCGATGTCTACGGACGCCGGCCAACCGTCTATGCCGCGATCCTGATCTTTTTGGCGGGATCGCTGGTCAGTGCAATGGCTCCCAACATGTTTGTGCTGGTTGTCGGGCGGGCGATCCAGGGCGCCGGCGGCGGCGGCTTGTTCGCTTTGACGCAGACCGTCGTCGGCGATCTCGTTCCGCCGCGCGAGCGGGCACGCTATGCCGCCTGGCTCTCCGGCACATGGGCCGTCGCCAGCGTTGCCGGTCCGTTGCTCGGCGGCACTTTCGCCGAGCACCTGCACTGGTCACTGATCTTCTGGATCAACATTCCGCTTGGTGTTCTTGCGATGGCGATCATCAACAAGCCGCTCAAGAAACTGCCCGTTGCCGCAAAGCGCCATCGTATCGACGGCCTGGGCGCGTTGCTTCTGATCATTGCCACGGCGCTGCTGCTGCTCGCATTGAACTGGGGCGGCAGCGCCTATCCCTGGATTTCGCTTGAAGTCATCGGCGTTCTCTGCGGTTCGGCGATTTTCTGGGGCGCTTTTGCCTTGCGGCTTATGCGAGCCGCCGAGCCGCTCATCTCGCTTGAAGTGCTTGGCAATCCAATCGTTCTGGCAGGCACGCTTTCGATGTTCCTGCTTCAGGCCGCAAGCGTCGGCATGGCTGTGTACCTGCCCGTCTATCTTCAGGCGGTGCTCGGCCTGTCGGCAGCAGAGTCGGGCATCGCGATGCTTGGGCTTCTGCTGGGGACCGTCGGCGGCGCGGCATTCAGCGGGCGCATGATACCGCATTTCACCCACTACAAGCGCATTGCAATGGTGGGCGTCGTCTTCAGCATGCTGTGCCTCTGCCTGCTGGCCGTCGTCGCAGGATATGCAACGCTGCTGGAGGTAGAGGTCTTGACGATCTGCATCGGGTTTGGAACCGGAACGACGTTTCCGGTCACCACCGTGTCGGTCCAGAACGCCGTCGATCGCGTGCATCTCGGCGTCGCGACGGGCGTGCTGACATTCCTGCGTTCGCTTGGCAGTGCGCTTGGGGTCGCGATGCTCGGCGCGGTCGCTCTGGGTTACGGCTTGCCGCTTGCCGGTGAAGGCGTGCGGATCGTGGGCCATAGCGCGACGGTCGAGCCGTTCGTGATGATCTTTGCCGTCGCCGCCGCTACATTGCTGCTGGGGCTGATCACGCTGACGCTGATGCCCGAAAAGGAGCTTCGCGGTTACGCCGACAATGCGGCGCCGATGCTCGCCGAGTAAAGTTCAGCCGGAGACGCCGAGCTTCTTCTGCAGGCTGGTCGAGGAGGTCGTGTACTGGAAAACGATGCGCTCGCCGGGGCTGATGATGCGCTTGGCGGCCTGCGCCATCAGCGCCACTTCGTGGAAGCCCGACAGGATCAGCTTCAGCTTGCCCGGATACCAGTTGATGTCGCCGACCGCGAAGATACCGGGCACCGATGTCTGGAACTTCTCGGTATCGACCGGAATAAGGTTCTCGTGAAGGTTGAGGCCCCACTCCGCGATCGGTCCGAGCTTCATGGTCAGGCCGAAGAACGGCAGCATGCGCGTGCAAGGCACCTCGACGTCGCCGTCCGGTCCCTTGATGGTGGCCGATGACAGTTGGCCGTCGGCACCGGTCAATCCGGTCACCTGCCCGACCTGGAATTCGAGTTGCTTCATCTCCTGCATGGCATACATCTTGTTGACGCTGTCGGGGGCGGCACGGAACTCGGGCCGCCGGTGCACCAGCGTCACGCTCTTTGCCACCGGCTGCAGGTTCAGCGTCCAGTCGAGTGCCGAGTCGCCGCCGCCGACGATAACGAGGTCATGGCCGCGAAAATCCTCCATCCGGCGCACCGAATAGAAGACACTCTTGCCTTCATAGGGCTCTATGCCGGGGATCGGCGGACGCTTGGGCTGGAAGGAGCCGCCGCCGGCGGCAATCACCACCACCTTGGCCTCGAACACCTCATTTTCGTCGGTGGTGACGCGAAAACTGCCGTCCTCCAGTTTTTCCAGGCTGGAAACCATTCGGTTGTAGCTGAAATCAGGCTTGAACGGCGCGATCTGCTCGAGCAATTTGTCGACCAGCCCCTGCGCCGAGATCGAAGGCCAGCCTGGAATGTCGTAGATCGGC
Source organism: Mesorhizobium sp. M7A.F.Ca.US.010.02.1.1 (assembly GCF_004023085.1). Lineage (NCBI taxonomy): Bacteria > Pseudomonadati > Pseudomonadota > Alphaproteobacteria > Hyphomicrobiales > Phyllobacteriaceae > Mesorhizobium > Mesorhizobium sp. M7A.F.Ca.US.010.02.1.1. The sequence continues at coordinate 56,332 of NZ_RZRV01000008.1, read as the reverse complement.
TTTTCCGGATAGAGCTCCGCGCACTGGCCGCCCGGCCGATCGAGAATGTCGATCAGGTGGCACTTCATGTCGAACAAGCCGAGCTCGAACACGGCAAACAGGCCGACCGGCCCTGCCCCGACAATAAGCACGTCTGTCCTGGTGGTCTCGGTCATGCGATGTGCCTCGCTGCGAAGAGAGCAGGACACTGCATGACCAATGCTCCGCTGCCAAGCCGCAGCGGGAAAAATCAGTTGGCAAAGATCCTGCGCTTATCCCTGGCGAGCGGGCACGCGGACAACCAGGCCGTCAAGCGCATCGCGGACCTTGATCTGGCATGACAGGCGCGAGTTGGGCTGGACGTCGTAGGCGAAGTCCAGCATGTCCTCTTCCATCGCTTCCGGCTCGCCGACTTCAGCCGTCCAGGCTTCGTCGACATAAACGTGACAGGTGGCACAGGCGCAGGCACCGCCGCATTCGGCTTCGATCCCGGGCACGGCGTTGCGGATCGCGTTCTCCATGACCGTAGAGCCGTTCTCGGCGTCCATGTCGAAATGCGTGCCGTCATGGGCAATGAAAGTCAGCTTGGTCATTTGTCACCTGAAGGGAGTTCCAGCCGAGATAATCACTCCGGCTGACAAGTCAACTGCCGCATGAAAGCGCCGCCCGATGACGTTTTTCCGCAAATCGGGTTCGGCGCGGATTCAGCGGTTGATGGCGGCGATGAAATCGCGCACTTCGTCGATCAGCGTGCCAAGCCGCTTGAGCGTCTGGCCGTCTTCCGGCCGGCGCTCGATCTCGGTGGCGCAATCGGCAATGGCAAAGGCGCCCACGCCCCGTGCCGAACCCTTTAATCCATGGGCGAGCAGAAGCCGGTCCTTGATGTCGGCGTCGACTATTCTGTCGCGCACGGACAGCGCCTGCTGTACAAACAGCGCCAGCACCTCTTGCTCAAGGCTGCGGTCACCCATCGTCTGGCGGGCAAGGTGTGCCAAATCGACCGGCCGTGACCGCCTTGGTCCGGATACGTCGCCCCCGGGCATTGAGAAGGCAATGCCGCTTTCGCCACGCATAAACTCGAACTCCGTTTCTTCGATTCGCCCAAAAACCTAGGCGAATCCAATGGACAACGGGTTAATGAATGGCCGGGAAAAATGTTGCCAAAGCGGCGCCCAAATCACAGTTCCGTTAACCTTATATTTAAAGTTTTACGTATCCCGCGGAATGCATGTTTTCTTTACCCCCCTGTGTCATTACGATACGAGGGGTCCATTTTCAGCCTCCTGCGCGGGGCAAGACAAACAGAATTATAAGCCCGCGGCAGCTAGTACAGGGTAGCGAAGGCATGGCAAAGAAACCAACGACGACGAGAACTCTCGACAGCGACGTGGCCAGGGAACTGGAAAAGGCGCTCGATCTCGACCTCAGCAACGAGATCGGCAGCGGCGACCTCGACATCGCGGCTTCGATGGAGGATCTGGAAGCTCAGATATCCCAGGCGGCCGACGAGCTGGCGCGCGAGGGACGCAATCATAAGCCGGAACAAAACCCGGAGCCTGTGGTCAATCAGAACCACGCCGCGAAACCCGCGCCCAAGGCCAAGCCTGCCGAATTGCGCCCCGTGGAACCGCGCAATGGCGCCCAGCCCGCGGGTTTCGCGCCGGCCAATGACGATCGCCAGAAGGACTACAAGACGCTTCTGCACAGCCTCAACAGGCGTGCCTCGAACACCATTTACTGGGTCGTCGCCTTCGTTTCGCTCGCCTGGTTCGCCGGCGCCGGCGGTTTGGCCAATCTGCTTTTCGGACCGAGCATCTGGAGAATCCGTACGCTCGACCAGTTCCTTGCCCGTCCGGAACTGATCGGCCTCGCCGTCGCGGCCATCGTGCCCGTCATCCTGTTCTGGGCCTTCGCCGCCATGATTCGCCGCGCCCAGGAAATGCGCATCGCCGCACAGTCCATGACCGAAGTGGCCTTCCGCCTGACCGAGCCGGAAAACCTTGCCCAGGATCGCGTCATGATGATCGGCCAGGCCGTTCGTCGCGAGGTCGCGGCCATGGGCGAAGGCATCGAACGCACACTTGCCCGCGCCGTCGAACTGGAAACGCTTGTCCACAGCGAAGTCAACCAGATCGAACGCTCCTATTCCGAGAATGAATCCCGCATCCGTTCGCTGGTCGACGGGCTCGGCAGCGAGCGCGAAGCCGTCGTCACCCATGCCGAGCGCGTCCGCGCCTCGATCACCGGCGCGCATGAGACGCTGAAGGACGAGATCGGCGCCGCCTCCGATATCATCCGCGACTCGATCCTGAATGCATCGACCAAATTGTCGATGACGATCACCAATTCCGGCGACACGCTGATCGATCGCATCAACGAAAGCTCGATGTCGATCTTCGATTCGGTCGAAGGCCGGCTCGATTCGATCACCGATCGGCTGTCGACCTCGGGCGAGGCCTTCGCCAGCCTTCTCGACACCCGCATTGCCAAGCTGACGGACACCACGGACGGCCTGACGCGGTCGTTGACCGATCTGCTCGACGATCGCACCACCGGCATGGTGTCACTGCTCGGCGGCGCCGCGCGCACCCTCAATTCCGAATTCGAGGCCAGCCTCAACGGCATCGAGCGGACGCTCGCCGAACGCGGCCAGGCACTGATCAGCGAGTTCCAGACCCGCGCCGAGGCGCTCGACACCGGAACGCAGAAGCTCAATGCGGCACTCGAGGCCCGCGCCCGCCAGATCAACGAAACGCTGGTCGAGCGCGCCCGCGAAATCGCCCACACCTTTGCCGAGAGCAAGGACACGCTGTCGGCGATGATCGATCAGGGCAAGACCCAGATCGGCGCCGACATGGCCGACATCGTCACTTCGACCTCCTCTATGCTCGAAGCCCGCGCCAGCGACTTCGCCGGGCGCATGGAAGCCGCCCGCCACGTCGTGTCGCGTTCGTTCGACAGTGACATCCAGCGGCTCGCCGACGCCCGCGTCGGCATCGAGGAAGCCGTCGAGAACCACAGCAGGAAACTGTCAGAAAGCCGCGAACGCATGGCCACGGCCATGGAGGCCGACCTGGCGAAGTTCGCCGAGGGCCGCGCCGGCATCGATGCGGCGGTGACCAACCAGGTACAGAAGCTGGCCGAAGGCCGCAGCCTGATCTCGCGCGCTCTCGAAGAGGATCTGCGCAAGGTCAATGAATCGCGGGCGGCCATCGATGCATCGCTCGGCAGCCATCTCGAAAGGCTGGAAGAAGGCCGCAACAGGCTCTCCACTGCCTTGAACGAAGACTCCGGGAAACTGGTGCAAGCTCGTACGATCATTGATGAAATGGTCGCAGGTCATGTCGGAAAACTCGCCGAGGGCCGCAACATCCTGTCGCGCGCTTTGGAAGCCGATCTCGGCAAACTGTCCGACAGCCGCGCCGACATCGACGGTCTGGTCGCCGGTCAGGTGGAAAAGATCGCCGAAGGCCGCGCCGTGCTCGCCAAGGCGTTGGAAAACGACATCGTCGGCATCAAGAGCCTCATCGAAACCCATTCCGCCAAACTGGCAGAGGACCGCACACAGCTTTCCCATTCGCTCGACAATGATCTGTCCGGCATACGCGGCCTGATCGAAGGGCATTCAGGACGCCTCGCCGAAGACCGCAGCCTGCTGTCGCAGACCCTTGAAGCCGACCTTGCCAAGCTGGCCGAAAGCCGTTCGAGCATCGACGGTCTGGTCGCCGGTCAGGTCGAGAAGCTGGCCGAAGGCCGCGACATTCTCAAGCGCGCGCTGGAATCCGACCTGAACACGATCAAGGGCGTCATCTCAAGCCAGTCGGAAAAGCTGGCCGAGGATCGCGGGCAGCTTTCGCGGGTGCTGGAAACCGACCTGCAGAATGTGAACAGCGTCATCGCCGATCACATGAACAAGCTTGTCCAAGACCGCTCCGCCCTGTCCAGGGCACTTGAGGACGACCTCGCCAAGCTGGCCGACAGCCGCTCCAGCATCGACGGGCTCGTCGCCGGTCAGGTCGAGAAGCTTTCCGAGGGTCGCGACATCCTGCGGCGCGCTCTGGAATCCGACCTCAATGCGATCAAGGGAACCATTGCCGATCAGTCGCAGAAGCTGGTCGATGACCGGGCACAGTTCGCCCGGGCGCTCGAGGCTGATCTCGAAAGCGTCAACGGCCTGGTCAACAGCCATTCCGAACGGCTCGCCCAGGATCGTTCGACACTGTCGAGGTCACTTGAGGCCGATCTGGAAAACGTCGGTGGCCTCGTAAACAGCCACGCGGAAAGGCTTGTCCAGGAGCGCTCGACCCTGTCGAAGGCGCTCGAGGACGATCTCGCCAAGCTGGCCGAGAGTCGCTCCAGCATCGATGGGCTGGTCGCCGGCCAGGTCGAGAAGCTCGCCGAAGGCCGCGACGTTCTCAAGCGCGCGCTGGAAGCCGATCTGGCCAAGCTGGCCGAAAGCCGCTCCAGCATCGACGGCCTGGTCGCCGGCCAGGTCGAGAAACTGGCCGAGGGCCGCGACATTCTCAAACGCGCCCTCGAAGCTGACCTGCAGAAGCTGACCGAAAGCCGCAGCGATATCGACGACGTCATCGCCGGACATGTCGGCAAGCTGTCCGAAGGTCGCAATATGCTGGCCCGCGCGCTGGAAGACGATCTCGGCAAGCTCGCCGAGACCCGCAAGGACGTCGACCGCTCACTCTCCGGCCACATCGACCAGATCGCCGCCAGAAGCTCGGACATCTCTGCCGCGATTGCGGGAGACGTCGAGAAGATCGAGCAGGCGTTCAGCCGTCAGACCGGCATCATCGAGGAGCGCGCCGGCACCATGGAGCGTGCGCTCTCGACAGGCGTCGACAACGTCCGCGCCGTGCTCGAGAAGAGCGCCGTATTTGTCGCCGGCGCCCTGCGCGAGAAGGTGCTGGAAGTCACCAACACCCTGCACGAGCAGGCCGGTGCCGCGTTCAGCGACGCCGACCGCAAGATCGCCGAGCGCGCCGAGCAGACCTCCGCCGCCCTGCTGGCGCGGGCCGAAGACATCGCCCGCACCTTCGAGGATGCAGACCGTCGCCTGCACGCCCGTGCGGAAGATACGTCGAGCGCCTTGCTTGCCCGTGCGGACGACACGTCCAGCTCGCTGCTGGCCCGCGCCCATGAAACCGCCGATCAACTGGCTGCTCGCGCAAGCGAGATCGCCGGCACCTTCGAAGCGGCGGACCAGAAGCTCGCCGCCCGCGCCCAGGAAACCGCCGATCAGCTGACCGCCCGGGCTCAGGACACCGCCGATCATCTGGCAGCTCGTGCAAGCGAGATTGCAGGCACGTTCGATGCCGCCGACCAGAAGCTGGTCGCCCGCGCCATCGAAACGGCCCAGTCGCTGGCCGCGCGCGCCGGCGACATCCTGCGCAACTTCGAAGGCGCCGACCAGCGGCTCGGCATGCGCATCGGCGAATCGGCCGAAGCGCTTGCCGCACGCGCATCGGACCTTGGCCGCATCTTCGATGCCGCCGACCAGCAGCTCGTCTCGCGCATCGCCGAAGGTTCGGAAGCGCTGTCGAGCCGTGCTTCGGAAATCGGCCGTATCTTCGACGACGCGGATCAGCGCCTGGTGTCGCGCATCGCCAGCAGCACCACCACGATCGGCGAGCATGCCGAGACCATCGTCGGTGCCTTTGCCGATACCGAGCAAAGGGTCGCCGAACGCGCCAGGCGGACCGGCCAGGACATGGCCGTGCACGCCCGCGAAATCGAGCAGGCGCTTGCCGGCGCCGACGAGCGGCTCGCCTCGAGCGCCGCGGCCGCGGCCGCCCGTGTCGAAGAGCAGGTCTCAGGCGTCGAGAACCGCCTCGCCTTCACAGCCGAGACGATGGGCCAGAAGCTCAACGAGCAGGTGTCGAATGCCGAGGCGCAACTCGTCTCGCGCGCCAATGTGATCGCCGAGACCTTCACCGCGGTCGGCCAGCATATCGGCCAGAGCACCAACGATGCCGCCAAGACGATCGGCGCCAACACCCGCGAACTCAACACCATGCTCGCCGCACGTTCGGCCGAAATGTCGAAGATCCTCGACGAAACCGCACGGCCCTTGGTCGAGCGTTTCGCCCAGGGCGGCTCGGACCTGCAAAAGAGCATGGAAGAGGTCACCGAACGCGCCACCGAGAAGCTGCGCAGCGAGAATGCCGCGCTTGTCGACGCACTCGCGAACCGCACCGCCGAAACCTTGTCGGCGGTCGAGGGCGCCCGCTCGTCGCTGTCCGACAGCGTCGCCGATCTCATCGGCCGGATGACCAAGTCCAGTTCGCAGCTCGGCCAGCTGATCGAGCAGGCCGCGGTCAATCTCGGCCAGGTCGATGAACGCCTGAGCGGCAGCACGCAAAGCTTCGCCGCCACCACCGAGAAAGCCGCGCAGACCTTCGCCAGCTCGGCGCGACTGGTCGATTCGAACACGACAAGGCTGACGGAACTGTCGTCGTCCACCTTGCGCGAGGTGGCGTCGATCGCCACCAAGTTCGACGAACACAGCCGCCTGCTGTCCAGCGCTTCGGACCTGCTGAGCTCGGCCCAGAGCAATCTCGAACACACGCTCGAGAGGCAATCGTCGCTCGAAGACCTCGCCGTCGGCCTAGTCAAGAAGTCGGAAGATCTCGAAAGGGTCATGCGCTCGTTCGAAAATCTCGTCGGCCAGACGCTGCAGAATGCCGAAGGCAAGACGATGGAATCGGCCGACAAGATCCGCAATGCCATCACCGACGTCGTCGATTCGGCAACCAAGCGCTTTGCCGATGCGACCGAGGAGATGCGGCGCACCGCGGGCTCGATCAAGAGCGAACTCGACCTGACCCGGGCCGAGCTCAAGAAGGGCGTCATCGAAATGCCGGAAGAGGCAAAGGAATCGACCTCGGCCATCCGCCGCGCCGTTTCCGAGCAGATCAACGCCCTCAAGGAGCTTTCGGACATCGTGGCCAAGTCCGGCCGCGGCGGCGGTGACGGATCAGAACCACGCAACCTGCGCCCAGCGCCGCAAGCGCCGGCCGCACGCGCCGCCGAGCCGCCGCGCCGTGCACCGGCACCGCAGCCGGACCTGCGCACGCCTCAGGCGCCCTTGGGCGGCCCTGCATTGCGAGGCACGCTCGACCTTGAGCGTCCTGCCGAGGCGGCACCGCGTCCGCGCGGCGATGCCAGCGCCCGCACGCCTCAGGGCGGATGGGTGCGCGATCTGCTTACCGCGGCATCGAACGATGAGGACCTCAGGTCGGCAGCCCCTACGGCCCCCGTGGAAGCGCAGCGCGCTACCCCTGCCCAGCGCTCGCCCCTGCATGTCGTGGAATCGCTGAACTCGCTTTCCGTCGACATCGCGCGTGCCATCGACCACGATGCTTCGATCGAGCTGTGGAACCGCTACCGGCGTGGCGAGCGTGACGTCTTCACGCGGCGGCTCTACACGCTGAAGGGACAGCAGACGTTCGACGAGATTCGTCGCAAGTATCAGGCCGAGGCCGAGTTCCGCGCCGCCGTCGACCGCTACTGCGACGATTTCGAGAAGCTGCTCAAGGATGTCTCGCGCAACGACCGCGACAACATCATGGCGCAGACCTATCTGACGTCGGACACAGGCAAGGTCTACACCATGCTGGCCCATGCGAGCGGCCGCCTGCACTAAGACAGGAATTGAACAGGCGGGGCCATGGTCCCGCCTGTGACTGTGCTGAACCTCCGGCACGCGCCGAACCTGCCCGCAGCACGTTTGCAAGCCGATCGACGCGTTCGGGACTTGCCCAAGTCGGATTTCCGACGCACTGAAGTCCACCGACAATACCCGCTGCCCTGACGCTCGAAGGGTGTGATCGTGAAGACGGCAATCATATTCGACTGCGAGTTTCTTTGCCTGGAGGGCTCGCAACGCCGATTCTGGTGCGCGGCACACGACCCCGACCCGGTGATCGCGCAGATCGGCGCGGTCAGGCTTGGACTTGAAGGCGACTTCCCCCTGCTCGGCACACACAAGGCCTATATCAGACCGGTCGACCGGTTTGGTCAGAGATACGCCCTCGACCCGTTCTTCACCAAACTGACCGGCATCACCGAGGAAGATCTGGAGACCGAAGGCGTGGCGCTAGGAGATGCGCTCGCCGACGTCGATCGTTTTTCCGACGGGTCGCGATTCTGGTCCTGGGGCAAGGACGAATTGAACATGATCGCCATCAGTTGCTATGTCGCGGGCATTCAGCCTCCGGTCCCGGCCACCCGGTTTGACAATGCCGTCAAGCTGCTGATCGCGGCCGGAATGCCGATCGAGGATCTGGCGAGAACGCCGAGCAACAAGCTCGCCGATTACTACGGCGTCGAACACCCGCCATTGCAGGGGCACGACGCGCTCGGTGACGCGCTGTCCGTCACCTATACCCTGCAGTACCTGATGAAGACCGGAAAGCTCCGCCCGGAAATCTTCGACCGCTTGTAGGTAGAGAAGCCTGGGGGGATGAAGCTTTGTGGGATTCCGGCGCCCCCGCGCTCAGATCACCGAATCCGTCCAGCTCACGATCTGCCCGGCGGCGTCGCCGAACGCCTTGTCGAGCGCGCTGACATAGGCAGGATTGCCGCTGCCCGAGACGGGTGCGGCTGCGGTGAAGCTCTTGGAGGCACGGACCTCGCCGTTGCGATCGTTCAGGATGCGCACGAACAGGTCGACCTCGGCATGCTCGCCGCCTTCGACGCGCACCTCGAAGGACCGGATTTCGACGATCACCTGATAGTCGATCGCCAGGCCCTCGCCCGGCTTGCCGACGCCGGCAAAGCTGCCCGAGCGCTGGAACGTCTCGGCCAGCCGCGCCTGCACGATCAGCGGCAGCCGGTCGGCCCATTGCGCGCCCTTGAGATACTGGATCGAGCGATCCGACGGCTTGATGACGATGTTCTGGCTGTCCAGCGCCTTGAGCGCCGACGGCTGCGCGATCAGGATCTGCCGGCGGCTGTGGCCATGCGCGTCGACCGAAGGCGCCGACAACTCGAACGTATCGAGCGGCGCGGGCTTGCCGCCCAACGCCGCGCAGCCGGCCAACGTCAAGGCAAGCAGTGCCGCAGCCGAAGTCAACCCGCCCGTTTTCACCCACACAGACTTCACGCGCGATCCCCGTTGTCCCCGGATCGTAAGATCGACCCGCTTTCGCGGCTCATGTTTCTGGGGCGCGCCGTCGCCGAAGTCAACGCCGCGCCCTGCCATCGAATTGCCGAACCTCGCCGTCGCCACCCGAAAGGATGCGCTGCGGATTGCGGCTGAGATCGGTCACCGCCTCTTCGATGCGGCTGATCGAACGGCGGCTGTCCTGCACCAAAGCCTCGACATTCGAAAACCCCTGTCCCGAGAAGCGCGCCAGATTGTCGGTGATGACGCCAAGGCGGGCATTCAGCGTGTCGGCAACCTGCTTGAACGACTTCAACGTCGCCCTGGCATCCGCCATCACGCCGTCGGCCTGGCCCGACCCGAGCAAGGTATCGACCTTGGCAAGAATGCCATCGACGCGCACCGAGGCATCGTTGAGCCGTTGCGCGAGCTGCTTTGCATCTTTGATCGTCTGGTCGATGTCGTCGGCCCGGTTGGCGAACTTGTGGGTAACCTCAGCGATGTCGGCGGCGGCCTTGTCGGCGCTCTCGCTGGCCTTTTGGATGTTGGCGAGCGCCGAGCGCACTTGTGCGGGATCGATACCGTCGAGCACGTTGTCGACCTTGGCCAGCGTGCCTTGCGTCCGTTTGGTAAAATCGTTGACCGACCCCAGGGCCGTATCGACGTTCTTGATCACGCCGTCGAGCTGTTTCGACGTCTCCTTGAGGTTACCGGTTACCGCGTCGACATTGGCGACGATGCTCTTGATCTTGTCCTTGTCGACGGCGTTGAGAAGGCCTTCGGCTGCTTTCAGCGTGCCGTCGAGTTTGCCGGAAACGCCTTTCAGCTCATCCGCCAGCGTGCTGGCGGCGGACAGGAACTTGTCGATGCCGTCCGAATTCTTGGCCAGCGCATCGGAGAAGGTCTGGACATTCTGGACGGTCTGCGTCAGCGGCCCGCGAACGTCCCTGGTGAAGCCTTCGAGCTCGGTCAGCACCTTGTCGGCGCGGGTGAAGATATTCTGCGCCGTCTGCAAGAGGTTGGTCACCGCCGACGGGTTGGCGACGATCTCGGCGACCTTGCCTTCCTTTTCCGCCTGGTCGAGGAGTTTCACTTCCTTGGGGTCGGCGCCCTTGAGCTCGATGTTGGCCTGCCCGGTCAGGCCGGCAAGCCCGATATCGGCTTGCGTCGATTTGGTGATCGGCGTCATGCGGTCGATCTCGGTATCGGCGATGGCAACCGTCGGATTGTCGACGTCGATATAGACGCGCTTGACGTCGCCGACCTTGACCCCGTTGAACAGCACGAAACTGCCGCGGCCAAGCCCGGACGCAGAGCCCGGAATGCGCACGCGCAGCAACGTCGTCTCGCCCTTGTCGCCGATGGCCGCCGTCCAGTAGACGAAGGCAAACGCCGCCAGGATCGCGGCCAGCGTGAAGATGCCGACAATGACGTAGTTGGCTCTGGTTTCCATTGTCCCACTTATGGCTATGCGCGCGCCGCAAGATCAAGTTGCCGGGCGCGTTTTCCGCGGAAATAGGACTTTACCCACGGTTCCTCGCTCTTCAGCATGTCGCCGATGGTGCCTTCGACCAGCACTTTTTTCTTGCCGAGCACGGCCACCCGGTCGCAAGCGGTGAACAGCGTGTCGAGATCGTGCGTCACCATGTAGACGGTCAGATCCATCGTATCGCGCAGCTTGACCACCAGCTCGTCGAACTCCGCCGCGCTGATCGGATCGAGGCCCGATGTCGGCTCGTCGAGGAAGACGATGTCGGGATCGAGCGCGAGCGCCCGGGCCAGCGCGGCGCGCTTGATCATGCCGCCGGACAGTTCGGACGGGAATTTCTGCGCTGCATCGGGCGGCAGCCCGACCAGCTCGATCTTGAGCATCGCCAGTTCGTCCATCAGCTTTCGCGGCAGGTCGAGATATTCGCGCATCGGCACCTGGACGTTTTCCAGCACTGTCAGCGCCGAGAACAGCGCGCCGTGCTGGAACAGCACGCCAAGCCGCATGTCGATGCGCAGACGCTCCGCATCATCAGCTTTCTCGATATCGACGCCGAACAGCTTGATCGTACCCGACTGCTTGCGCGTCAGGCCGAGAATGGTGCGCAGCAGAACGGATTTACCAGCACCCGAGGCGCCGACAAATCCAAGGATTTCGCCGCGCCTTATGTCGAGCGACAGTCTGTCGAGGATAAGCTTGTCGGCGAAGGACACGCTGATGTCATGCGCGGATAGCACGATGTCGCCCTCACCCGCGTCCTCAGCCAATGCGCCTGCCCTTTTCCTGTTTCGCAGCTTCATCTCAGAACTCGATCGCTGCGTAGAACATGGCGAAAAGTCCGTCGAGGATGATGACGACGAAGATCGACTTCACAACCGAAGCGGTAACATGCTGGCCGAGCGATTCGGCGCTGCCGCCGACCTTCATGCCTTCGACCGAGGCAATCGTGCCGATGATCATGGCCATGAACGGCGCCTTGATCAGGCCGGCAAAGATGGTGCTGAGATCGATGGCGACGCGCAGCCGGTCGATGAAGGCGGCGGGCGGGATGTCGGAATAGAGCCAGGCAGCCAGTATGCCGCCGCCGAGTGCGGCGAAATTGGCGATGATGGTCAGGCACGGCAAGGCGATGACCAGCGCCACGAGCCGCGGAAAGACCAGGACGCCGATCGGGTTGAGCCCGATGACCTTCAGCGCGTCGACCTCCTCGCGCATCTTCATCGAGCCGATCTCGGCGGTGATCGCACTGCCGGAGCGGCCGGCGATCATGATCGCCGTCATCAGCACGCCAAGCTCGCGCAGGATCAGCACGCCGACCAGATCGACGACGAAGATATCGGCGCCGAAATAGCTGAGCTGATAGGCGCCTTGCTGGGCAACGATGGCGCCGACGATCGCCGACATCAGCACCACCACCGGAATGGCGCCGACGCCCATGCGGTCGATCTGGTTGAAAATCGCCGCCGGGTTGACGGCATGGCCACGGCCGAGCTTCATCTGCGCGCCACGGATGGTGGCGCCGAGGATGTTCATCGAGGCGAGAAAATCGTCGCGCATCTCGTAGACCCGGCGGCCAACCGCCTCCAGCGCGCGAATGACGATGTTGGGCGGTCGCGCCGGGCCGGATTCGGGTTCGCGCCGCACGGCCTCGCCGACAGCTTCGAGCAGGATCGAAGCGATCTCGCTCTGGCCTTGCATCTGGATCTCGACGCCCTTCTTCTCGAAGGCGCTGACCAGCCGGTCGATCAGCCAGGCGCCGGCGGTGTCCATCTTCTCGATCTTGGAAACATCGAGCGCCAAGGTTTTGAAGCCGCTTCGCTTTTCGATCTTGCGCATGTCGGCGTCGATGAGCGCGACGGTCCTTGTGGTCCAGATTCCGGAGAAAGCGCAGCCAAGAACGCCATCCTCCTCGCCGATCGCCACGCGCGGTTCGTGGTCAGCCTCCCCTGCGGTCGTGCCGCTTGCGTCGCGCTTGCCGATGGTCAACATGGCGTCCTGTTTAGCCTGACGGGTCTGACCTGTCGATTTGCCGACAACGGTTGTCGCATAGCAGGAGCAGAAAAATATGGCGCGTGTCATTTCGGTCGAGGCCGAGCGTTTTCCCATCGCCGGAACCTTCACCATTTCGCGCGGTTCCAAGACCGAAGCCGAGGTGATCTCCTGCACGATCGGCGACGGCGGCCACTTCGGCCGCGGCGAATGTGTCCCCTACAAGCGCTATGGCGAGACCATGGAGGGCGTGCGCGACGCGATCGAGGCCATGCGCGGCCGAATCGCCGCTGGCATCAGCCGGACAGCCTTGCTCGATGCTATGCCGGCCGGAGCCGCCCGCAACGCCATAGACTGCGCCCTGTGGGATCTGGAGGCAAAGCTCAGCGGAACCTCGGTAGCAGTCGCGATAGGTGCTCTTCCCTTGCAGGCGCTCGAAACCGCCTACACGCTGTCGCTGGGCGAGCCGGAGGCGATGGCGGCGCAGGCCCGCGCCAATGCCGCGCGGCCGCTGCTCAAGGTCAAGATCGGTGGCGACAACGACATTGCCCGCATCCGCGCGGTCAGGCAGGCAGCGCCAGACAGCCGCATCATCCTCGACGCCAATGAGGGCTGGAGCGACGACAACATCGTTGCGAACCTCGCCTTTGCCGCCGAACAAGGCATCGCGCTGATCGAACAGCCGCTGCCGGCCGGTCGTGACGAGATCCTGCGCCATATCGCCCATCCCGTGCCGATCTGCGCCGATGAAAGCGTGCATGAGGCTGAGAATCTCGAAGCGCTTGTCGGTCTCTACGATGCCGTCAACATCAAGCTCGACAAGTCGGGAGGCCTGACTGCGGCACTGGTGCTGCGCGATCGCGCCCGCGAACTCGGTTTCGGCGTGATGGTCGGCTGCATGGTCGGCACGTCACTGGCGATGGCGCCAGCGGTGCTGCTTGCCCAGCATGCCGATTTCGTCGACCTCGACGGTCCGCTGCTGCTTGCCCGCGACCGGGTACCGGGCCTTATCTACCAGGGATCGCTGGTGTCACCGCCCGATGTGGCGCTGTGGGGCTGAGCGCGCAGCAAGCCCGATGAGCACCAGCCCGATCAAGGCGATCGGGATCATGGCAAAGAAGCCGTCCACGCCGAGACGGTCGTAGAGCGGGCCGGACGCCAGCGTCACCACCGCCATGAAGAAGCCGTTGGAGAAATAGGCAATGCCTTGCGCGGCACCTGTCCGCTCCTCGGAGACGGTTTCGCCGATCATCTTCTGCAGGCCGATCAGCCCAAGCGCCACCGAGACCGAGTGCAGCGACTGGACACCGAAGAAACCGGGAATGCCGAGGCCGAGCGGCCAGACCAGCGGAAAGGCGATCCAGCGCACGATGGAGCCGATCCCCGCCATCACCATGATCGACACGACGGAGAACCGGTCAAAAAAGCGGGTGAACATCATGAACATGCAGACTTCCGACACCACACCCCAAGCCCATAAGAGACCGACAACCGAATCACTGATGCCGATCGATTTCCAATAGATGGAGACGAAACCGTAGAGGAATGCGTGGCTGGCGGTGATGACGCCGACGCCGACGGAAAAATACAGGAAATACGGGTTGAGAAGCTTCGGCGCCGAATGCTGGATGTCGGCGGCCGACAGCGGTGAGGCGCGCCGCGGACGGCCTAGACGCGGCGCCAGCAGGCCGGCGGCAAGGGCCGCGGCAAACGCCGCCAGAATGACAACCGGAACGGCCTGCGAACCAGTTGCCGACAGAATGAAGCCGCCGGCGACATTGGCGCAGAGATAGGAGATCGAGCCCCATTTGCGCATGCTTGTGTAGTTCGAACCGAAGCGGCGGACACCCGAAAGCGCCAGCGAATCGGCGATCGGCGAATGCGGCGTCCAGACAATGGTCAGCGCCAATGAGACCGCCAGCACCATCGCATAGGTCGGCGGCAGGAAATAGCCTGCCGACAAGAGCAGTGATGCAGCCATCAGCGCGACATAGACATCGGCGCGGTCCCTGGCACGGTCGGCCAGCGCGGTCAGTAACGGCGTCGTCACCACGCGCAGGAACATCGGCGCCGCCAGAATGACGGCGATCTGCTCGGCGTGAAAACCCTTGGCCTGCAGCCACAGTGGAAAATAAGGCAAATGCGTTCCGAGCGGCACGTACAGCGTCGCGAAGATCAGGCTCATGCGCAGTTCGAAATGGCGCGGCTTGACGAGTTGTTCGGGCGAGAGCTGCGGCAGGGCCATGAATCGATCCAATCGCGCTGTATTCGACCGGACGGCAACGCGTATCGATCCCTTAACATGGACGAAAACCGGACGAAACCGGTTGGACTAATCGATCGATTCCGAAGCCCGAAAAGACTTCGGACTATGCTGCCTGCCCTACCCGGTCTTCGATGAGCAACGGGATAAAGGGCTCGTCCGGCGCTTCGGGCAGCACCTGCGCCCAGGTCAGAATTTCCATGCGGCCGTCAAAATGCTCGACCACGGCCGTGCAGCTTTCCACCCAGTCGCCGGTATTGATGTACTGGACATCGCCAAAATTCTCGATGACGGCATGATGGATGTGGCCGCAGATGACGCCGTCGACATGCGAGCGACGCGCCTCGTCCGCAAGCATGGTCTGGAACGAGCCGATGAAGTTCACCGCCTTCTTGACGTTGTGCTTGGCCCAGGACGAAAACGACCAATACGGCAGGCCGAGCAGTTGCCGCAGCCGCGTCACCACCCGATTGACCAGCATGGCCGCGTCATAGGCGTGATCACCGAGATAGGCGAGCCAGCGCGCATTGTGGACCACGGTGTCGAACTGGTCGCCATGGATGACGAGCAGGCGCTTGCCGTCGGCGGTCTCGTGGATGGCACGGTCGGCGACGACGATGCCGCCGAAATGCACGCCCTGGAACTGGCGGGCGAACTCGTCATGGTTGCCGGCGATGTAGGTGATGTTGGCGCCCTTGCGCGCCTTGCGCAGCAGTTTCTGCACGACGTCATTGTGGCTTTGCGGCCAGTGCCAGCTCCGCCGCAGCCGCCAGCCGTCGACGATGTCGCCCACCAGATAGATGATATCGGCATCGTGATATCGAAGGAAATCGATCAGGAACTCGGCCTTGGCCGCCTTCGAGCCCAGATGGACATCGGAAATGAACATGCTGCGGAAAGTGCGGGGCTCTTGGCCGGACATCGCGATTTCACCGTTGCTTTCGCGAGCCTATGCCCCGATTCATGCAACAACCGTATGACGGTTGCGATTGGTCCAGCCGAAGGACTAGCTTGCCGGCCAAATCACAGGAGAAATCGTCATGGATCTCGGTATCCGCGGAAAGAAGGCCATCGTCTGCGCTTCGAGCAAGGGACTTGGGCGCGGTTGCGCCATGGCGCTGGCGGAAGCCGGCTGCGATGTCGTGGTCAACGGGCGCAATGCCGAGCTGGTGGCGAAAACCGCCGCGGAGTTGCGCGAGCGATATGGCGTCACGGTGACGGAAGTCGTTGGCGACGTTTCGAAGCCGGAGGTGCAGAAGGCGCTGCTCGCGGCTTGCCCCGAGCCGGACATCCTCGTCAACAACAATGGCGGCCCGCCGCTTCGCGATTTCCGCACGCTCGATCGCGAAAAGATCCTCGAAGGCGTCACCCAGAACATGGTGACGCCGATCGAGCTGGTCCAGGCTGTCCTTGACGGCATGGCGGCGCGCGGCTTCGGCCGCATCGTCAACATCACATCGCTGTCGGTCTATGTGCCCATTCCCGGCCTCGACCTGTCGTCCGGCGCGCGCGCCGGCCTGACCTCGTTTCTTGCCGGCGTGGCCAGAACGGTGATCGACCGCAACGTGACCATCAACAGTCTTTTGCCGGGCAAGCTCGACACCGACCGGCTGCGCGGCCCGCATGAAGCCGGCAGCGTAGAAAGCCCTGAGGCCGCGGCCGCGCGCAAGACCCGCATCAGCGCCGACGTTCCGGCCAAGCGGCTCGGCACGCCGGAAGAATTCGGCCAGATCTGCGCCTTCCTGTGCTCGGTCCATGCGGGCTATCTGACCGGGCAGAACATACCGGTCGATGGTGGTCTCTACGTCAGCGCCTTTTGATCAACTTGTCCGTGAAACTGTAGGAGCCGTCCGTCAGAGAATCGGCATAAGCATTTGATCATTAGCGACTTTCTACGCGCCGCCGGGTAAAGCTGCCGGCGCGTCAATTAGCGTCGCGAAAAACCACGGCTGCATGCTAAAAGGGAATCTCCAGCCAGATTTCGAGGGAGCGGCCGCATGGAAGGCGAGAGCAAAAAGACGGCACGTTCGGACCTCGACGAAGCCGCCCTCTACTTCCACAAGCACCCAAGGCCGGGAAAACTCGAGATCCAGGCGACCAAGCCGCTCGGCAACCAGCGCGACCTCGCGCTCGCCTATTCGCCTGGCGTCGCCGCCCCTTGCCTGGAAATCCGCGACGACCCGGCGACCGCCGCCGATTATACCGCGCGCGCCAATCTGGTCGGCGTCGTCACCAACGGATCGGCGGTGCTCGGCCTCGGCAATATCGGCCCGCTGGCCTCCAAGCCGGTGATGGAAGGCAAGGCCGTCCTGTTCAAGAAGTTCGCCGGCATCGATGTCTTCGACATAGAGATCGACGCGCCGGGGATCGAGCGCATGGTCGAGACGATCTCGGCGCTCGAGCCGACTTTCGGCGGCATCAATCTCGAGGACATCAAGGCACCGGAATGCTTCGAGGTCGAGGAACAGCTGAAGGCCCGCATGGGCATACCGGTATTCCACGACGACCAGCACGGCACCGCCATCATTGTCGCCGCCGCCGTGCTCAACGGGCTGGAATTCGCCGGCAAGACCATATCGGACATCAAGATCGTCACCTCCGGCGCCGGGGCTGCCGCCCTTGCCTGTCTCAACCTGCTGGTCTCGCTCGGCGCCAAAGTCGAAAACATCTGGGTCACCGACCGTTTCGGCGTTGCCTACAAAGGGCGGACCGACGAGATGGACCGCTGGAAAGACCCTTATGTAAAGGACACCGAGGCGCGCACGCTGGCCGACGTCATATCGGGCGCCGACGTCTTCCTTGGCCTGTCGGCGGCAGGCGTGCTGAAGCCGGAACTGCTCCAACACATGGCGCCAAAACCGCTGATCCTGGCGCTGGCCAACCCCAATCCGGAGATCATGCCGGAAACGGCGCGTGCGGCGCGTCCCGATGCGATGATCTGCACAGGCAGGTCCGATTTTCCCAATCAGGTCAACAACGTACTGTGTTTTCCTTACATCTTCCGCGGCGCGCTCGACTGTGGTGCCAGCGCTATCAACGAGGAGATGAAGATGGCGGCGGTCCGCGCCATCGCAGCCCTTGCCCGCGAGGAACCTTCAGATGTCGCTGCCCGCGCCTATTCCGGCGAGACGCCGATCTTCGGCCCTGAATTCCTGATCCCTTCGCCCTTCGATCCACGCCTGATCCTGCGCATAGCGCCCGCGGTCGCCAAGGCGGCCTGCGACACCGGTGTCGCGACGCGGCCGATCACCGATTTCGCCGCCTATATCGACAAGCTGAACCGCTTCGTCTTCCGCTCCGGCCTGGTGATGAAGCCGGTGTTCTCGTCCGCCAAGGCATCGAGCGCCAAGCGCGTCATCTATGCAGACGGCGAGGATGAGCGCGTGCTGCGCGCCGCCCAGGTGGTGCTCGAGGAAGGCATCGCCGAGCCGATCCTGATCGGCCGGCCGCACGTCATCGAGGTGCGCCTGAAGCGCTACGGCTTGCGCATCAAGCCCGGTGTGGATTTCGGCCTGATCAACCCGGAAGACGATCCGCGCTACCGCCATTATGTCGACCTTCTGATCGAACTCGCCGGCCGGCGCGGCGTCACGACGGAAGCCGCGCGCACCATGGTGCGCACCGACAACACGGTGATCGCAGCACTTGCGCTGAAACGCGGCGATGCCGATGCAATGGTTTGCGGCCTCGAAGGGCGCTTCGAGCGGCATCTGCGCAACGTCACCTTGATCATCGGCCCGCGCACCGGCGTCAAGGATCGCGACCTGTCGACGCTCTCGATGCTGATCTCGCAGCGCGGCATCATCTTCCTGACCGACACGCATGTCTCCGTCGACCCGACGGCGGAAGAAATCGCTGAGATGACGGTGCTGGCGGCGGAAGAAATCCAGCGCTTCGGCATCGAGCCGAAGGCAGCGCTGCTCTCGCATTCGGATTTCGGCTCGCGCGATTCGCCCAGTGCCCTGAAGATGCGGCAAGCGGCGGCGATCCTGGCGCGCATTGCCCCAGAGCTGGAATGCGATGGCGAGATGCACGCCGATTCCGCTCTGTCGGAGCATCTGCGCCAGCGCGTCTATCCGCATTCACGGCTGAAGGGCGAAGCCAATCTGCTGGTGTTCCCCAACCTCGATTCGGCCAACATCACGCTGACGGCGCTCAGAACCATGATGGATGCGCTGCACGTCGGGCCGATCCTGCTCGGCACGGACATGCCGGCGCATATATTGACGCCGTCGGTCACCTCGCGCGGCGTCGTCAACATGACGGCGCTTGCCGTCGTGGAAGCCGCCCACAAGGCACAGGCGGTCGTCAATCTGGGCTGAACACGGATTTCGCGGTAAACTGCAGTTAACCGCGAACACGGTAGCATTGCGGGCTAACAGTCGGATTTGGCAGGCGGAGTTTGGGCGGATGGCAAGCGGAGGGTGGAAGCAGGCGCATGCTGCCATGCTGCTTGGCCTCCTGTTGTCCGCAACCTGGGGGGTAGCCGAGCCACAGGCTGCTTCGCGGGTCTGCCGCCAGCTGGAAGCCGATCTTGCCGCGTCCTCGCGCGGCGGCGGTGGCGGTCCGGCGCTGATCCGGAAATACGATTCCGCAATTGCCAGGCAGCATGAGCAGATTTCGAAAGCCCGCGGCCAGGCGAGCCGGGCCGGATGCGGCTTTTCGCTGTTTGGCCGCAACCTCAATCAATGCGCCGGGCTAAACGCCACCATCGATCGCATGAATGCCAATCTCGACGCCTTGCAGAACAAGCGCGAGCGGCTGGCCGGCGGCGGCTCGCGCCGCGACCGCGGACGCATCCTGGCGGCGCTTGACGCCAATGGCTGCCGCGACGACGCCGTTGCGCCTCGGCGGGCGCCTTTGCACGAAGCCAACCGCGAGGGCGGCAGCGCAAACCTGTTCGATCAGCTTTTTGGCGACAACAGCCAGCAGCTCGATATGCTTGATGAGCCCAACCAGCCCGACGATCCCGGCGAGGAGCGCAATGTCCGCCGTGTGCTCAACCAGCCCGGCATACCCGATTTTCCGAGCGTCGGCGGTGAGTTCCACACTTCCTGTGTGCGCACCTGCGACGGCTACTTCTTCCCGATGTCGAACTCAGCCTCGGCAGGCGATTTCGAACGTGACCAGAAGAATTGCGAATCGAGCTGCCCCGGCACCGAGATGCAGGTTTTCTATTCGCGCGGCATGGACGATTCGGCCTCGATGACGTCATCCGTCACCGGCCGGCCCTACAGCGAATTGCCGACCGCCTATCTCTACAAGCAGCCCGATATGTCGCGGCCGCCGGCTTGCGGCTGCAACGCCGCCGCGCAGGGTTTTCAGATCATCGCCGGCAACCCGCCGAATCCGGAACAGTTGCAACCCGAGACGGACTCCGCACCGTTCATTCCGGTGCCGATCTCCAAACCGGATCCAGGTGCCGATCCGGAAACTTTGGCCAATCAGGAAGGCGGGCTCGACCGCGAGGCGATCAAGCGGCTTTCCGCCAAGCCGGTGACGTCGCCTGTGTCCGCGCTGCCGCCGGAACAGCGCAAGGTCAGGGTCGTCGGGCCAACGTTCCTTCCCGACCCATCAGCGGCAATAGATCTGCAAGCTCCGGCCCCGAAGGCAGTCCGGTAAGGGCTGTTCTGAGCGGCATGAACAACGCCTTGCCCTTGCGGCCGGTCGCTTCCCTGATCTTGCCCGTCCAGTCCTTCCAGATCGTCGCGCTCCAGGGTTCCTCCGGCAGCAGATCGAAGGCCTGTCGAAGGAAATCGCGGTCGTCATCGGAAAATTCCGGCTTCTCCTGCGGTCCGTCGCGCAGGATACGCCACCAGTTGACCGCATCGGCCAGCCTGTCGAGATTGCCGCGCACCGCCAGCCAGAACGGTTCGGCTTGCTCGCCGGAGACGCCGAGCACGATCAGACGGTCTTGTGCCTCGGCAAACGGCATGTGGTGCAGCAGCGACCGGTTGAGCACGAACAGCTCGTCCGGATCGAACTTGGCGGCGGATTTCGATGTCGCCGCCGGATCGAAGCGTTCGGCGAGTTCGCCCATCGTCGGCACCGCCGCGACATTTTCCGAAGTGCCTACCAGGACGGCCAACGATGCGACGGCCATCGGCTCGATGCCGTCCTCGCGCAGGCTTTCGATCGAGAGCGCGCCGGTGCGCTTCGACAAGCCCTCGCCCGATGCGGTGGTCAGGAGATTATGGTGGCCGAACACTGGCGGCTCGGCAGCCAGCGCCTGGAACAGGGCGATCTGCACGCCGGTGTTGGTGACGTGGTCGTCGCCCCGGATGACATGGCTGACGCCCATCTCGATGTCGTCGACGACGGAAGGCAGCGTATAGAGATAGGTGCCGTCCTCGCGCACAAGGACCGGGTCGGAAAGCGAGGCCAGATCGACGGTTTCCTCACCCCGCACCAGGTCGTTCCAGTGCATTTCGGTGCGTTCCGGCTGTTGTGGATCGCCTGAGAAATTGGGGAGGAGAAACCGCCAGTGCGGCCTGCGGCCATCGGCCTGGTATTCGGCGATCTGCTCGTGCGTCAGAGTCAACGCCTCGCGGCCATAGACCGGTGGCAGGCCGCGCGTGCGGCGCACCTTGCGCCTGAGATCGAGTTCCTCCGGCGTTTCATAGCAGGCATAGAGAACGCCTGCCGTCTTCAGCCTCTCGACCGCCGCGTCATAGACTTCGAAGCGCCGCGACTGGTACTCGGTGGCGTCGGGAAAAATGCCCAACCAATGCAGGTCGTAGAGGATGGCGTCGGAAAACTCCTGCTTCGAGCGCGCAATGTCGGTGTCGTCGAAGCGCTGGATGAATCGGCCCTTGTTGTTCATGGCGAACAGCCAGTTGAACAGCGCCGTGCGCGCATTGCCGATATGAATGCGGCCGGTCGGCGACGGGGCGAAACGAACGGTAACTGTCATGAACGGGGCGTACCGGATGCTTTTGTGGTTGACAAGACGCGCCCCCGCGCTGGCCGGCAGACATAGAACATGGCGGCTGGAATGAAAAGACCGGCGGTGGACGCTCCGACGGCGCCCAGGCGGGCGGTGCCCATTTTGTGCCGGAAGCTTTTCATGATAGGAATTTTTTCTTGACTCGGTGCCCTCAGCTATGGTACATATTTGGCTATGGTGCTGATTTGCGCCAGCGACCCGCCGCACAGGCGGTTTTTTCGTTTGATGCTCCGTCAGCCTACGCGCCGGCGAAGGAACCCGTTACCCGAGTTCGCAATCCTGCCGGTTGAAGGCGATCAGCGGCCGAAATCATCGGAACTGAGGCGGGTCCAGCGGTCGCCCACCAATCCACCGATAAAGATGTCGCCGGAGCGGACCGCTTCCGTGACCTCGGCGATCCGCGAGCGGACCATTGTTCCCCCGGCATAGCGGAAGAAGACATTCTTGTAGCCAAAGAGTTGAGGTATGAATTTGGTCTGCGTCTGTCCGGTGATGCCCACACAGCCCATCTCCCATGCGGCGGCGACAAGCGCATCCAGCGTCGCGCCCCAGTGCAATCCGGATGCCTGGATCTGCAACAGGTTCGCCACGCCGCCGGCTTGACCATAGAAGGCATAACAACCGAGCATTTTACCCGTTTCGTCGTAGGTCCCACCGAAATGAAGGGGGCCGTCGGCCCGCTTCTCGGCCGCCAGCGCAAGCAGCCGTGCAAGTTCCCCATCCTTCCAACTCGGCCGAAGAGCGTAACCAGACAGGAGGGTCCGCAGCTTCTCGGCAAATTGAACGGCATCGATCGGCTCACGGTGGGTGCGATGCGACGATGAATGGACGACGGGGGGCTCGAACCTTTTCTTCGCAAGAGCATCGAATGCTCTCGCGCATGGATCGAGTACAAGGCGAGGCACGCCAGGCCATTTACGGTGCAGTGCGGAGGCGGCCATCGCCGCCGGCCGGAAAACATATGTCCATCCCAGACAATGCACAGGAAGGAGTTGGTACTTCATCGGGCGCGCGAAGGCCAAGGATGTCCGGTTGGCCGAATCGGTCAGCTGCAGATCGAATTCGCCTTGATGCAAGGCACGCAGCAATTGGGGTCCGGCCGAGCCGTCATCGGTGCCGGGGTCGGCCATGAGCGGCCCGATGATCGCCGCGTTCAATGCCGCTCCATTGAGCTCGTAGCGGGCTTTCAGAACGCCGAGGAACCCACCCAGACGACCGTGCCGGTTGATCTGGACAAGAGCGTTGCTTTCCCCGGACTGGCCGGCAGGGTCGAGGTAAATCTCTCTCATATACGCGGCCGTCTCCGCGATCGCGCGATCGAGGAGATGACGCCGCCGCCGGCGAAACTTCGTCAGGAAGAGTGCGGCGACGCGCTCGAGATCTTCGGCAGCCAGCGGCCGAACCGAGCCATGCTGAGATTCCAGCACTGACGGCGCAGCCAACTTCTCCTCGGCATTTGCAGAAAGATGCATCGTGAAGAACATCCGTGGGTTGCCCTCCATCGGATATATATCAACCAATGGTAGAAACAACGTATCTCGGTCAGTATGATGAACAGAGGTCTCAAGACTTACTATCCGGACAGGGCTTCACAGGCAAATCAAGTCGGCCAGCATCGATGCGCTGATCGGCGGGTTGGCCGCGGCCTTGCGATCGCATGCCCTGCTCCAGCCCGCTGGGCTGACCGTGCCGGACAGAGGCGGCCTCCGGCCGAAGCTGAAGGCCGCCTCAATTCAGCTCACAAGTCCCTTGGTCAGTTCCAATGCCTGGCGCTCGAACAGGCGGCGGTAGATGCCGCCTTTCAGCCGGATCAGTTCATCATGCGAGCCTTCCTCGACGATGTTGCCGCGATCGAAGACCAGCAGCCGGTCCAGCGCCCTCACCGTCGAAAGCCGGTGCGCGATGACCAGCGTCGTGCGGCCGACCATCAGCCGCTCCATCGCCTGCTGGATCAGCACCTCCGACTCCGAATCGAGGCTCGATGTCGCCTCGTCGAGGATCAGGATGCGCGCATCGGCAAGGAAGGCGCGCGCGATCGCCACGCGCTGACGTTCGCCGCCCGACAGTTTCACGCCGCGTTCCCCGACCAGCGTGCCATAGCCCTTCGGCAGGCTGGTGATGAAGTCATGCGCACTCGCCAACTTCGCGGCATGCTCGATCTCCTCCTGCGTCGCACTCGGCCTGGCATAGGCGATGTTTTCGGCCAGCGACCGGTGGAACAGGATCGGCTCCTGCTGAACGATGGCGATCTGCCCGCGCAGCGAGGCTTGCGCCACCTGCGAGATGTCCTGGCCGTCGACCAGGATTTTCCCCGCATTCACATCATAGAGCCGCTGGATAAGCTTGACGAAGGTCGTCTTGCCCGACCCCGAATGGCCGACCAGCCCGACGCGCTCACCCGGCGCGATATCGACCGAAAAGTCGCGGTAAAGCGCCGATCGGTGATGGCCATAGTGAAAGGTCACGTTGTCAAAGCTGATCCGTCCTTCGGTGATCCGGATCGGCTTGGCGCCGGGCCGGTCCTCGATGCCGAGCGGTTCGGACTGGAAATCGACCAGCTCTTCCATATCGTTGATGGAGCGCTGCAGATTGCGGATATGCGTGCCGATATCCCTGAGATAGCCCTGCAGCACGAAGAGCGAGGTCAGCACGAAGGCAACGTCGCCGGCGCTCGCCTGCCCCCACGACCACAGCATCAGCGCCAGGCCGATCACCGCGGCGCGCATGACCAGCAGCAGCACCCCTTGCGTGGTGCCGTTGATGGTGCCGCGCACCCAGGTGCGCCGTGTGCGCGCACGCCATTTGGCGACGACCTTGGCCAGTCGGCGTTCTTCGCGCTCCTCGGCGCCAAAGCCCTTGACCACGGCGTTGCAGCTGACCGCGTCGGCCAGCGAGCCGCCGAGGCGGGTATCCCACGTGTTGGCGAGCCTTGCCGCCGGCGCGACATAGCCAAGCGACAGCAGCGCCGTCACCGTGATGAACAGCACCGAACCGGCAGCAACGACCGCCCCCATCAACGGCCAGAACCAGCCAAGCAGCAATGTCGAGCCGACCAGCATGACGATTGACGGCAGCAGCGCGATGAGGATGGTGTCGTTGAGCAGGTCGAGCGCCCACATGCCGCGCGTCACCTTGCGCAC
This sequence comes from Mesorhizobium sp. M7A.F.Ca.US.010.02.1.1, assembly GCF_004023085.1. NCBI lineage: Bacteria > Pseudomonadati > Pseudomonadota > Alphaproteobacteria > Hyphomicrobiales > Phyllobacteriaceae > Mesorhizobium > Mesorhizobium sp. M7A.F.Ca.US.010.02.1.1. The sequence goes on along the minus strand of NZ_RZRV01000008.1, from coordinate 31,408 downwards.
GGTCGAGCCGGCAAAGCTGTTGGCATGCCAGTCGGTGGAAAAGCGCTGAACGCGATGGAAAGCATCGGCGGCGATGTCGGCCATCATCTTCAAAGTCAGCTCGACGATCCCCATGAACGCCAGGTTGCGCAACACGACGCCGGCCAGCGCGAGCGCCATCAACATCGAGAACGCCGTCATTGCGGCATTCCAGGCAATCGCGTCGGCGCCGGCGCTGCTGGCGACGGCGTCGACCAGCCGGCCGGAATAGAGCGGCGTCAGCACATCGGCCAGCGTCGACAGCAGGAAGCTGCCCATGATGAGCGAGAGCCGCCAAGGCTGGCGCCGCCAATGGGTAAGCGTGAAGCCAAGAACGCTGCGAAAGGCGCTCGCGCGCAAATCGATCTTAAAACGAGCCATGATGTCATTCGGGCACAAACGAGCCCGATCCCAGTAGGTCGAAAATTGAAGAAGCCGCGCAAGGGGCCAATGATTGCCCGGAAACGGAGCGGCATATTTGGCGTATCGCCCATAATCGGGCGGCGATCGGCATCGGCATAAGCCTGTGCTCGATCCGGCATCAGCACGAAGGGGAAACCTTCGCGGAGCGCCGGATGAGACCTAGGCTTCGCGGCCTCGCATTACCATGTGAAATACTGCCATTCGGACCTCCCGCAAGACAATTGCGGAGGGGTTCTTATAGAGACGCTTCGATGCATCGCCAAGACGGGCTGGTGCCAAAAGCGTATCTGGTCCAACCACTGCGATTATTTTGCAACAATGGCGGGCAAGCCGCGCCTCATTCAGGAACGCGATCCAAACGCATGTAGCGGCCATCGGTTGATGGCTTGAACCCGAGCTTTTCATACATGCCATGGGCATCGCTGGTCGACAGGCTCCAATGGAAAACGGTCCTGACCTCCGGATGATCGATCAGGGCCTGAACAAGCCGGCTGCCTATGCCTTGCCCGCGATTCTCCGGCCAGACGATGATATCGGCGAGATAGGCGAACACCGTGCGATCGGTGATCGCGCGGCCGAAGCCGACTTGCCTGCCATCGACATAAGCGCCGACGCAAAGCGAATTGGCAAAGGCGCGGCGATGGACTTCGTCAGTGCGTCCGGCGCCCCAATAGCTTGCCATCAACAGGTCCGATGTCGCGCGGAAATCGATCCGTGACATGTCGAAGCTGATTTCACAATCGGGCATGGCTGTCTCCGGCCGGGCCGCCGCGCGCGCTTTCGGTACCTAGCTGCGATCCCTGAACCGGTTGGTGATGGGATAGCGGCGGTCGCGGCCAAAATTCTTTTTGGTGATCTTCACGCCCGGCGCGGCCTGCCTTCGCTTGTATTCTGCGATGTAGAGCAGATGCTCGATGCGCGTCACCGTCGCCCGGTCATGGCCGCGCGCGACGATGTCGTCGACACCCATCTCATTTTCCACCAGGCATTCGAGGATGTCGTCCAGCACCGGATAGGGCGGCAGCGAATCCTGGTCGGTCTGGTTCTCGCGCAATTCCGCCGATGGCGCCTTGTCGATGATGTTTTTCGGGATCACCTCGCCCGAGGGCCCGAGCGCGCCCGGCGGCACGTGGCTGTTGCGCCAGCGCGACAGCGCGTAGACCTGCATCTTGTAAAGGTCCTTGATCGGATTGAAGCCGCCATTCATGTCACCATAGAGCGTGGCGTAGCCAACCGACATCTCGCTCTTGTTGCCCGTGGTGACGACCATCGAGCCGAACTTGTTGGAGATCGCCATCAGGATGGTGCCGCGCGCGCGGCTCTGCAAATTCTCCTCGGTGATGCCTTCCTTGGTGCCTTCGAACATCTGCGTCAGCGCGTGCAGGAACCCTTCGACCGGCTCGAAGATCGGCACGATGTCATAGCGGCAGCCGAGCGCACGGGCGCAATCCTCGGCATCCTTCAGCGAGTCCTTCGAGGTGTAGCGATAGGGCATCATGACGGCGCGCAGGCGTTCCTCGCCGAGCGCATCGACGGCGAGCGCCGCGCAGATCGCCGAATCGATGCCGCCGGACAGACCAAGCACCACATTCTTGAAGCCGTTCTTGTTGACGTAGTCGCGCAGGCCCAACATGCAGGCGCGATAGTCGGCCTCCTCCCGGTCCGGGATTTTCGACATCGGCCCTTCCGAGCAGACCCAGTGATCCCCTTGTCTTTTCCAGGTGGTGATGTCGACCGCTTCCTCGAACTGGCTCATCTGGAAGGCAAGCGTCTTGTCGGCGCCAATGGCAAACGACGCGCCGTCGAAGATCAACTCGTCCTGCCCGCCAAGCTGGTTGGCATAGATCATCGGCAGCCCGCATTCGATGACCTGGCGGATGACGACCTGGTGGCGGACATCGATCTTGGCGCGATAATAGGGCGAGCCGTTCGGCACCAGCAGGATTTCCGCCCCGCTTTCGGCCAGCGACTCGCAGATATCGACATCGCCCCAGATGTCCTCGCAGATCGGAACTCCGATGCGCACGCCGCGGAAATTGACCGGCCCCTGGATCTCGGGTCCAGCCTGGAAGACGCGCTTCTCGTCGAACTCGCCGTAGTTCGGCAGATCGAGCTTGTAACGTTCGGCAATGATCTTGCCGCCATCGGCGAAGACGATCGAATTGTGCGTGCCGCTCTTGCGCTTCAACGGCGTGCCGATGATGACGCCGGGACCGCCATCCGCGGTGTCGGCGGCAAAATCCTGTGCCGCCTTTTCGCAGGCTTTCAAAAAGGCCGGCTTCAGCACCAGATCCTCCGGCGGGTAGCCGGCGAGGAAAAGCTCGGTATAGAGCACGAGATCGGCGCCTTGACGTGCGGCATCCGCCCTCGCCTCGCGGGCCTTGGCGAGATTGCCTGATATGTCGCCGACAGTCGGATTGAGCTGGGCGACGGCGATGCGCAGGATGTCGAGCTTCTTGGTCATGCCTGCTGACTTAGCGCGGCAAAATTGCCCGGGCAATGGCGTTCGTTTGGACCAATTCGGACCGATTGACATACGTCAATCGTGTGCGGACCGATCGACGTGCTTCAATCGTGGCGAGACGACCAGGTATCAATCGTCGCCCATATATTCGCGCAACGCTTGCGGCGAATGATTCTCGCCGATCGACATCGCCAGGATGCGTGAAATATGCCGGCGCGGCAGGCCTGTCTGCACCACCCACTGGTTGATCTGTGCCTGGATCTTGTCGAGGTCCCTCTTCGAGGTCGGGCTTTCGGCGATGTCGAGGCCGGCGTCGCGCAACGCCGCGGCCATATCGCCCGAGATGACGAACGCATCCCAACCCAGCCAGCGCAGGAAATACTGGCCCGTATTGCCGCCCAGCCGGCTGCCATGCTTGCCGAGCCAGGCCATCAGCCCGACCTGGTCGTCAGCCGGCCAGTTGGCGAGGAATTGGCCGAAACCGCCATATTCCTTCGACACGCGCTCGACGAAGGCAGCGTTGTCGCGCACGGATCTGATCTTCTGCGGGTTGCGCACGATGCGCTGGTCGGCCGTCAGATCGTGCCAGAAATCATCGGGCTGGAACAACAGCCGCTTCGGCTCGAAGCGCAGGAACGCCTCTTCGAAGCCTGGCCATTTCTGCTCGATGACCCGCCAGACGAAACCAGCGGCGAAGACGCGTTCGGCCATAACAGAGAGAATGCGGTCATCGGCGATGTCAGCCACGGCGGCATTGTCAGGCGCCGGACCCAGCAGCGACGTCAGTTCCTCTTCGCCGCCCTTGCGTTTTGCGGCGCGTGCGCGAATTTTCTTGAAATCGGCCATTGGTCCCTCGGCAACTGGAATCAATCTAACACTTCCCGTGTGAGCCGGCAGCCTCTACCTCTTACGGCAAGCCAAAGACCCTGGAGATGGCCATGAACAAGACGATCGACGACCTGGCGAACCGCTGGCTCAAGCGGCGGCCGGACGGCCTCAGCCAACTCGAAAGCCGGGTGCTGCAATCGACGCTCGAACGCACCACCATCTCGCGGGACACCAACAAGGCTGTTGCCTTCCACCAGACCTTCGGCGACCGGCTTGCCGATACGATCGCCCGCATCGGCGGCTCATGGTCCTTCATCCTGACCTTTCTCGCCTTTCTGATCCTGTGGACATCAGGCAATGTGTGGCTGCTGTCACGCGACGCCTTCGATCCCTACCCGTTCATCTTCCTGAATCTCGTTCTATCGATGGTCGCCGCCTTGCAGGCGCCGGTGATCATGATGGCGCAGAACCGCCAGACCGAACGCGACCGCATCGACGCCGCCCACGATTATGAGGTCAATCTGAAGGCCGAGATCGAGATCATGGCGCTGCATGAAAAGCTGGATGAACTCCGCCACGGCCAGATCCTCGGCATGCGCGACGAGATCGTGCGGCTGGCCGATCTCGTCAAGCGGATCGACGAAAGGCTGTCTTCGCAGCAGTCGGCTTCATGACCGACGCGATCCATCATTTCATCGAACAATACGGGCTGCTTGCGGTCTTTCTGGGCTGCGTCGCCGAAGGTGAAAGTGCCGCCATCCTCGGCGGCTTCTTGGCGCATCAGCATGTCTTCGTGCTGTGGCACGCCTTTGTCGCGGCGGCCCTCGGCGCCTTTGTCGGCGACACCTTCTTCTTCACCCTTGGACGAAGCTTCGCCGACCACCGTTATGTCGTCAGATTGCGCAAACGGCCAGGTTTCCGCCGCGCCTATCGGCTGCTGAATACCCATCCCAACATCTTCGTGCTGTCGAACCGCTACGTCTACGGCATGCGCCTGGTCGGCGGCATCGCGGCCGGGCTTTCCAATATCCCTGCGCCGCGCTTCGTCATCCTCAACGCCATTTCATCGGCGATCTGGGCAGCGCTGTTCGGCACGATCGGTTACGTCTTTGGACTGGGGGCCGAGCACTTCATCGGCCAGGCGTTCATGCGCCATGAACGGTTGCTCGTCGGGCTTGGCATCGGCCTGGCAGTGGCGATCCTTGCCTGGTTCGTCGCCCGTCATATCGCCAGGAGGGAGAGTGCCAAGGAGAGCTGATCGTCAATCTACACCGAGCGCCACATCACCCCGATCGAGGATCAGCGGAATGATCAGGTCTTCCTCGTCGGCAAGATGCCGGGTCAACATGGCGATCAGCCGGCTGTTTTCGTCGGCATAGGCGTCGGCGGCGAAGCGCTGTCTGTCCTCGCTCTGCTGCAGCGTCTTGATGAAGGCATTGGCCGCCTCGGCATTGCGCTCCAGCCCTTCATGGATGGTGTGGTGGTCGGCATCGAGAATCTCGAAGCCGCGCCTCAGCCGGGGCTCGGCCTTGGTGAAGACCGGGAAATATTGGTAATCCTCGACATTGTGGTGGCCATCGAGATTACCGAGAAAATGATTGAGGCGCGGCGCGAACCAGCGTGCGAAGTCGGGCGCCGTCAACCTGCCCTCGCGATAATCGCCAATGCCCTTGGTCAGCATGCCGCCAAGTTCGCGGAACATGTCGTGCCGCTGCAGCCACATATTGGCGATGCCGTGGATGTTGGCATGGTCCTGCCAGTTTTCACGCGGGTATTTTTCGACGAGCCAGCGCAGATCGTCCGGCAGGCCGGCCCGCTCGAGAAGCAGAAGGTTCGTGGCTTCAGACATGACGGTTTCCTTTGGTGACCGTCATATAGGAACCAAGATGCTAGATCGGTAGACCAGTGATCCGCTCGATGATGGCGATGCCCCAGACGCCGGCGACGATGAGCACCGAAATCAGCACCGCCAGCGAACCGCAATCCTTGGCCAACTGGATATCGACATTGAACTCGCGGCTGAAAGCGTCGCATGCCGCCTCGATGCCGGTGTTCAGCACTTCGACCATGATCAAGAGCAGCACGGCGCCAATCAGCAAGGCATAGCCGCGCCACGAGATCGAAACGAACCAGCCGAGCGGCAAGGCAAGCGCCAGCAGCATCAGCTCCTGCTGGAAAGCCTTCTCGCTGGTGGCCAGCTTGCGAAACGCCCGCACCGAATTGAAATAAGCATCGATCAGCCGCTGCATGCCAAACCCCTTTGCGAATCACCGGCACGGGATAATGCAATGGCTGGCCAGATCAATGGAATAAGGTGACTTGTCCAAGATTCATTCAGCAACCGGTATGGACGGTGTCGACTTTTCAAACTGTGGCAGCCCATCGTCGATCGAATAATAGTCGCCCTTGTCACCGACGAAGATATGGCATTCCCCCTCAAGGCCTGTCGGCTTGTCGAACGATCCCGCCATGACTGAACGTAGTCCTGGTCTCGCGGCTTCCAGAACAGCACCGATCCGCATGCCTTGCAGAACCCACGCCTGGCGAAGGTAGAGGCTTCGTACCAGGTGATACTTTCCGTGCCCTCGATCACAATGTCGGCGTTGGCAACATTGGTCGCGGCATAGAAATGTCCGCTCTGCTTGCGGCATTGCGAGCAATGGCAATAGACGACGCCACGCAGCGCTCCGTTCGTTCTGAAGCGGACGGCTCCGCACAGACACGATCCCTGGTGACCATCACTCACGTCGATCCTCCTTGAAGAAAAGTGCCTGGCATCGCTTTCAGGATTCCAGCTTTGCCGCGCACGCACGCAAGCAAATGCGACATGTACTGGCGTGGAGAATCCGAAATTCGGTTTCATTTTCAAAAGTGCGATGCGCGAATCGCGAATTCAAGCCGCCGCACCGGGCGTTGTTTCCAACTGTTGGACGCGCGGATTAGGGCTTTTACAGCCCGCAGACAGAGAAAACCGCTGAACCTCTGTCAGTTAAGGAAACTTTAGCGACAGCGCATTTATGGTCACCTGCAAGCGAAGGCCGTGGGTGGGGACGCATCCCTTCGCAAGTTGTTCCGAAGCGTCGGTCGCATTCCCCAGGGCTCGGCGACAAAGGGATCCCGCGAATTCCGCGGAACATCCGAGGGGAAGAACCAAGATGCAGCCGGCAGCTGTCTCGACCGAACGAAGCACCGACATCGCAGCTACTGTTGTCGCGACAATGCGCCAATTGGGCGTGCTCGGCCTGCCGCGAAATTACGAGATCTTCTATGAGGCCCTGAGCGGCACCAATCGCGAACTCGGCCTGGCCGTCGTTTCGCTGACCAGCCGGCCGACACAGGATGAACTGGATCAGATCGGGCGCACTTTCTTTGCCCACAACCATGGTCCTGGCATCGTCGAGCATGCCCGAGACGTCATTGCCAGGGAGCTCGAGGAGGTTGCTTCGCTGCTGCGGAGCGAGCGCAGCCACATCGAGAAATACGGCAGGATCCTCGATGAGACATCGAGCGGCCTCAGCGGCCGCAGCCTTCTCTCTCAGGATCTCCTGCAGAAGATCGCCAACGCCATGGCGGTTGCCACCAATTCGACGATCGATCACGGCCGGCAGGTGGCCTCGACGCTCAGCGACAAGACGGCCGAACTCGAGAGCGTCAAGTCGAAGCTTGAGGAGTATAAGCGGCTGGCCGACACCGATCCGTTGACCCATATCTGGAATCGGCGCGCCTTCGACAAGGAGATCACCAGGATCTACAACAGCAACAGGGGTATCCTGTTCAACGCCCTGGTTCTTGTCGACATCGACCGCTTCAAGGATATCAACGACCGCTATGGCCACCCGGTCGGCGACAAGATCATCCAGAGCATCGCCGATATTTTCCAGACCAGCATTCGCGGCGACATGTTCGTCGCCCGCACCGGCGGCGAGGAGTTCGCGCTGATCATCGAGGGCGCCAGCGAGGACGCCACCTATGACGTCGCGGAGCGTATTCGTGCCCTGATCGCGCAGACGCCGTTCACCAGCAGCCAGACCGGTACGAATTACGGCACCGTTACCGTCTCGATGGGTATCTGCATGGCGTCCGAAGCCGAAGGACCCGAAGATCTCTACACCAAGGCCGACCGGGCGCTCTATCGCTCGAAGGTCAGCGGCCGCAACCGCGTCACCAGGCACTCGACGATGGCAGGCCCCCGGGCCGGCAAGAGCTGGCTGCTCTACAAGAAGGACTGACAGTCCCTGCCCGCTGGTGCCGGGAACACTGGACTAGCGCAGACATAAAAGGCGCCCGATTTCTCGGACGCCCTTTCGTGGATCTTATTCGGACTGCGCGAAAATCAGCCGTTGGCAACCTGCTTGTGCTGCACCGGGTGGCTCTTCTTCAACAGATCCGAGACCAGGAACGCCAGTTCGATCGCCTGGTCGGCGTTAAGACGCGGATCGCAATGGGTGTGGTAGCGGTCCTGCAACTCCTCGGCGGTGATGGCGCGCGCGCCACCGGTGCATTCGGTGACGTTCTTGCCGGTCATCTCGACATGGATGCCGCCCGGATGCGTGCCTTCGGCGCGGTGCACCTCGAAGAAGGTCTGCACCTCCTTCAGAATGCGGTCGAACGGCCGCGTCTTGTAGCCGGCGGCCTCGATCGTGTTGCCGTGCATCGGATCCGACGACCACACCACGGAGCGGCCTTCCTTCTGCACCGCGCGCACCAGCTTCGGCAGATGGTCGGCGACCTTGTCGGAACCGAAGCGGGCGATCAGCGTCAGCCGGCCGGGCTCGTTCTCGGGATTGAGCAGGTCGATCAGCTCCAGCAAGCCGTCCGGCGTCAGCGACGGACCGCATTTCAGGCCGAGCGGGTTCTTGATGCCACGGCAATATTCGACATGCGCATGGTCGGGCTGGCGGGTGCGGTCTCCGATCCAGATCATGTGACCCGAGGTGGCGTACCAGTCGCCGGAGGTCGAATCGACACGCGTCAGTGCCTCCTCATAGCCGAGCAGCAGCGCCTCGTGGCTGGTGTAGAAATCGGTCTCGCGCAGCGCGTAGTTGGTTTCCGAGGTGATGCCGACGGCCTTCATGAAGTCCATCGTCTCGGTGATGCGGTTGGCAAGAGACTCGTATTTCTCGCCCTGCGGACTGTCGGACACGAAGCCGAGCATCCAGCGGTGCACATTCTCCAGGCTGGCATAGCCGCCTTGCGCGAAGGCGCGCAAAAGGTTGAGCGTCGCCGCCGACTGGCGATACGCCATCTCTTGGCGAGCGGGGTCCGGAATGCGCGACTTGGGGTCGAATTCGATGCCGTTGATGATATCGCCGCGATAGCTGGGCAGCGTCACCTCACCCTTGGTCTCGTTGTCGGACGATCGCGGCTTGGCGAACTGGCCGGCAACGCGGCCGACCTTCACCACCGGCTGCGCGCCGGCGAAGGTGAGCACCACGGACATCTGCAGGAAGACGCGGAAGAAGTCGCGGATGTTGTCCGCGCCATGCTCGGCGAAGCTCTCGGCGCAATCGCCGCCCTGCAGGAGGAATGCGTCACCGGCGGCGACAGAAGCGAGCTGCTTCTTCAGCTTGCGCGCCTCACCGGCAAAAACCAGCGGCGGAAAGGTTGCGAGCTGGGCCTCCGTGTTCTTCAGCGCGGCAAGGTCCGGATAGGCAGGGACCTGCTTGATCGGCTTTGCTCTCCACGAATTCGGCGACCATTTCGTCATCGCTGCACCCAACGCTCTTTCCAGCGGCCTATACTCCGCCATTCCCGCCCCCATTTGGGGATCGCGGCTCCATACACGAAGCCGATTTCCTATTCTAGACCGGAATTCAAGCGCTGGCGAATGGTCCGGGCGGGCTATGCCGCCTTCTCCACCAGCCGCGCCAACTGCGTCATGACCACCGCCGAGCCCGCCAATCGCTTCTCGGGGGTTGGCCAATCGCGTACGAAGACGACGCTGTGGTCCGGCCGGATCTTGGCCAGCGAGCCCTGCTCGCCGATGAACCGGACGAGCCCAACCGGGTTGGAGAATTCGCGCTTGCGGAAATGAATGACGACGCCCTTCGGCCCGGCGTCGAGCTTCTCGACATTGGCTTTGCGGCAGAGCGCCTTGATGAAGACGATCTTGAGCAGATGCTTGACCTCTTCCGGCAGCGGGCCGAAGCGGTCGATCAGCTCGGCGCCGAAAGCGTCGATTTCCTCGGTGTTCTCGAGATCGCCGAGACGGCGATAAAGCGCCAGCCGAAGCTGCAGGTCCGGAACATAGCTTTCCGGGATCATCACCGCCGTGCCGACGGCAATCTGCGGCGACCAGCCGCCATCCTGGACCTCGCCGGAATCCTTCACCTCGGCGACAGCCTCTTCCAGCATCTGCTGGTAGAGCTCGAAGCCGACCTCCTTGATGTGGCCGGACTGCTCTTCGCCGAGAAGATTGCCGGCGCCCCTGATATCGAGATCGTGGCTGGCGAGCTGGAAGCCGGCGCCCAGAGTATCGAGCGATTGCAGCACCTTCAGCCTCCGCTCCGCGGTGTCGGTCAGCTTGCGGTTGGCCGGCAGCGTGAACAGCGCATAGGCGCGCACCTTCGAGCGGCCGACGCGGCCGCGCAACTGGTAAAGCTGCGACAGGCCGAACATGTCGGCGCGATGGATGATCAGCGTGTTGGCGGTCGGGATGTCGAGGCCGGATTCGACGATGGTCGTGGACAACAGCACATCGTACTGGCCGTCGTAGAAGGCATTCATGATGTCGTCGAGTTCGCCCGGCGGCATCTGGCCATGGGCCACCGCCACCTTCAACTCCGGCACGGATTCCTTCAGGAAATCATGGATTTCCGAGAGATCGCTGATGCGCGGCACCACATAGAAGGAATGGCCGCCACGATAGCGCTCGCGCAGCAGCGTCTCGCGGATGACCAGCGGATCGAAGGGCGAGATGAAGGTGCGCACCGCCATGCGGTCGACCGGCGGCGTGGCGATCAGCGACAGTTCGCGCACCCCGGTCAACGCCAGTTGCAGCGTGCGCGGGATCGGCGTCGCCGACAGCGTCAGCACGTGCACGTCGGTCTTCAAATCCTTCAGCCGCTCCTTGTGCTTGACGCCAAAATGCTGCTCTTCGTCGATGATCAGCAGGCCAAGGTTCTTGAACGAGATTGCGGAACCGAGCAGCGCATGCGTACCGATGACGATGTCGACCTGGCCCTCGGCGATACCTTTCTTGGTCTCGGCCAGTTCCTTGGCGCCGACTAGCCGCGACGCCTGGCCGACACGGATCGGCAGGCCGGAGAAACGCTGCGAAAAGGTCTTGAAATGCTGGCGCGACAACAATGTCGTCGGCACCACAACCGCCACCTGAAAGCCTTCCATCGCCGCGATGAAGGCGGCGCGCAGCGCCACTTCGGTCTTGCCGAAGCCGACATCGCCGCAAATCAGCCGGTCCATCGGCTTGCCGGCGCCAAGGTCGTCCCGTACCGAGTCGATCGCTGTCTGCTGGTCGTCGGTTTCCTCATAGGGGAACCGCGCGGCGAACTCGCCATAGAGGCCTTCTGCCGGCACCAGTGGCGGTGCGGAGCGCATCTGCCGCTCGGCGGCGATGCGGATCAATTGACCGGCCATGTCGAGCAGACGTTTCTTCAGCCGCGCCTTGCGCGATTGCCAGGCGCCGCCGCCAAGCTTGTCCAGCGTCGCCTCGGCCGTATCAGAACCGTAGCGCGACAGGAGTTCGATGTTTTCCACCGGCAGGAACAGCCGGTCGTCGCCGGCATAGTGGATTTCCAGGCAGTCATGCGGTGCGCCGACCGCTTCGATGGTGCGCAGGCCTATGAAGCGGCCAATGCCGTGGTCGGCGTGGACGACAATGTCGCCGGCCGACAGCGCCGAGGCCTCGGCAATGAAATCCGAGGGACGCTTCTTGCGTTTCGAGCGCCGGATCAGCCGGTCGCCCAAAATGTCCTGTTCGGCGACGACGACCAGTTTTTCGGTCTCGAAGCCGGATTCGAGCGGCAGCACGGCCAAGGCCGCCTGACCCGGTTCGAGCTTTTCGGCTTCCGCCAGCGTCGCCACCTGCTTGAGGTTGCCGAGATGGTGTTCGGCAAGGATCTGGCCAAGCCGGTCGAGCGAGCCTTCGGTCCAGCCGGCAATGACAATGCGGCGGCGCGCTGCGCGCTCGTCAGCGATGTGTTTGACGACGACATCGAACACGTTGGCGTTCGGATCGGCGCGTTCCTCGACAAAGCTGCGGCCAGGGCGCGAACCGGCATGAAAAACCTTTTTCGCGCCGGCGTCAGGCGCGTCAAACGGCGTGAAGTCGATCGCTTCACGCGGCCCTAGCGAGGCAATCAGGTTTTCCGGGGAGAGATAGAGCAGGTCCGGTGCGACCGGCTTGTAGGGTACGGCGTCCTTCAAGGCACCGTCCGCCTGCTTCTTGCGCGCCTCGTAATGGTCGAGGATCAGCGTGTGGCGCTCGGCCAGCGCCTCATGCGCCAGATGGTCGAAGATGACAGGCGTGTCAGGCAGATAGTCGAACACCGTCTCCAGCCGCTCATAGAAAAACGGCAGCCAGTGTTCCATGCCGGCAAACCGCCTGCCTTCGCTGACTGCTGCATAGAGCCCGTCATCGCGCTGTGGAGCGCCAAAGGCTTCGATATAGGAGCGGCGGAAACGGCTGATGGTTTCCGCCGTCAGCGCCACCTCGCTCATCGCCTGCAGCGCCATCGACTTGCGTTGACCGGTGGTGCGCTGCGTGGCGGCATCGAAGACACGGATCGATTCCAGCGTGTCGCCGAAGAAATCGAGCCTGAGCGCTTCGGTCCAGCCGGGGGCGAACAGGTCGAGAATGCCGCCCCGCACCGCGAATTCACCGATACCGCGCACGGTCGGCACGCGCTCGAAACCGGACGTTTCCAGTCGCGACACCAGTACGTTCATGTCGATCTGGTTGCCGGGCCTGGCGTGGAAGGTCTGTGCCTCGACGAGATCCGCCGGCGGAATGCGCTGCAGCAGCGCGTTGGCGGTGGTGAGGATGACGGCGCGGTGCGGCTTCTTCGCCAGCGCGATCATGGCGGTCAGTGCATCGAGGCGCTTGGCGGCCGCATCCGAGCCGGGCGAGACGCGGTCGTAGGGCAAGCAATCCCAGGCCGGCAGTTCCAGCACCGGCAGGCCGGGGGCCGCGAAAGACAGCGCCTCGATGATCGCCGGCAGGCGCTGACCGTCGCGTGCGACGAACAGAACCGGCTTGTCGGGCGCGATCTCGAGTGCCGCCTGCACCAGCGCAAAGGCTTCGTAGCCGTCGGCGACGCCGTCGACGATGAACTGGCCGGCGCGGCCTTTCGGCAGACCGATGGTGGGAATGAGGCTCATGAAATCACGTCGTTCAGACTGTCGTTGTTCAAAATGTCATGGACTGGCGGAAAGCCAGGATCTTTTGCAGGACGGCACAATCGATATCGGCCGGAACCGGGCGTTCGCCGGTGACCATGGGCAGGAATTCGGTATCGGGAATGTCGAGGAGCCTCTCATATTGGTCGATTTCGTCGCCGGTCAAGGCGCCGATCTCAGCGTCGGCGAAGGTGCCGAGGATAAGGTCCATCTCGCGCATGCCGCGATGCCAGGAGCGAAACAGAAGCTTGCGGCGGCGGACGTCGAGCCCCTCGCTTGATCTCGTCGTTCCGGTCATCGTGCCGCATCCTTGCTTGCTGCGGGCGCATATAGCGTGGATAGAAGGGGCTGTCAGCCTTGCAACGGCCCGGTTGGCGTCTAACATCTCGGTGTGACGAACATTCCTGACAGTATCGGCGCTAGCACCCCCCTCTGTCCTGCCGGACATCTCCCCCTCAAGGAGGGAGATCGTATGGCACGACTGCTTTCGCCAATTTCCAACTGCGCAAGGCGGGCGAGGTCAGAACTGCTAATCGCCCCCCTTGAGGGGGAGATGGCCGGCAGGCCAGAGGGGGGTGAGCGCAGACACCGCATGGTTTCTCTCAGATGAGACCTTCCATCCTCGATCCCTTGTTTGTCCCGATCACCTCGCTTGCCGGCGTCGGACCGAAAGTCGGCGCGCTGATCGAGAAGGTTGTCCCGGCCGATCTGGGTGACCGCCCCGCCCGCGCGGGCGACCTTCTGTTCGTGCTGCCGCACACCGTCATCGACCGGCGCAGCCGGCCGGGCATCGCAGGATCCGCGGAGGGCCAGATCGTGACGCTGGAGGTGCGCATCGACCGCCACCAGCCGCCGCCGCGCGGCAACAGGTCGGTGCCTTACCGGGTCTTCGCCCATGACGACACCGGCGAGATCGCGCTGACCTTCTTCCATGCTCACGCTTCCTATCTCGAAAAGGCGATGCCCGAGGGCGAGCATGTCGTGGTCTCCGGCCGCATGGAATGGTTCAACGGCCGCCCGAGCATGGTCCACCCCGACCACATCGCGCTCGCCAGCGAGGCGGAAAACCTGCCGCTGGTCGAACCGGTCTATCCCCTGACAGCCGGGCTCTCGGGCAAGGTGCTGCGCCGGGCGATCGGCCAGGCGCTGGCGCGTGTGCCCGAATTTCCCGAATGGCAGGACGGCGCTTTCATGCGCCGCCACACGTCTCCCTCCTTTGCCGGCGCGCTTGCCCGCATCCACAATCCGGCCGACCCGATCGATGTCTCCGTCGATGGCGCTGCCTGGCGGCGCCTCGCCTATGATGAGCTGCTGGCGGGCCAGGTCTCGCTGGCGCTGGTGCGGGCAAAAGTCCGCCGCCTGTCCGGCCGCCCTCTGGTCGGCGACGGCCGCATCGTCGAAAAACTGCGAGCCGCACTGCCCTATTCGCTGACACCGAGCCAGGAGTTCGCGCTGGCCGAAATCAATGCCGACTTCGCCGATCCCGAGCGCATGCTGCGGCTTCTGCAGGGCGATGTCGGCTCCGGCAAGACGGTCGTCGCGCTGTTGGCCATGGCGCGGGCTGTCGAGGCTGGCGGCCAGGCAGCCTTGATGGCACCGACCGAAATCCTGGCGCGCCAGCATCTGGCGACCATCACGCCGCTTGCCGCCAAGGTCGGGCTGCGCATCGCCATCCTCACGGGCCGCGAGAAGGGCCGCGAACGCGCTGATACGCTGGCCGGCTTGGCAAGCGGCGAGATCGACATCGTCGTCGGCACCCATGCGCTGTTCCAGGAGACGGTCATGTTCCACGATCTGGTCTTTGCCGTGATCGACGAGCAGCACCGTTTCGGCGTCCATCAGCGGCTTGCCATCACCGCCAAGGGCGACGCGCCAGACATGCTGGTGATGACGGCCACTCCCATCCCGCGCACGCTGGTGCTGACCGCCTTCGGCGACATGGACGTATCGAAGCTGACGGAAAAACCGGCCGGCCGCCAGCCGATCCGTACCGTTACGCTGCCACTCGAGCGGCTCGACGAACTGGTCGACCGCATGGTGGACGCCGTCGCCGGCGGCCAGAAGATCTACTGGATCTGTCCGCTGGTCGAGGAATCCGAAGAAATCAAGCTGATGTCGGCCGAAGACCGCTTCGCCTCGCTGAAACCATTGTTCGGCGATCGCATCGGTCTCGTTCACGGCCGCATGAAGGGTGCCGAGAAGGACGAGGCGATGCGCGCCTTCAAGCAGGGCGAGACACGCATCCTGATCGCCACCACGGTCATCGAGGTCGGCGTCGACGTACCGGACGCCACCGTCATGGTCATCGAGCATGCCGAGCGCTTCGGCCTCGCCCAATTGCATCAGTTGCGCGGCCGGGTCGGGCGTGGTGACAAGCCCTCCTCCTGCGTGCTGCTCTACAAGGACCCGCTCGGCGAGACCGCAAAACGCCGACTGTCGGTGATGCGCGAGACCGAGGACGGGTTCCTGATCGCCGAGGAGGACCTGAGGCTGCGCGGCGAAGGCGAATTGCTGGGCACCCGCCAGTCCGGCACGCCGGGTTTCCAGGTGGCGCGCATCGAGGCGCATGCCGACCTTCTGGAGGCCGCCCGCGACGATGCCAGGCTGATCCTGTCGCGCGATCCGGAGCTGCAATCAGACCGAGGCGAGGCGTTGCGCCTGATGCTTTATTTGTTCGGCCGCGACGAGGCCGTGCGGCTCCTGCGCGCCGGCTGAGCCAGGGCGGCAACCGACGGGTTGGCGAGCATTCCCTCGATCGGCTCGCCATTCACGACAACCATTTGCTTGACCTCGGGCGCCACCAGCCCGGCCGAGACGATCAGCTTGGCGCCGTCCTCGATCGTCATGTCGAGCAGCACGATGTCCGACTTCGGCACATACATCAGGAATCCGGTGGTCGGGTTCGGCGTGCACGGCATGAACACGGCAATCAGCGGATCGCCTTCCTGGTCGAGCTTCTGGTTGATCTCGGTTTCCTTCTCGCTGGCGACGAACACCAGCGACCACACACCCTTGCGCGGATATTCGACCAGCCCGACCTGGCGGAACATGTCACCCTTGTTCGACAGCACGGTCTCGAAAATCTGTTTCAGCGAGCCATAGATGCCGCGCACCAGCGGCATGCGTCCGAGCAGCCGCTCGCCGAAATTGACGATGGCGCGGCCGACTATGTTGGCCGTCAGGAAGCCTATCAGCGTGATCAGGATCAACGCGACGATCAGCCCGAACCCCGGCACCGGAAACGACAAATAGGTGTCAGGGCTGTAGCGGGCCGGAATATAGGGTTTCACCCAGGAATCGACCCAGCCGATGAAAGACCATGCAATGTAGGCGGTGATCGCCAGCGGCGCGCAGACAATGAAGCCCGTGAGGAAATAGTTCCTCAGCCGGGTCACGCCGGAAGTCTTGGGAGCGTCGGACATGATTCACCGGAGGCGCGGGTTGCAGCGCAACATTAGTGAACCGGACGAAGCTTTGGAACTGCGAAGTTTTTAAAGAGCCGATTATGCCGCCGCTTCCAGCGAAGCAATCCAAACGGAAGCAGCATACGTTCGCGATTAGCCGAAACATCCCTCCCCTTCGTCATCCACGGGCGGAGCAAGGAGCGAAGCGACGCGGCGCAGACCCGAGGATCCATTCCGTGACGTCGGCCGAAGAATGCAACCCATCAAGATGGTCGGCGGATCGTTCGGCCGCTATACTTCGTTCATGACGGGCTATGTCTATTTAACTGCGAGCCGGAAACGCGGCACCATCTATATTGGCGTCACAAACGATCCGATGCGATCCAGCGCGAGAAGTCGCTGAAACGTTGGCCGCGTCAATGTAAGATCGAACTGATCGGAAAGGCCAATCCGGAGTGGTTCGAACTTTTCCGCGGGACTGGGTGGTAGCGCCAAGTTCTGCACCGCTTGATCCGCCACCACCGTCACGGAATGGATCCTCGGGTCTGCGCAGGAGCTTCGCTCCCGCTCCGCCCGTGGATGACGAAAGGATGAGGCCTACTCCACCGTCACCGATTTCGCCAGATTGCGCGGCTGGTCGACGTCGGTGCCCATGAAGACAGCGGTGAAATAGGCGAGCATCTGGATCGGCAGCGCATAGATGATCGGCGAGATGATTTCCGGCACGTCCGGCAGCACGATCGTCTCCATCGTCTTGACGCTCGTCAGCGCCGCGCCCTTGCTGTCGGTGATGAGGATGATCTTGCCGCCGCGCGCCGCCACTTCCTGCATGTTCGACACGGTTTTTTCGAAAATGCGGTCGTGCGGCGCGATGACGATGACCGGCATGTTCTCGTCGATCAGTGCGATCGGGCCGTGCTTCAGTTCGCCGGCTGCATAGCCTTCGGCGTGGATATAGGAGATTTCCTTGAGTTTTAGCGCGCCTTCCATGGCCAGCGGGAAATTGGTGTCGCGGCCGAGATAGAGCACGTTCTTATAGTGCGCGAGGTCGCGCGCGATCTTTTCGATCTGATGGTCGAGCTTCAGCACCTGATTGGCATAGCGCGGTGCTTCCGAAAGCTCGCGCACAAAGGTCTTTTCCTGCTCCTTCGAGATTGTCCCGCGCGCCACGCCGGCACGCACGGCAAGTGACGCCAGCACGGACAGCTGGCATGTGAACGCCTTGGTCGAGGCAACGCCGATCTCCGGTCCGGCCAGCGTCGGCAGCACGACGTCGGATTCGCGCGCCATGGTCGATTCGCGCACATTGACGACGGCGCCGATCTTCATCCCGGCCTTGCGGCAGTAGCGCAGCGAGGCCAGCGTGTCGGCGGTCTCGCCCGATTGCGAGATGAAGAAAGCGGCATCGTTCTTCGACAACGGCATTTCGCGGTAACGGAATTCCGAAGCGACATCGATATCGACCGGCAGCCGCGCATAACGCTCGAACCAGTATTTGCCGATAAGGCCGGCGAGATAGGCGGTTCCGCAGGCCGAAATCGCCAGCCGGTCGATTTTGGCGAAATCGAAAGGCAGGTCGAGCGGCTTGGAGACGCCGCCGACAAAATCCAGATAATTCGCCAGCGTGTGCGAGATGACCTCGGGCTGCTCATGGATTTCCTTCTCCATGAAATGGCGCCGGTTGCCCTTGTCGACCATGAAGCTGGTCGAAAGCGACTGCTGGCGCTTGCGGTCGACCTTTGTGCCGTCAATGTCGAAGATGGTGACGCCGTCGCGGCGCACCACCGCCCAGTCGCCATCTTCCAGATAGGTGATCGAATTGGTGAACGGGGCGAGCGCGATGGCATCGGAGCCCAAAAACATCTCGCCATCGCCATGGCCGACGGCCAAAGGCGGGCCGTTGCGGGCGCCGACGATCAGGTCTTCATCGCCCTTGAACATGATGGCCAGCGCGAAAGCGCCTTCCAGCCGCTTCAGCGCCTGGTGCGCGGCATCAACCGGCTTCAGCCCCCTGGCGAGTTCGCGCGCCACCAGATGCGCCACGACCTCGGTGTCGGTCTGCGACGAAAAAGAATAGCCGTCGCGGATCAGCTCGGCGCGCAGTTCGGCGAAATTCTCGATGATGCCGTTGTGGACGATGGCGACGCCATCGGAAAAATGCGGGTGCGCATTGGTCTCGTTGGGCACGCCATGCGTCGCCCAGCGTGTGTGACCGATGCCGATCGTGCCGTCGAGCGGCTCGTCCTTGAGCCGGCGCTCCAGGTTGATCAGCTTGCCTTCGGCGCGGCGGCGGGCGAGTTCGCCACGCTCGATGGTGGCGACGCCGGCCGAGTCATAGCCACGGTACTCCAACCGCTTCAACGCATCGACAATGAGCGGCGCAACCTGCGAGTGGCCGACGATTCCAACGATACCGCACATGCAGAAAGCCCCCGAATCCCCAGAAAACCAGCACTATTAGGGATGGCCGGCCTGCCGTGAAAGTCACATTGCATTTCGTCCCGTGTAACGGAACGCTCATTCTTGTCGATGCACCATGACAGACCGCTCTTGCAATCCGGTTACTGCAATCGTTCGGTTTTTCAGGCTTCGGTTTTCAGACGATGGTTTTCACCAGAGAGATATTTCGCTAATAGCCCTGCCATGAGCGAGAGCAAGCCCACCGTAACCCTCTGGCGCCCTGTCGGCCCGAGGGAACTGAAACTGATCGAGGCCTCGGGGATGCAGGCGTTTCCGCCGCGCCTGCCCGAGCAGCCCATTTTCTATCCCGTGACGACCGAAGCCTATGCGGTGCAGATCGCACGCGACTGGAACGTGCCGGCCAGCGGCTCGGGGTTCGTCACCCGGTTCGACGTTCTCAAGAGCTTTCTCGACCGCTACCGGGTCGAGCACGCTGGCAGCAAGGCGCATCTGGAATACTGGATTCCGGCCGAAGATCTCCCTGAATTCAACAAGGCGATCGCCGGCAAGATCGAAGTCACGGCCGCTTTCGGCAAGGACGCGAAGACCTCCGGCTAACGCCCGTTATCCAGCAGCTTTTTTCTTCGCAGCCGCCGCCGAAGCAAAGCGCTCGCGCAATTCCTTGCCCTTGCCTGGAATCGTCTTCTGGCGGGCGCGGCCGAAGGCCAGCGCGTCGTCGGGCACGCTTTCGGTGATCACGCTGCCCGAGGCGATGTAGCCGCCCTTGCCGATGGTGACAGGCGCCACCAGCGACGAATTGGAGCCAATGAACGCGCCCTCGCCGATGTCCGTGAAGAATTTCGAATAGCCGTCATAATTGCAGGTGATGGTGCCGGCGCCGATATTGGCGCCCGCACCGACGCGGGCATCGCCGATATAGGTCAGATGGTTGACCTTGGCGCCCTCTTCGATAACCGCCTGCTTGACCTCGCAGAAATTACCGACTTTGGCCTTGTCTCGGAGATCGGCGCCCGGCCGCAGCCGCGCGTACGGCCCGACATCGCAATTGGACGCAATAGTGGCGCCCTCGATATGGCTGAAGGCATGGATCTTGGCGCCCGTGGCAATTTTCACGCCCGGGCCGAACCAGACATTGGGCTCGACGATCGTGTCAGCGCCAATCTCGGTGTCATGCGAGAAATACACCGTCTCCGGCGCAATCAGCGTCACACCCGACAGCATCGCTTCGTGCCGGCGACGCGCCTGCCAGATGCCCTCGGCCTGCGCCAGTTCGGCGCGATTGTTGATGCCGAGCGCGCTCTCGAAGCTGGCTTCGGTGGCGACGACATCGAGGCCTCGCGCGCCGGCGATCTCGACAATGTCGGTTAGGTAGTACTCGCCCTTGGCATTCTTATTGCCGACCGCGTCGAGCAGCCTCAGCGCGTGGGCGCCGGCTACCGCCATCATCCCGGCATTGCAGAAGCCGATTTTTTTCTCCTCCTCGGAGCAATCCTTTTCCTCGCGGATGGCGACCAGCTTGCCGTCCTTTTCGATCAACCGGCCATAGCCGGTCGGACTGGGAGGACGGAAGCCAACCACGACGACGGCAGCACCTTCAGCCAGTTTCAGCCGCGCCACCGTCAGCGCATCGGCGCCGATCAGCGGCGTGTCGCCAAACATCACGAGAATATCGTCATGACCCTTTGATATCGCTTCGCGCGCGGCCAGCACGGCATGCGCGGTGCCGAGGCGCTTGTCCTGCACGAAGGTCTCAGCCTTTGGAGCGAATTTCGCCGCCGCCTTGCGCATCTCTTCCGCGCCATGTCCAATCACCAACGCTTGGCTGCCGGCGCCGGCAGCTTCGGCCGCCCTCACCACATGGGCGACCATCGGCAGCCCGGCGATCTGGTGCAGCACCTTCGGCAGCACGCTCTTCATGCGCGTGCCTTCGCCGGCGGCAAGGATGACGGACAGGCAGGATCTCTGGCTCATGGAACGACAACCATATGAAAAGGGTTGGGAATCAAAGCATGCTAGCAGTGGCGCCATGCTTCACCAATGCGGTTAAATTCCGGTGCGATGGTAGAGCAACTGACTTTTAATCAGCGGGTCCACAGTTCGATCCTGGGCTCAGCCTGGGCATTTGCCCGCCGCTACCCCAGCCGCCCCAGCACCGGGAAATTCTCCAGCAGCCAGTAGGAAACGGTCTGCACGCCGCCGGTGAGGAAAAACACGCCGGCAACGACCAGCAGCGCGCCGATCGCCTTTTCGACACGGCCGAGATGGACGCGGAATTTGCCGAGGAAGCGCATGAAGGCGCCTGAAAACAGCGCGGCGATCAGGAACGGGATGCCCAGCCCGAGCGAATAGGCGGCGAGCAGCAGCGCGCCCTCGCCCACCGTTTCGCGACCACCTGCCAGCGTCAGGATCGGCCCCAGCACCGGGCCGATGCAGGGCGTCCAGCCGAAGGCGAAAGCCAGCCCCATGACATAGGCGGCGACAGCACTCGCCGGTTTTCCCTGCGACTGGAAGCGCGCCTCGCGCGACAGCAGCGGAATGCGCAGGATGCCGAGGAAATTCAGGCCCATCAGGATGATCAGCACACCGGCGCCCATTGCCAGCGGCTCCTGCCAGACGCGCAGCAGCCGGCCGATGGTCGAGGCGCCGGCGCCCAGCGCGACAAAGACGGTCGAGAAGCCGAGCACGAAGGCGATCGAGGAAAAGAGCAGCGCGCCGCGTGCGCCTTCACGCGCTGTCGCACCGGCATTGCCGCGGAAATCGTCGACCGACACGCCGGCCATATAACAGAGATAAGGCGGCACCAGCGGCAGCACGCAAGGCGACAGGAACGAGATAGCTCCCGCCCCGATCGCGCTGACATAGCCGATGTCCAATGCCATTTCCAAGAACTCCAATGCCGTGACGCCGATATAGCGACGCGCAGCCTTGTCCACCAATCACCATTGTGTTGGCAAGATCATCCATTGCCCGACGCACTTGCCAGGAAGAAACGACGGCTCGCAGGCGTTGATGCTGTGAGGCCGCGATTTCCCGCGCGTCTCCAGATATCAGTCAGGGAGATTTCCATGAAAACCATAACCGCAGGACTGGCAGCGCTTCTACTCAGCACCGCCGCATCCTTCGCCGCCGACGCGTGGAAGGAAGCCGAGGTCAATGGCACCAAGATCTACACCGACGCCAACGGCATGACGCTTTACACCTATGACAAGGACGAGAAGGGCAAGACCAACTGCTACGACAAATGCGCCACCAACTGGCCGCCGCTGAAGGCCGAAGCCGGCGCCAAGGCGGATGACGAATGGACCGTTGTCGACCGCACCGACGGCACCAAGATGTGGGCCTATGACGGCAAGCCGGTCTACACCTTCATAAAGGACAAGAAGCCCGGCGACGTGACCGGCGACGGCGTCGGCGAAGTCTGGCACATCGTCAAGGCCGACTAAGCCACTCTATCCCAGTCCCGCCTGCTGACTGGTCGCCAGGCATCGCTCCATGCCGCCGGCGGCCAGCATCAATCAGCCGTTCTGGCGTCGAACCGACGCTATTCCCGGCCGTCACTCCGCGACTCGGTGGAAAAGTGAAACCAGGTCGTTTTCGCCGGCTCGGCACCACATCTCCCTTTCCCAAAATTCTGTGATTTTCTCCATACACTCTTAGAGTGTATTGCTGCGGACCGGCCCGCAATTTGGGCGCTTCCCCTTGACCGGATGCAAAAGCGCGGCCATGTGAGCGACAAATAGAACGAGATTTCGTCGCGCGCAGCGGAATTCTTCTGCCGCACCACAGCTGATATGAGACCTCATGGACGTCGTCGTCGTCGAATCGCCGGCCAAGGCGAAGACAATCAACAAATACCTCGGCAAGAACTACAAGGTTCTGGCCTCGTTCGGCCATGTCAGGGATTTGCCGGCCAAGGATGGCTCGGTGCGTCCGGATGAGGATTTCGCCATGTCCTGGGCGGTCGACACCGCCTCGGGCAAGCGGCTTGCCGACATAGCCAAGGCGGTCAAGGATGCCGACGGCCTGATCCTCGCCACCGATCCGGATCGCGAAGGTGAAGCCATCTCCTGGCATGTGCTGGAGGTGCTGAAGCAGAAGCGCGCACTAAAGGACAAGCCGGTCAGCCGCGTCGTCTTCAACGCCATCACCAAATCGTCGGTGCTGGAAGCAATGGCCAATCCGCGCCAGATCGATGCGCCACTGGTCGATGCCTATCTCGCCCGTCGGGCGCTGGATTATCTCGTCGGCTTCACGCTGTCGCCGGTGCTGTGGCGCAAGCTGCCGGGCGCCCGTTCGGCCGGACGCGTCCAGTCGGTTGCACTGCGCCTGGTCTGCGACCGCGAATCCGAGATTGAGCGCTTCATCCGCGAGGAATACTGGCAGATCGCCGCCCTGCTCGGCACGCCGCGCAACGAGAATTTCGAAGCGCGGCTGACGGCGTTCGATCGCAAGAAGCTGCAAAAGCTCGATATTTCCAACAAGGCGCAGGCCGACGACATCAAGTCGATGCTCGAAGGCGCGACCTTCGAGGCGGTGTCGGTCGAAGCCAAGCCGACCAAGCGCAATCCCGGCCCGCCCTTCACCACGTCGACGCTGCAGCAGGCCGCCTCATCGGGCCTCGGCTTCTCGGCCAGCCGCACCATGCAGGTGGCGCAACGTCTCTATGAAGGCATGGAGATCGGCGGCGAGACCACAGGTCTCATCACCTATATGCGAACCGACGGCGTGCAGATGGCACCCGAGGCGATCGACGCCGCACGCGACGCCATTGCCAAGGAATTCGGCGCAAAATACCTGCCGGAAAAGCCGCGCCAATATACGGCCAAAGCCAAGAACGCCCAGGAAGCGCACGAAGCGATCCGCCCGACGGATTTCATGCGCACCCCGGCATCGGTCAGGCAATATCTCGATTCCGACCAGATGCGGCTCTATGAGCTGATCTGGAAGCGCGCCATCGCCAGCCAGATGCAGTCCGCCGAGATCGAGCGCACCACCGCCGAGATCGAAGCGGTCAACGGATCGCGCACCGCGGAGCTGCGTGCTATCGGTTCGGTCGTTCGCTTCGACGGCTTCATCGCCGCCTACACCGACCAGAAGGACGACGATGCGGAAGACGAGGAAAACCGTCGGCTGCCCGAAATCCGCGCCGGCGAGCAGCTTGCCCGCCAGGCGATCAATGCCACCCAGCACACCACCGAGCCGCCGCCGCGTTATTCGGAAGCTTCGCTAATCAAGAAGCTGGAAGAACTCGGCATCGGCCGGCCTTCCACATATACGGCGATCCTGAAGACGCTCGAAGACCGCGACTATGTCACCATCGACAAGCGCCGGCTGGTGCCGCAGGCCAAGGGCCGGCTGCTGTCGGCCTTCCTCGAAAGCTTCTTCAAGCGCTATGTCGAGTACGACTTCACGGCATCTCTGGAAGAGAAGCTCGACGAGATTTCCGACGGCAAGCTCGCCTGGAAGGACGTGCTGCGCGATTTCTGGAAGGATTTTTCCGGTGCCGTCGCCGACATCAAGGAACTGCGCGTCACCGACGTGCTGGACGCGCTGAATGAAGAGCTGGCGCCGCTGGTGTTCCCCGCGCGCGAAGACGGTTCGAACCCGCGCATCTGCCCGAAATGCGGCACCGGCAATCTGTCGCTGAAACTCGGCAAGTTCGGCGCCTTCGTCGGTTGCTCCAACTATCCCGAATGCTCCTTCACCCGCCAGCTCGGCGACGCCGCCAATCCGAATGGCGAGAATGGCGGCGGCGAGGACGGCACCAAGGTCATCGGTAAGGATCCCTACACGTCAGAGGAAATCACGCTGCGGAGCGGCCGCTTCGGCCCCTACCTGCAGCGCGGCGACGGCAAGGAAGCCAAGCGCTCCAGCCTGCCCAAGGGCTGGACGGCAGAATCGATCGATCACGAAAAGGCGCTGGCGCTGCTGTCGCTACCCCGCGATGTCGGCCAGCATCCGGAAACGGCCAAGATGATCTCGGCCGGGCTCGGCCGCTACGGTCCGTTCGTGCTGCATGACGGCACCTATGCCAATCTCGAGAGCATCGAGGACGTGTTCTCGATCGGCCTCAACCGCGCCGTGTCGGTGATCGCCGAGAAGCAGTTGAAGGGCAAGGGCGGACGCAATGGCGGCACTGCCGCTGCGCTCAAGGAGCTTGGCGACCATCCCGATGGCGGCGGCAAGATCGTCGTGCGCGACGGCAAATACGGACCTTACGTGAATTTCGGCAAGGTCAACGCCACCCTGCCCAAGGGCAGGGATCCACAGTCGGTGACCATCGAGGACGCGCTGGCGCTGATTGCCGAGAAGGAAGCCAAGGGCGGCGGCGGCAAGAAGCCGTTCCGCAAGGCAGCGGCGGCCAAGGCCCCGGCAACCAAGAAAGCAGCCGCCAAGAAGCCGGCTGCGAAGAAGCCGGCCGCGAAGAAAAAAGGATAGGGCAGCGTGGCGCGCAAGATCACCGGCAGAACCCACGGCGATCCGCGCACCGCCGACACCAGGGCCAAGGTCAAGGACGACTACCGGCCGTCGCGTGACGAAATTTTGCGCTACATCGCCGAAAATCCCGATCGCGCCGGCAAACGCGACATCGCGAAAGCTTTCGCACTGCGCGGCGACGACCGCATCTGGCTGAAGGATCTGCTGCGCGACTTGCAGGACGAAGGCGTCCTTACCAAGGAACGCAAGGGGTTGGCCCGCGTCGGCGCCCTGCCCCATGTCACGGTCCTCGATATTTTTGACCGTGATGCCGATGGCGTGCTCTTGGCGCGTCCTACCGAACACACGGCCAATGGGCCGCCGCCCATCGTTTCCATCCGCCTGTCGCGCAGTGGCAGTGGACCGGCGCCCGGCATTGGCGACCGCGTGCTGGCCAAGACCTTTCCGGCCGACGACACGAACGTCGCCCTGGGCGGCCCCGCCTACACCGGGCGGGTGGTGAAGATTTTCGAAAAACGTACCGATGCCGTGCTCGGTGTCTTTCGCATCTTGCAGGACGGCACCTTCCGCATCGAACCGGTGGAACGGCGCCAGCCCGAACTGATCGTCGATAAGGAATTCCAGAACGGCGCCAAGAACGGTGACCTGGTCGAGGTCGAGCCGGCGCGGGCTTCCCGCTATGGGCTGCCGAGGGCCAAGGTGCTCAACGTGCTGGGCTCGCTGACCAGCGAAAAGGCGGTCTCGATGATCGCCATCCACGCACACGACATTCCGCATATCTTCCCGGCCGACGTCATCGCAGAATCCGAAGCGGTCAAACCCGCGACGCTGGATCACCGCGAGGATTGGCGCGACCTGCCGTTGATCACCATCGATCCGGCCGACGCCAAGGATCATGACGACGCCGTCTTCGCCACGCCGGATCTCGACGAGAAGAACCCGGGCGGCGTGGTCGCCACTGTCGCCATCGCCGACGTCGCCGCCTATGTGCGCTACGGCACGGCACTCGACCGCGAAGCGCTGAAGCGCGGCAATTCGGTGTATTTCCCGGATCGCGTCGTGCCGATGCTGCCCGAGCGCATCTCCAACGATCTCTGCTCGCTGCGCGAGGGCCAGGACCGGCCGGCATTGGCAGTGCGCATGGTTTTTTCGGCCGAGGGCCGCAAGCTCAGGCACTCCTTCCATCGCGTCATGATGAAGTCGGCGGCAAAGCTCGCCTACCAGCAGGCTCAGGCGGCGATCGACGGCGCGCCGGACGACAAGACAGGCCCGATCCTCAAAACCGTGCTGAAGCCACTGTGGGACGCCTATGCGATCCTGAAGCGCGGCCGCGATGGCCGCCAGCCGCTCGAACTCGACCTGCCGGAGCGCAAGATCGTGCTAAAGCCGGACGGCACCGTCGATCGCGTCATCGTGCCGGACCGGCTCGATGCCCACAAGCTCATCGAAGAATTCATGATCCAGGCCAATGTCGCGGCGGCCGAAACGCTCGAAGCGAAGAAACAGGAACTGGTCTATCGCGTCCATGACGCGCCATCGCTGGCCAAACAGGAATCGCTGCGCGAGTTCCTGCAGACATTGGGCCTGTCACTTGCGCGCGGCGCGCAGATGCAGCCAAGCCAGTTCAACGGCATTTTGGAGCGCGTGCGCGGCGCCGACAATGAAGGCCTGGTCAACGAAGTGGTTCTGCGCTCGCAGAGCCAAGCCGAATACTCGCCAAAGAACATCGGCCATTTCGGTCTCAACCTCCGCCGCTACGCCCATTTCACCTCGCCGATCCGCCGCTATGCCGATTTGATCGTGCATCGCGGACTTATTGCCGCACTCGGATTGGGTCCGGGCGGGCTGACGCAGGACGAAGCGGCACGGCTCGAAGATGTCGCGGTGCTGATTTCCGGCACGGAACGCCGCGCAATGGCGGCCGAGCGGGACACGGTCGACCGTCTGATCGCCAGCTATCTCGCCGAACGCGTCGACGACCGGTTCGATGCCCGCATCTCCGGCGTCACCAAGTCAGGACTATTTGTCCAATTGCCGCAGTACGGCGCGGATGGCTTCATCCCGGTGTCAACTCTGGGCGGCGATTACTATATATACGATGAAACCGCTCGCTCCCTGTTCGGAGAACGCTCGGGCAAAGGTTATCAGCTCGCGGACCGTGTCGAGGTCCGACTCATCGAGGTGGCGCCGATGGCCGGGGCGATGCGCTTCGAGATGTTGACCGACCCGAAGCCTCTGCCGGGCTCCAAGCGGTCGTTTCACAAGGCCAAGGGCCGCGCCCGCGCGTCGCAATCGCGACCGGGTTCGCGCGGCAGGAGACGATGATGACAACAGCCATGGAAGAACAGGTTTTCGGCGGAGAACATCACTCGGGCCGGACCACGCGCCCGCTGTGGACGGCGATGAAGCGCGGCCTGCTCGGCCGCTGCCCGCATTGCGGCGAAGGCAAGCTGTTTCGCGCTTTCACCAAGACCGTCGACACATGCAGTGTCTGCGGCGAGGAATTGCATCACCACCGGGCCGACGACCTGCCCGCCTATCTCGTCATAGTCATCGTCGGCCATATCGTGCTGGGCGCCTTCATGGGCGTTGAGGCGACGTCGACGCTGTCCACATGGCAGCACATCGCCATCTGGGTACCGCTGACCATCCTTTTGTCGGTTGCGCTGCTGCAGCCGATCAAGGGTGCCGTCATCGGACTGCAATGGGCCTTCTATATGCACGGCTTCGGCGGCGAGCACGACGTGATCGAGCCGCATCCCGAAGCCTAGGCCGCAGCCAAGAATGCTGCCTGGTGCAACATACCGACCGTGAAAGGCCACTTTCGCTTGCCAGAAGTTTCCGCTAGGTCCTGCGCATGGACGGTATGACCAAGGCGGAAGTCGACAGGATCGAGCGGAGCATGATCGCTCATAGCGACCGGCCCATCCGCCCGCGCGACGCGGCAACCCTCATCCTGCTCGACCGCAAGGACGATGACGTGCTGGTTCTGATGGGTCGCCGTCATGCCGGCCACGCGTTCATGCCGGGCAAATTCGTCTTTCCCGGCGGCCGCACCGATCCGACCGACAGCCGCATACCGGTCGTCGCCGCCTTGCACCCGGAGCAGGAAGCCAGGCTGATCGCCGGGCCGGGCCGCACAAGCGCCGCACGAGCCCGCGCCATCGCCCTGTCGGCCATCCGCGAAACCTATGAGGAAGCCGGGCTGCTGATCGGCCGCAAGGGTGCCTTCGCAACCTCCAGGTCCGACTGGCAGGGTTTTGCCGAACACGGCGTGCAACCCTCGGTGGACATGCTGCGCTTCGTCGCGCGCGCGATCACGCCGCCCAACCGGGTGCGCCGCTTCGACACCCGCTTTTTCAGCGCCTGGCGTGACGACGTCGCCGTCGAACTGCCCGGTGGCGGTCCCACCAACGAGCTCGAAGAGCTGGTCTGGCTGCCGCTCGCCAAGGCCAGGGAAGCCGACATACCCGATATCACCCGAATGATCCTGGACGAGCTGGAAAAGCGCCTCGCCCATGATCCGCTGTTGCGTCCTGGCGGTCCCGTGCCCTTCTACCGGCTTGTCCGCAGCCGCTTCACCCGCGAACTTCTCTAGAGCAATTCCAGGAAAAGTGTGACGCGGTTTTCCGCCCGGAATTGCGTAAGATCAAACAGACAGAGTATTCAGAATCCCATGACGGTCGATACCCAACCACAGGGCGACGAACGCGTACACTGGCTGCCGATGGTGGCGGCGATCTCGTCGATCAGCGTCGTCGGCATCGCCATCGGCCTCGGTATGCCGCTGCTCAGCGTCATCCTTGAAACGCGCGGCCATTCGGCTTCGATGATCGGCCTCAACACCGCCGTCGCCGGCCTCGCCTCGATCGCCGGTGCGCCGCTGGCGACCCCGCTCGCCATGCGCTTCGGCGTTGCCTGGACAATGATCGCCATGATCGCCGCCGGCGCGCTGGCCTTTGTCGGCTTCCATTTCGCACCCGATTTCTGGATGTGGTTTCCGCTGCGCATCGTGCTGCACATTGCGCTGACGGTGCTGTTCATCCTGTCCGAATTCTGGATCAGCACCTCGGCGCCGCCGCACCGACGCGGCCTTGTCCTCGGCATTTACGCCACTGTCCTGTCGCTCGGCTTTGCCGCCGGACCGTGGCTGTTCGCCCATCTCGGCAGTTCCGGTTTCAGGCCGTTCGGCGTTATCATCGCGTTGGTGACGCTGGCGGCCATACCCGTGCTGGCAGCACGCAACGAGAGCCCGTCGATCGCCTCGGATGGCGAAACCAGCAATTTTCTGCGCTACATCTGGCTCGTGCCGTCGGCGACCGCTGCCGTGCTGGTGTTCGGCGCGGTGGAAACCGGCGGCTTTGCGCTGTTCCCGATCTACGGCAGCCGAATCGGCTACTCCGAAGCCGATGCAGCCCTTCTGCTGACCATGATCGGCCTCGGCAATGTGTTGTTGCAGATCCCGATCGGCATGATCAGCGACCGCGTCAGCGATCGCCGCTACCTGCTGATTGCCTGCGCCACGGTCGGTCTTATCGGCACCGTCTTCATGCCCTTCTTCGCCCAGAATTGGCATTTGATGGCCGCGCTTCTGTTCGTCTGGGGCGGCGTCGTCGCTGCCATGTACACGATCGGCCTCGCCCATCTCGGCTCGCAGCTTTCCGGCCATGAACTGGCGTCGGCCAACGCCGCCTTCGTGCTGTGCTACGGCGTCGGCATGGTGCTCGGCCCGCAGGCGATCGGCATCGGCATGGATGCGTTCGGCCCGTCCGGCTTCGGCTGGTCGCTCGGCCTGTTCTTCGCCGCCTATATCGCTTTGGTCGCCGTCAGGTTGGTTCGCAAGATCCTGCTGTAGCGCGACTGTGGCCAGCCATGCATTTGGCACGGCACGGAGACAGGCTGCTGACAGAACCGTGTCAGGAGCACAGGGCTAAAAAGGCGTCCCAAAACACTCGAGGACACTTCCATGATCGACAGCGGCTTTGAAACCACATCGCTACGAATGACACTGCTTCTGCTCGTAACGTTCCAGGCTCCGGCCGCCGACGTCGACCGCATCATGGATGCCGTGGTGGCGATTGCGCCGCTGGCCATGGGCAAATACGACCGCAATGCCTATCAGTCGGCGCACGGCATCGAACGCTACAGGCCGCTTGACGGTGCGGCCGCCGGCGCCGAAACCGAATTGAGACGGCGGCCCGGCACGGTCGAGGTTTCCTTCGAACTGCCGGACGATCAGGCGCTGGCCGCTCGTGTCGTCGAGGCGATTTTCCAAGCACATTCCTATCAGGAACCGGTGATCCGCATTCAACCGATTCTCGCCAGCCGTTCCAAGGGGCTGGACGACCGCGCCAATCCGAATCGCTGGTGGAACACGACCGGAGACTGGAAGAAGGTTGCTGCACCGGCGACAGAAACCGCATGATTTCCGTTCACCAGCAGGCTCAGGCGGATCGCACGAGGCTTGCCGGGCTTGACTTTCCGGGCGCGTTCTTTATGTGTCGCGCCAAGTTTCCCGCGTCCGGGTGTTTCCCCGTGCTCCAGCGGCCAAAACCCCACGAACAAACGGACTGATATCATGGCCAAAGCCGCAAACATCAAGATCAAGCTTCTGTCGACCGCCGACACCGGTTTCTTCTACGTGACCAGCAAGAACAGCCGCACGAAGACCGACAAGCTGTCGTTCCGCAAGTACGACCCGGTCGCCAAGAAGCACGTCGAATTCAAGGAAACCAAGATCAAGTAATCTGGGTTTCCCGCTGCAATGCCGAAACGCCGCCCATTGGGCGGCGTTTTTCGTTTGTAGCCAATTGATTTCGTTGCATCCGAGCAGAGACTCCAGCCAAAGGATTGACCCTTCGCCATGGTTGCGGCACCCTTGGCCCTGGTTGGGTGTCACGAACAAGGCGCCTATGGATGTCGAAGAAGTTGAAAGCTGCAATCATTGCAGCCCTTGTCGCTCTGGCTGCTGGCTTCGCCGTCAGCAACGGGCTGATAAGCCAGCAGACGGCCGATGAGATCAAGGCCAGGACTGACCAGGTTCTGACTGAGGAAG
>NZ_RZRV01000089.1:0-4556 GCF_004023085.1 Mesorhizobium sp. M7A.F.Ca.US.010.02.1.1 | reverse complement strand
AATGTCTGTCCGCACCGCGGCGCTCCGCTTTGCGAGGGGCCGCAATGCGGCACAACCGCGCCCGTTGAACAGGCGCAATTCATCTATCATCGCGAAAACGAGATCGTTCGATGCGCCTGGCACGGCTGGGAGTTCGACATCAAGTCAGGCGCGGCCTTGGTCGATCCGTCCGTTCGCGCGCGCACATTCCCAGTCACCGTTGAAGCCGGCGGCATCTATGTGACGGCCTGATTGGCGCAGATCGATTGGGATTGGAAATTCGAAGGAAAGGTGGCGGGAGCCAATCAGCAGATCTGTTCGCAGGTGCTTGACAAGAAATAACGCGGAGAACTCCGCAATGGGAGAGTCAAATGTCAGAATCTGAATACAAGCTTGGTATCGCGCAAAGCCTGATCGGGGGCGGCAAGGTTTCCCGCCGCGACTTCATTCATCTTGGGCTGGCCGCGGGCCTGACCGTTGCCGCCGCCGACCGGCTGTTCGTGAGCACGGCGCGGGCCGAACCGATGCAGGGCGGCTTCGCCAAGCTCGGCATGGCTCATGGCGCGACGACGGATTCGATCGATCCGGCCGGCTACCCCGACACGTTCACACAGACCGCATTTTCGGGCTCGCTGTCCAACAGCCTCACTGAGGTCGACGCCAAAGGCAATGTCCAACCAGACCTCGCCGAGAGCTTTGAAACTTCGGATGGGGCCAAAACCTGGGCCTTCAAGCTGCGCAAAGGCGCAACCTTCCACAACGGCAAGAACGTGGCGGCGGATGACGTTGTGACTTCATTGCAATATCACATGGGCAAGGACACCAAATCGGCGGCGAAGTCGCTGTTGGACTCCGTCGCCGACGTCAAGTCGGACGGCCCGGAAACAGTGGTCTTCACGCTCAAAAACGGCAACGCCGATTTCCCTTACATTATGAGTGACTACCATCTGGTCATCATGCCGGCCAAGGACGGCAAGGCGGATTGGGCTTCAGGCGTTCGCACCGGTGCTTTCGTCCTCGAGAATTTCCAGCCCGGCGTTTCGGCCAAGCTCAAGCGCAATCCAAACTACTTCAAGAACGGCAAGCCCTATCTCGACGAGGTGGAGTTCATCGCCATCACGGATCTTGCCGCGCGCATGGCGGCGCTGTCCACGGGGGAGGTGGACTATATCGGCCGCGCCGACCTGAAGACCCTCGGCATGTTGAAACGCAATCCCAAGGTGGAAATCGTAGAAGTCACTGGCTACGGGCACTACACCTTGCCGATGAATGTCACGATGGCGCCGTTTGATAATCCGGACGTGCGAATGGCATTGAAATGGGCAATTAATCGCCAAGAAATCGTCGACAAGATCTTTCTTGGCCACGCCACTGTGGCCAACGACAACCCGATCGCGCCGGCCATCAAATTCGCCAAGGATCCGCAACCGCAACACAGCTTCGATCCGGAAAAGGCCAAGCACTACCTGAAAAAGGCCGGGATGGAGAACCTGAAGGTGGACCTCTCGGTGGCCGATGCCGCTTTTGCGGGGGCGGTGGACGCGGCTTCGCTCATTCGCGAAACGGCAGCCCAATGCGGCATCGACGTCAATGTCGTGCGTGAGGCCGAGGACGCTTATTGGGACAATGTCTGGCTGAAGAAACCCTGGTGCGCTTCCTATTGGAGCGGTCGGGCCACGGCCGACTGGATGTTCACGCAAGCCTTCGCCGCCGACTCCAGTTGGAATGAGTCTTTCTGGAAAAATCCCCACTTCAACGAATTGCTTGTCCAGGCGCGCGCCGAGACGGACGAGGCCAAGCGAGCGGCGATGTATGCCGAGATGCAGCAGTTAACCCACGATGACGGCGGCAGCATCGTGCTGGTCTTCAACAATTTCGTAAGCGCGCAATCCAAAAAGCTCGCACACGGTGATGTGGCGCCCAACTGGGAGAACGATGGACTGAAAATGGCCGAACGCTGGTGGATCGCCACGGCATGAGATGGCGGGCCGGAGCCGCGATGGTTTTGAGGGTCCGGCCGGCTTACTCCGAGTGCAGGGCTGCCGCCCAAAGGGAAACGCCACGCACATGAACCCCGTCGCAAGAACGGTCCTGCAGCGCCTTGGCCTCGGCCTGGTCACTTTGTTCATCGTGTCCATCATCATCTTCTCTGCGATCGCGATGCTTCCAGGCGACTTCGCCAAGGCCACGCTAGGGCAATCGGCGACGCCCGAAACGGTCGCCGCGTTCCAGCGGGAAATCGGCATCGATCGTCCGCCTGTCGAGCGCTACTTCGTTTGGGTCGCCCAGATGCTCCATGGCGATTTCGGCTCTTCGTTTGCGAGCCGCACCGGATATCGGCGTACCGTGGCCGAGATCATCGCACCACGCCTCTACAACACGATGTTCCTTGCAGCGGTGACTGCGCTGATAGCTGTTCCTCTGGCCTTGGGGCTTGGCATTCTGGCTGCGCTGTACCGCAACGGCTGGTTCGACCGGCTGGTGAATGTCGCGACACTGACAACCATTTCATTCCCGGAATTTTTCGTCGCCTATATGCTCGCCTACCTGGTGATCTCGCGCGACACGTTCATCGGATCCGATTTCGCTCAAACGCTGCCTCATTGGCTCACTGTCTCGCTGAACTGGGCGCTCAATGCGGTTCCCAAATTTCCGACATTGTCGAATGTGAACGATCAGACGCCATTTTGGGAGCATCTCTGGAAAGTGGCCCTGCCGGCAATCACCCTTACGCTGGTAATCGTGGCCCACATGATGCGCATGACCCGAGCGGCCATCATCAACATGCTGGCAAGCCCCTACATCGATATGGCGCGCCTCAAGGGAATGTCCCCGATGGTGATCGTGCTGAGGCATGCCCTGCCCAATGCCTGGGCTCCGATCGTCACTGTGGTAGCATTCAACCTGGCGTATCTCATCGTCGGAGTGGTCGTGGTCGAGGTCGTGTTCGTCTACCCCGGCATCGGCCAGCTGATGGTTGACGCGGTGAAATCCAGGGATGTTCCGGTTGTCCAGGCCTGCGCCCTGATTTTCGCCGCGACTTACATCCTTCTCAACTTGCTAGCCGACGTTATTTCCATCGCCACCAATCCCAGGCTCTTGCACCCGCGATGACCAGATCCGAATCTGTCGCGGCGGTTCGGAGGCTGAGGCGCTCGCGTGCGACCCGGGCGAAAACTGCGCTGAAGAAGGCACCGTTCAGCGCATGGTTCGGCATCGTCGTGATCCTCGGCTACGTTTTTGTTGCGGTCTTCGCGCACTGGATAGCCCCATATGGCGAGACGCAGGTTTTCAGCGAAGCCTTCGCGCCGTGGAGCCAGGAGTTCAAACTGGGAACCGATCAGCTCGGCCGCGACATGCTTACCCGCTTGATCTACGGTGCGCGCAACACCATCGCTATCGCGGTCGCGACCACGTTGCTGTCCTTCGCGGTCGGCGTCTCGCTCGGCCTTCTTGCCGCATTGTACAGGGGGTGGCTCGACCAGATCTTGTCGCGTGCGGTGGACGTGCTGATGTCAATCCCGAGTCTGATCTTCGCGCTGGTGCTGCTGACGATCTTCGGCTCGTCGATCACGAGCCTGATTGTCATCATTGCGCTTCTGGATTCCACCCGGGTCTTTCGGCTTTCTCGCGCCGTCGGGCTTAACGTGGCGGTGATGGAATATGTCGAGGTGGCACGATTACGCGGCGAGGGACCGAAATGGATCATCGCCAAGGAAATCCTTCCCAATGTCATGCCGCCACTGGTCGCCGAGTTCGGCTTGCGATTCTGCTTCGTGTTCCTGACAGTCGCGGCGCTGTCGTTTCTCGGCGTCGGTATTCAGCCGCCGACGGCCGATTGGGGATCAATGGTGCGCGAGAACGCGACCCTGATCACCTATGGCGATGTCACCCCGCTACTTCCGGCCGGCGCGATTGCTCTCCTTACCGTGTCCGTGAATTTCGTGGTGGATTGGTTCCTGCAAGCAACAAGCGGGTTGCGGGATGAAAAGTAGCGGTCCAGGCCCACGCGAAAAAGGAAAGGATCTGCTTCAAATCCGCAATCTGCATGTGGAGGGGTTTTCGGATGAGCGGTGGCATCCCATTGTCCACGGGGTCGATCTGACGCTGAAGCGGGGCCAGGTTCTTGGGCTGATCGGAGAGTCAGGCGCCGGCAAGTCCACCATTGGCCTTGCCGCAATGGGTTATGCCAAGCCGGGCTGCCGGATCACGCAAGGCTCGGTCCTGTTCGACGGGATTGATCTTCTGGCAGTCAATGAAAAAGGGCGTCGTCGCCTCAGGGGCTCCCGCATTGCCTATGTCGCGCAAAGCGCGGCTGCCTCTTTCAATCCGGCACATCGGCTGTTGGAACAAACCGTCGAAACCGCGGTGGCGCATGGAATTGCCGGCCGGGAAGAGGCGAACCGGAGCGCCGTCGATCTTTATCGACGCCTTCAACTCCCAGAACCGGAGACCATAGGCTTTCGCTATCCTCATCAGGTCTCCGGCGGGCAGTTGCAACGGGCAATGACAGCGATGGCAATGGCTTGTCGTCCGGACCTCATAATATTCGACGAGCCAACAACGGCGCTCGACGT
>NZ_RZRV01000088.1:0-4767 GCF_004023085.1 Mesorhizobium sp. M7A.F.Ca.US.010.02.1.1 | reverse complement strand
TCCCAGGCTCAGGGCGTTCGTCGTTCGAAAAACCAAGCAATTGGCTTTTCGTCCGCTGCGCGGACCACTCCTCACCCCGCCTCACTCTTCACCGCCCGCCTTCTGCGCACAGCGCGCTTGGGCTTCTTCGCGCCCGCCAGTTCGTGCATCGCATCCAGCTGCATCTGCTGCATTTCGGCCAGGCGGGTCCATTGGCGCGAGATGAGGTAGTCGAGTTTTTCGTGCAGATGGCGCACTTCGAGCTCGGCCTTGAGGTTGACGCGGTAGTCGTTGAAGGAGCGCAGGCGGTCCTTGGACTCCTGCCGCCGCTGGCTCATCATGATGATCGGCGCCTGGATGGCGGCGATGCAGGAGAGCAGCAGGTTGAGCAGGATGAAGGGGTAGGGGTCGAAGGCGGCGCTCATGCCGGCGATCAGGTTGATGCCGATCCACACCAGCAGCACGCTGCCGAACGAGATCAGGAACCACCAGCTGCCGCCGAAGGAAGCCATGTTGTCGGAGACGCGGTCGGCGAACGTCCGGTGCTCCTCGAATTCCTCTTCCGAGTTTTCGGAAATGGTGTCCTGCCTGGCGATCGATTCGACCACCTGGCGGTCGAGCTCGGAGAATTCGCCGTGCTCCTGCTGGAGAAGCTCCTCCATGTAGCGCATGCGGTAGCGGCCGAGCTCGGCGCGGCTGATGCGGGCGCCGGCCGGCAGGTCGGGATGGTCCGACCGGATGCGGTCGGCGAGGCTTGGGCGCAGCGTGTCGATGCGCACCAGATCGCGCTTGCGGAATTTGCGGCCCGATATGGCCGACGGTTTTTTCTTCGGCTTGCCGCGGTGGGCGCCTGGGCCCGCAGGTTCGGAGTCCGGCACTTCGGGCGTCTCGAAGTGCTCGTCCGACACCGGATCGGCCTCCAGCTCACTGAGGGTCGGCGCCTCGAAATATTCGCCGCCGCTGTCGTGCTGGTTGTCTTCCGCCTGCTCGGGCGTTTTGGGGACGGTGCTCATGATGCGGGCTCCTGAGGGTGCTGGGCGACGTATGCCGCAACATCGCCAGCATCGCGACGGATTTCGTGGGACTACAAGTGTTTTGATCGCTTCCCGACTTCGTCATCCACGGGCGGAGCGGGAGCGAAGCGGACGCGCAGACCCGAGGATCCATGCCGCGACCTGCGAGTGTCGCTTGCGGTGAAGAACTTGCCCGATGTTTGCGCCAATCACCCCCCTCTGTCCTGCCGGACATCTCCCCCGCAAGGAGGGAGATTGACTGTCATCCCGGATTTCGCCAATTTCCACCGTCACATGAGTGAGCGTAGCGCCGAAGCCGCTGATCTCCCCCCTTGCGGGGGTTGAGGAGCGGTCCGCGCAGCGGGCGGAAAGCCAATTGCTTGGCTTTCCGAGCGACGAACATCCGGCAGGACAGAGGGGGGTGCTGTCCCGCCAACGTGCACAAGGTTCTGCACGGCTGCGGGCAATAAAAAACCCGCCTTGCGGGCGGGTCACGTTTCCAGTGGGTCAATTGGCGCGACTCGGCACCATACCCAAAACAGTAGCGTAGCTGCCCTCACCAGTCAAGAAAAAATTCCTATCCATCACCGGGCGCCCAGACGCGAACCGCGCCGCGGCCACTACTGCTCGGCGAACATCAGCCTCGTCTTGGCGCCGTCCATGGTCGGCGACAGGCTCCGCTGGATCAGCGCTTCGACATGGTCGTTGCGCTGGCGGGCTGAGGCGGCGCCCATCACCACGACGATCAGATTGCGGCCGTCGGCATTGTAGGAGGTGACGATGTTGAAGCCCGAGGCCCTGATGTAGCCGGTCTTGATGCCGTCGACGCCGCGTACGCGGCCGAGCATGTCGTTGTGGCCGCGCACCAGCCTGCCGCGGAACATGAAGTCGCTTTCGGAGAAATAGTGGAACTGCTGGGGAAAGCGCTGACGCAGCGCCATGCCGAGCACCGCCATGTCGCGCGCCGTCGTCATCTGGCCATCGTCGGGCAGGCCCGACGCGTTGCGGAAGCTGGTGCTGGTCATGCCGAGCTGGCGGGCTTTGGATGTCATCATGGCGGCGAACTGATCTTCACTGCCGCCGAGATATTCGCCGACCGCCACCGCCACGTCGTTGGCCGATTTGACGACGATGGCGCGGATCGCCGAATCGACGTCGATGCTTTCGCCGCGCCGGAAGCGCAGCTTGGTCGGCGGCTGCGAGGCGGCATGGTCCGAAACCGGGATCTGCGTCTGCTTGGTGACGCGGCCGGACTCCAGCGCCTCGAACAAAAGATACAGCGTCATCATCTTGGTCAGCGAAGCCGGGTAGCGCTGCGCCGTCGAGCTGACCTCGAACAGCTGCTTGCCGGTCCTGGCGTCGACGACGATGGCCGCATATTTCTGCGCCGGCGCGGGTACGGCCAGCACGCTGTCGGGCGGCGTCGTGGCGCAGCCGGCAAGCAGCACCAGCAGGGCGAGTGCCGCAAAAACTCTCTGGATGAGCGGAAGGGGACGCAGGTTGGACAAGGGCAGGACTGTTCTGGGTCGGCTGTTGCTGAGATGAGACGAAGCTAACGTAACGCGGCTGTTGCGTCCATTTGGTTAATGCCGGTTAGCCCCAGGATTGTCGAGGTCTCACAGGACTTGGTTCCTCGCCCCACGAAGTGGGGAGAGGTGGCTCGGCGAAGCCGAGACGGAGAGGGGCTGCGCCCTACGAAGGCCCCCTCTCCGGCCGCTTCGCGGCCACCTCTCCCCCACTGCGTGGGGGCGAGGAACCCAAGCTTGCCATCCGCCCCGAAAACGCCGGTTTTCCCGTGTCTTTCCTTGCCAGGGCCGCGTTTCCCGTGGGAAGGGGCGTGGTATCTCAGGGCTTGGGGGCTTGGCATGACGAACATCGGGGCCGGGGGCGCTGCGCCCTCGCTTATCAGGGCATCGCTCAGCCGCACTGGCAAATGGGCCGGCAGCGTCGCCTTTATCGGGGGTGCCGTATCCGACATCCTCAATCCGCTGGCGCCGTTCGCCGCCTATATCGCGCTGATCGCCGCGGTGGCCGCAATCATCATCGCCATTGCCATCGTGCTCAGGCTGGTGCTGGCGGCCAGAGCGCTGCCGGCCTTGATCTTCGCCACAACAGCAGCGGCCGTCGCCGGCGGCGTCTACGGCCTGCAGCAGCAGACCAACGCCCAGAACGGGGTGATCGCCAGCCTGGTGCCGGCCATTGCCGGGCTGCAGCAGTCGATGGGCATCGTTACCGAAAAAGTGGCCAGGATCGAGCAGACCGTCACGCAGACGCAGAAAACGGTCGAACAGGTCAAGCAGTCGACCGACACGGTGGCGAAGAAGGCCGATGAGATCGCTAACGCCCAGCAGCAGCAGACGCAGCAGACGGCGGAAGTGCAGAAGACCACCGACGAGGTGAAGAAGCAGACCGAGAAGCTGCAAGAAACGACTCAGCAGATCGCCGCCTCGATCGACACCATCGCCAGGGGCTTTGCCGCCCTTGCCGCGCAGGGTGGGGCGATTGCCGAGCCGAAGCGGCCGGACGAGTTCTACCACAATGCCCGCGTCTACGAGTTGTCCGGCGACATGCTCAATGCGCGGCGCTCCTACCTTGCCTTTGCCGGCTTCGATGTCGACGCCATCGATCCCTACACGCGCTTTGCCACGCTGCTTCGGGTGCAGGACGGCAAGGCCGGCGCCCGCGAAGTGTTCGGCGCGCTTGCCGACAAGGGCAAGGCGCTGTCGATCAAGCTGGTGCATATCCAGCAGTTCGACGACGCCCAGCGCGTCGACAAGCTCAAATCCTTCATATCAGCCAATCCAGATTTCGCGCCGGCCTATTTCCTGTTGGCGCAGGAGTTTTCCGAAGACCGGCTCGGCGCCCAGACGCTGGCCGACAAGCGCAACGAGGCCGAGGCGCTGACCAAGTTCACGTCCTACGAGAAGGATGGCGGGCTGCTCACATATTTCGTCGACCAGACGCAACTCGCCGACTGGCTGGACCGCAGCCGCAGCCGGCTGGCAGCGCTTAGCGACGTGCTCGATCCCGCCCGCTTCGTGCCTTCGCTGACGCCGATGCGCTCCAACCAGGGCTGGTCGATGACCATCTCGCTGCCGGAGCCGGCGACGGCCATCTCCTGGCGCATGGGCGACAGCGGTCCGTTCACCGACACCGGTTTTCTGGCCATGAACGACCAGACGACCGGCAAGCCGATGGCCAATCCGAGCTTCGAGATGCCCGACAGCACCGTGGCCGGCATCATCGCCATCAAATATCTCGACATCAGGGGCCGCGAGACCGGCCCGTTCGACATCCGCTTCGACCCGGAGACAGCGCTTCAGCAGGGCAACAAGCAGATCCTCGACCAGTTCTGGACCTCGTGGATCGCCTTCGATGCCAGCGGCAATCACGGGCTGGTCTACTTCACCCAGATGCTGTCCTACCGCTGCGCCATCAAACAGGTGCACTACAGCCTGAACGGCGCGGCGCTCGACAAGGAGATCAAGATGCCGCCTTGCGACAAGAAGGACCCTTACGCCATCCCCTACGACTACCAGCCCTATTTCAAGGTCGCCGACAGCGTGAAATCGATGTCGGTGCAGGTCACCTACACCGACGGCACCAAGTCGCCGGTGCGGGAATACAAGCGGCAGTAGCTGCGCTCACCCTCCCCCTTGTGGGGAGGGCTATCGCACGTGGAATTCTTGAGATGTCTGCCCGGCACGGACCCCCACCCCTAACCCCTCCCCACAAGGGGGAGGGAGACTTCCGTTGGCGCCGACCCAGGCTAGTC
>NZ_RZRV01000087.1:0-5490 GCF_004023085.1 Mesorhizobium sp. M7A.F.Ca.US.010.02.1.1 | reverse complement strand
GACGCCGCACTCGCGCAGCTCTCATCCCCGCCTAAATAGCTATCGACAACCGAGCGCTTGAAACTCTCGCTGTATTTGGACATGCAAAACCCCCGAAGGTTGTGTCCAACTTTCGGGGGTCAGTTCAGAACCCGGCCTTTTTCATTTGTTTTGGTTGCTTATTCCGCCGGTGCCTCGGCAACCTCGCGCGAGCGGCCGAGCGTGATCTTGGCCAGCGTGAAGGAAATCACCGCACACAGCGTGATCCCGGCCACCATCGGCAGCGGCGTACCGTCGAAGAACACGCCGGCGACACCCATGGCGAGTGCGCCGATGGCGAAATGCAGCGTGCCCATCAGCGCTGAAGCGGTGCCGGCAATCTCGCCATGTTCTTCCATGGCCAGAACCGAGGTGGTCGGAATGACTAGGCCGAGAAAGCCGTAGCCGACGAACAGCAGCGCCGCCATCATATCGAGCCGGTCGATGCCCGTCGCCATCACCGCGAACAGCACCACCATCGTCGTCGCATAGCCGGTCACCGCGACGCGCACCACGCGCCTCAGGCCGAAGCGCTCGGCCAGCAGCCCCGTCATCTGCGACATGCCGATGAAGGCGACCGCGTTGATCGAGAAGAACACGCTGTAGACCGAAGGCGACAGCCCGTAATGGTCGATCAGGATGAACGACGAACTCGACAGATAGACGAAGAAGCTGGCAATGCCGAAGCCGGCGATCGCCGTCAGACCGAGGAAGTTGTGATCACCCATCAGGAAGCGGTAGGCCGACAGCGCGGTGCCGAAGGAGGACCCGGCGCGATCTTCCACCGGCCGCGTCTCCTTGAGCGAAGTCGCCAGAAGGATGGTGGCCAGCAGAGCCGCGCCCGTCACCGTCCAGAACACGGCGCGCCAGCCGAAATTCTCGATGATCACGCTGCCGGTCAGCGGCGCCAGGATCGGCGACACCGAGAACACCAGCATCAGCAAGGACATCAGCTTGGCGGCCTCATTACCGGTGTGCAGGTCGCGCACGATGGCGCGCGGAACGGCCATGCCGGCGCTGGCGCCAAGCCCTTGCAGGAAACGGAAAGCGATCAGCCATTCGATGGTCGGCGCCATTGCCGAACCGATGCCGCCAACCATGAACAGCGCAAGACCGCCATAAAGCGGCAGCTTGCGGCCGATCATGTCGGAAATCGGCCCGACGACGATCTGGCCAAACCCCATCGACAGGAAGAAGATCAACAGGCTCATCTGCACCGCAGCGGTGCTGGCATGCAGATCCGCGCCGATCGACGGCAGCGCGGGCAGATACATGTCGATGGCGAACGGGCCGATGGCGGACAACAAGCCGAGCACGACCGCGATGCGGAGGAATTTGGGACTCATGATAAAGGCTCTTTCAAATCTGGTTGCCGCCGCTAGGCGACGTCTAACCTAGGACGTTCCATCCCGTGAGCTTCCGACAGCTCGAGAGCGAATTCTATCCGTCTCTCTCACGCGAAATCTCTTTATCTTGTGTCCACAAATTTAGACACTCTTGTCTAAATCGTCAATCACCTCTATATAGTTTTTTATGAAGCTGCACGTTTCTCCTGACATTTTCCCGCCACGCGGCCATGAGGCCAAGCGCCTCTCGATCGTCGATTCCGCGGCTGCCGTGTTTTGCCGCGAAGGTTTCGCCGGCGCCAACATCGATCTGATCGCGGCCGAAGCCGGCGTTTCGCGCCAGACGATCTACAACCATCATGGCGACAAGCAGAAACTGTTCGTCGCCGTGGTCCGCGACCTCACCGAACGCTGCAATGCCGGCATCTTCGCCACCATTGCCACCTTCCCCGACCAGCCCAAGGATCTCGAAGCCGATCTGATCGGCTTTGCCGTGCGCTTGAACCAGAATTGCATCTGCAACCGCGACGGAAAATTCCTGCGCAAGCTGATCCAGACCGAAGGCGAGCGCTATCCCGAACTGTTTGCCGAATGGCGCGAACAGGGACCGGGCAGAACATGGCCGGCAATCGCCGCCCGCTTGGCCCGCCTCGCCTATGGCGGCTATCTCACGATCGAGGACCCGGATGTGGCGGCACGCCAGTTCCTTGGCCTCGTCAATGCCGAACTGCAGACCACCTTCATGCTTGGCGGCTCGCCGCGCGAGGACGAGGTGCTGCAATCCGCGACCAATGGCGTGCGCACATTCCTGCGCGCCTTCGGCAAGCGCCGGTCCGCGGCATCGTCCGAAAAGCAAAGCGCGCTCGCCAGCGCCTGAGCGATCAAATCGCTGGCAATAGTCTTCGCTTCCGCGCGAGGGTGATCTATATGCGGTTTACGCCGCCCTCAAGCTTGATTACAGCTATGCGGACGATTCAACGGAACCCGACCGCCACATGGCCGACGACCACATCCGCTACGACATTCTGGCCCAGGAGGCGTTGCGCGGCGTCATGCGCAAGGTCCTGGCCGAGGTCGCGCGCACCGGCCTCCCCGGCAACCACCACTTCTTCATCACCTTCCTGACCGGCGCGCCGGGCGTACGCGTGTCTTCGCGGCTGCGCGAGCGCTATCCCGAGCAGATGACCATCGTCATTCAGTTCCAGTATTGGGACCTGAAGGTGACCGATACCGGCTTC
This sequence comes from Mesorhizobium sp. M7A.F.Ca.US.010.02.1.1, assembly GCF_004023085.1. Classification (NCBI taxonomy): domain Bacteria; kingdom Pseudomonadati; phylum Pseudomonadota; class Alphaproteobacteria; order Hyphomicrobiales; family Phyllobacteriaceae; genus Mesorhizobium; species Mesorhizobium sp. M7A.F.Ca.US.010.02.1.1. The sequence continues at coordinate 2,888 of NZ_RZRV01000087.1, read as the reverse complement.
GAGGTTGGCCTGTCCTTCTCCGATGTGCCGGAAAAGCTCGAAATCCCGTTTTCGGCCGTACGCGGCTTCTATGATCCGTCGGTCAATTTCGAACTCGAATTCGACGTCAAGACGGATGGCGCGGCAGCCGAGGAACCAGCCGCTCCAGCCTCGCCTGAGCCGTTGACCATCGTCTCCGAGAAAAAGCCGAAGGCGGAGAAGAAGGCAGCTGCCGCCGAGGCGGAGAAGAAGCCCGCAGCGGCGGACGCCAGCACCAAGGGCGCCGAAGTGGTCTCGCTCGACGCCTTCCGCAAGAAATAGGCCTGCGGTTCACGCCATGGCTGACATCGTCAATCTCCGCCAGGCTCGCAAGCAGAAGGCGCGGGACGAGAAAGTGCGCGTCGCCGAACAGAACCGGGCACTGTACGGTCGCTCCAAGGCAGAGAAGCAACGCGACCGCATAGTCGCCGACAAGGCCGAAAACTTCGTCGCTGGGCACCGCCGCGAGCCATCCGGCGCCGAAGACGACCAGTGAGCTGTCACCAGTGAGCGCGGTCGAAAAGCGCTCGGTGACCATTCGTGGTCACCGCACCAGCTACTCGCTTGAAAAGCCCTTCTATGAGGACCTCGTCGCGATCGCGGCGACCAGGGAGCTGACGCTCGCTGCGCTTGTCGCCGAAGTCGACGAGACGCGGCCCCGCGACACCAACCTGTCCTCGGCGCTGAGGCTCTATGTGCTGGAGTGGGCGAAGCACGCAGAGAGAATCTAAAGGCTTTCGACGGCGTCGTTCTTTTTCGTGTGTCTGGTGCCGAAGCCAAGCAAGGTCGAACGCTCGCGCTCCTCGGCCTGTTTCCTGGACCGCACGCGCATCAAATCCTTCCAGCCGACATAGCCGACCAGCAACGAGCCTTCGCGAGTGACGACGGGCAGATGAGAGACGTTGGCCAGCAGCAGTTTGTCGGAGAGGCCTTCGAGATATTCGTCCGGATAGGCCAGCGTCACCTTGCTGCCGGCCAGCAGTTCGCCAAGCGTGGTGGTGCGGTGCGTGCCGGCGCGTCTCCAGCGCAATATAGCCGGCGGATCGATGAGGCCCAGCACATGCCCGTTCTCATCCACCACCGGAAAACTCGGATGCCGTGTTTCCGGCGCGGTCAGGAAGGCTGCTGCGCCATGCAGCGTCATCGTCGCCGGCACGCTTTCGACCTGTGACGTCATCACCTCGCGCACCCTGGTCAGGGCGAAAGGGTCGACGCGGTATTCGCGAACCAGATGATGTCCCCTTCTGGCGATCTTTTCGGTCAGGATCGACCGCTTCATCAGAAGCACGGTGACGGCGTGCGCGGCGGCGCAGGCAGCAATCAGCGGCACCAGCATATGTGTGTTGCCGGTCAGTTCGACGGCGAAGAACGTGGCGGTCAGCGGCGCACGCATTGTGCCGCCCATCGTGGCGGCCATCGCCAGCAGCGCCCAGAAACCCGGATCCGCGGCAGGCAGAACGCCGGCGAGCACAGCGCCCATGGCCCCGCCCATGATCAACAGCGGCGCCAACACACCTCCCGACGTTCCCGAGCCGAGCGCAACCGACCAGATGATCGCCTTGACCACCAGCAGCAGGAGGGCCGCCGTCGCGACGGTGCGGCCGTCCAGCATGTCGGTGATGTTGTCATAGCCGACACCGAGCGCGTGCGGCTCGATCAGCCCGCCGATGCCGACCACCAGGCCGCCGATCATCGGCCACCACATCCAGTGGATCGGCAGCTTCTGAAAACCGTCCTCGCAGGCATAGGCCATCTGCGTCAGCAGTCCCGACAAAAGTCCTGCACAAACGCCGATCGCCACCCAGCCTGCAAGGCCGGCAAAGGACACCTCCATGCCGCCCTGAAACGGAAAGATCGGCCCAGGCAGATGCAGCATGGTGCGCTCCACCTCGGCGATAACAGCCGCGACCGCCACCGGGATGAAGCTGCGCGGGGTCCATTCGAAAAGCAGCAGTTCGACGGCCAGCATGATGGCGGCGATCGGGGTTCCGAACACGGTGGTCATGCCTGCTGCCGCACCAGCCACCAACAGCGTCTTGCGCTCGTTGTCGCTGACCGGCAGCATCTGCGCGATCAGCGAGCCTATCGCACCGCCTGTCATAATGATCGGCCCTTCGGCGCCGAACGGTCCGCCGGAGCCGATCGAGATCGCCGACGACAGCGGCTTCAGGATCGCCACCTTGGCGTCGAGTTTTGAGCGCCCGAGCAGGATCGCCTCGATGGCCTCGGGAATGCCATGGCCGCGGATCTTCTCGCTGCCGAAGCGCGCCATCAGGCCGATGATCAGCGCACCAATCACCGGGACGATGACGGCGGCAAGCCCAAGCGGTGTGTCCTCAAGCTTCAGGTCGGCAAGCGAGAACTGGCCGAAATAGGCGATGTTGGTGGCCAGCCGGATCAGCTTCAAAAGCGCGATGCCGGCAACCAGTCCGGCTGTCGCCACCACCACGGCAATGGCCGCGACGAGCAGCACCCTGGCGTCCGTGGTGAAATCACGCAGATGCTCCGGGTTCGAGTGAGGGGTCTTCATGGCGGGCTTTGCTTCCTGGCGGCGGGCCGAATGTGGATATGCGGCACGGTCGAAGCGGCCAGCCGGGCTTGTCGGTGGCTATGTATCGTAACACGATATAAATATTCAAGTCGGTTTCGCCCGAAATCCGTTTGAGCTTTCGCCGGAAAACGAACACATGTCTGATATGTCGCAGCCACAAAAACCACGCCCCGCCATCAGCCAGGCCGATTACCAGCGACTGTCGGAGTTTCGCTATCTGATCCGCCGCTTCCTCGAATTCAGCCAGGTCCAGGCGGAAGACGCCGGCCTGACCCCGCGCCAGCATCAGGCGCTGCTGGCGATCAAGGGATTCCCCGGC
>NZ_RZRV01000086.1:0-5642 GCF_004023085.1 Mesorhizobium sp. M7A.F.Ca.US.010.02.1.1 | reverse complement strand
GACCAGTTCCGATCGGTCTAAAGAAGGAAAAGGCCGAATGGCTGAAGCCTGGTCTCGTCGGCCGCGTCAGGTTCCTGAAGGGCGAGGAAAGGCTACGCCATGCGAAGCTGCTCGATTACCGAGAGGAGGAATGACTAACACTGGCGACGAGGGCTCCCCCTGCGGAACAGAACCGTGTGCCTGGCGTTGTGCGGAACATCGGCACGTCTAGGAGAAACGGCATGGTGGCGCCACGCGCGGTCTGGAAGGGATTTCTGAGGGTTGGTTCCGTGTCATGCGGGGTGAAGATAGTTGGTGCCACAAGCGAGGCATCCAAGATCCACTTCAAGATTTTGAACCGCAAAGACGGTTTACCCGTCAAGAGCGCTTATGTCGATGAAGAGACCGGCGATGTTGTCGAAGCAGAGGATCAGATTAAAGGCTATGAAGCGGACAAGGACGATTTCATCCCCGTCGAGCCGGACGAGATCAAGAAACTGAAACTGACGTCGCAGCATACACTTGACGTCGATTCCTTTGTTCCGGTTGCGGAGATCGACACACGTTATCTGGAAAAACCATACTACTTGATCCCGGCAGATGGCGCCTCTCTGGAGGCCTTTGCCGTCCTGCGCGATGCGATGGCGAAGAAGCGCGTCGCGGCACGCTCCTGCGTCGTACTCTATCAGCGCGGGCGGGAAGTGTTGATACAGCCGCTTGAAAAAGGGATGCTGCTGACCGAGTTGCGCACCCACAATGAGATGACGTCGGAAGACACCGTCTTCGACGATGTGAAAAGCCCGAAATACGATGCGGATTTGCTCGAAATCGCGGGGCTTCTTATCGACAAAAAGGTGACGAAGTTCGATCCTTCGAAATTCGAGGACACCTACGAGGATGCGTTGATTGCCATGATCGACGCCAAGCGCAAAGGCAAAAAGCCTCCGAAACCGGCGCCGAAACCCAAAGAGAACGTGGTCGACCTGGCCTCGGTTCTTCGAAAGAGCCTCGCCAACGAAGGCATCGGCCAAGATCGGCCAAAGGCCAAGAGCCGCAAATCGGCATAGTTAAAGAGAGCAATCACCAGCAAGTCCCAGTGCTTTTGGCACGCTCGCGCGTTCCGTCATGGCTTCCGCCAAATTTCACCGGCTCATCGCACGGCAATTCCTCCTTCAATGAGGTCGAGACGCCCCGACCGGACAGCGCGCTTATCGGTCAGGCGATACCGAAGCCTAGGGACCGCCGGTTCAAACATACTGCTCATCAGCTTCACAACTCTGGTGCGCTCCGGTAGTCGGCCAGCCCAACAGCAGAGATCGCGACGCCGTCTGGCCTGTCAGTCAAGAGTTTGCCACAGCAACGAAGAGCGATTGTCCCTGCCGATCGATACGGAACAGTATTGGCTTTTTCTGCTGACGGGATTTCGCCCATTCCTCACGGACGTCGGACGGCTGGGTCATGTTTCGGTTGTTGGCCGACACGATAACGTCGCCTGGCCGGATGCCGCTTTCGGCTGCAAGACTGTTCGGAGCGACATCCTGGACGAACACGCCCATGGTGTCGGCTTGCAGGCCGAGTTGCTGGCGCGCTTCGTCCGGAATGGCGCTCAGCGATATGCCAAGGCGCTGGTCCTCAGTCCCCAGGCTTGGAATGGCACCGGTCTGTTCCTCCTGATCCCTGCGTTGATCGACAGTCAGCGACAATTCCTGGTTTGTGCCGCCCCGGTTCGTTGTCACGGTCACTTTCGATCCCGGCTTTTGGCTTGCTGCCGCCAGCGTCAGGTCATGGACGCCTTGGATGTCCTTGCCGTTGAACCGGGTGATCACGTCGCCGGACTGGATTCCCGCTTTCTGCGCCGGGCTGCCAGCTTCGACCGAGGCAACCAGCGCTCCCTTGGCGCCCGGTATTCCGAGCGCCTCGGCAATGGAGGGCGTGACCTCCTGAAGACGCACGCCGATGAAGCCGCGCTCGATGCGGCCAGTGCTGATCAGTTGGTCGACGATAGTCCGAGCTGTGCGCGATGGCACCGCGAAGCCAATGCCTATGCTGCCGCCTGACGGCGACACGATTGCCGTGTTGACGCCGATGACTTCGCCGCGCGCGTTGAACAAGGGACCTCCCGAGTTACCTCTGTTGATCGAGGCGTCTGTCTGCAGGAAATCGTCGTATGGACCGGCCTGGATATCGCGAGAGCGCGCAGAAAGGACGCCGACGGTGACGGTGCCCCCGAGGCCGAAGGGACTGCCGATGGCGATGGTCCAGGCCCCTGGTTGCATTGCGTCCGAATCCCCCCAGGCCGTCGCCGTCATGTTGGGCCGAGGATCGACTTTCAATACCGCGATGTCAGTTGCCGGATCGCGGCCCACCACCCGCGCAGGCGCCGTCTCCTTGTCGGAGAACACGACACGAATCTCAGTTGCGTCGGCGACGACATGGTTATTGGTGACGATGTAGCCTTCGGGACTGATCACAAAGCCGGAGCCGAGTGCTTCCCGCACCTGGGGCTGGATACGCCGTCCCCCGTCGAAGGGATTGAGGAAGTCGTTGAGCGTCGTTTGATCCTGGATGATCTGCCTGGTCGTGATTGCGACAACCGCTGGCAGCTTCTGACGCACGATTGCGCTGAAGTCGTTCGGAATTTCCTGTGCGGTGGCCGGAGCAAGGCCGCCAGTCGAGAGCATCAGGGCTCCTGTGACCAAGCCAATGCACAAGTTCCTAGAGAGGTAAGACATGACTGGTTCTCCTGCCGGATTCGGCCTTCGAGTTCGCCAGACGTCAGAACTGAGATTCTCGCCGATTGTTTCACCGGCCCGTTAAAATGGTTCTGAGGCGTTGACGACGGGAAGGTGACCCGTGCCGAGCCATTGAAACTTGCTTGAGACGTTCCAAAGTTTCGTCTGGCGGGAATCGCCAGAGCCGCCACACTCAAACACGCAGGAGATTTCGGAAGCGGAGGACCATCAATGGAAGCAGCCATTTCGACTCATTTGCATCGATTGAACCCGTGGCCCCTGATGTTTTTCTGGATCGCTTGCTGCATCCGGCACGGCATTTCAAACATCCCCACGACGTTTTGGCCGACGTTGCCTTGGACGTTCAGGAGAAGCGGGCCATCCTTTCGTCATGGGCGTCGGATGCCTGCGCAGTAGAATCCGTGCCAGCGCTTCGCATGCTGCCCGGGGCGCGTGAACCGGTCACCTTCGACGCGATCATGGATGCGTTGCAACAATTGGATCAATCGGACGAGCTTACCGGTCCTGACGGCAGTGACAGCGCGGTAGTGGCCGCGTTCGTACCATTCGTCGATCGGATTTAAGCGCGACGTAATTGTTCTTGCACCATGGGCCCGTCGGCGAGTGACCCCGCCGGCGGGTGGCATGGGTGCGTTTGCCCAGATTGCCGCTGAAAATTTTCCTATTCTTCCTCTTGAAGGTGCAAGTCGCGATTCTAAATTGATGGTCCCGGTCGCCCAATGGGGCCGGCAGGACCAGGAGGCGGCAAGGCTCTTGGCGCCTCCTATGATCCATGTTGCTCAAGGAGGATGTGGTTATGAACGTCGATTTTACCCCCCTGTACCGGTCCAGCATCGGCTTCGACCGCATGGTCGACATGCTTAAAAGTGCGAGCCGTGTGGCCTCGTTCGACAACTGGCCGCCCTACGATATCGCCAAGGTCGGTGAGGATGAGTATCGCATCACCATGGCGGTCGCCGGTTTCTCGCAGGACCAGCTGACCATCACTCACCAGCCCAACATGCTGGTTGTGAGCGGGTCGCAATCCGGCGATGAGAACGGCCAGTATCTCTACCGCGGCATTAACGGGCGCGCTTTCGAGCGTCGGTTCGAACTGGCCGACCACGTGAAGGCGGCTGGAGCCAGCCTTGAGAACGGGCTGCTGAGCATCGATCTCAAGCGCATGGTTCCCGAGGAGATGAAACCGCGCAAGATCGAAATCTCTAGCGGGGCTCCCATGCCGAAGATTGAGGCGCCCAAGGTCGAGGCCGGCAAGCTGGCCGCCTGAGCAATCCACCATGAAGACTTCCGCTTGAGCCGGGCGTCCCGCCCGGCTCAGAGACCTACGAAAGGAGAAAGACAATGAGCGTACGTGACTTGATCCCATGGGGCCGGGGCAACGGAAACTCGGCGCCCAGTCTCTTCCCAGATGGAGATCGAGACCCCTTCGTCTCCCTCCACCGGGAGGTAAACCGGCTGTTCGATGACGCCTTCCGCAGCTTTGGCGCCAGACTGCCGGCCTTCGGTCCCTCTTTCGCCGCCAGTTGGCCGAGTGTCGAAATCTCCGACACGGACAAGGAAGTCCGTTTGACCGCGGAAATCCCTGGTCTGGACGAGAACGACATAGAAGTCCTGCTGGAAGATGGGGCGCTCAAGCTTAAAGGCGAGAAGCGTTCCGAGACCGAGGACAAAGACCGGCAGTTCTCCGAGCGCTTCTACGGTCGCTTCGAGCGCCTCATTCCGCTCGGCTACGAGGTTGAAGAAGACAAGGTCAACGCCGCCTTCAAGAACGGCGTGCTGACCGTGACCTTGCCCAAGACCGAGCGGGCGCAGGCGAAGGCCAAACGGATCGCGATCAACGGCAAGAACTAACGCATGGCAGTATGGGTGGCGGCCCTTACGGCCGCTGCCCGTACGACCCTTCAGAATCGGGAGGGACAGGCAATGGAGACAGTTCATAGCAGTGACATCAGAAACCCAACCAGAACCTCCGTCCGGCCGGACAATGACAATCGGCCTCGTCTGAGCCGGCTTTGTCAATGGGGCGATCACTGTTTCCGGACGGCGCGACGGCGCGGATCTACCAGCCATGCCGCTCGGCCATGACCTCCGCAAAGCCCCGGAAGGACTGGCGATTGGTCTTCGAACCTCGCACAGCCCCGTTCATCGAGCCGCTGATGGGCTATACGGGCGGCCGGGACACCCTGACCCAGCTTGAACTGAACTTTCCGACGCTGGAAGCGGCGATCCGTTATGCCGAGCGTCAAGGCCTCAACTACGTGTTGCAGGCGGCACCTCCTGCTTCCCAGGCCAAGGTCAGGAGTCAGCATGTATTGGAGGAGAAACAGGCCTTTTCCGACGTGGTTTGGCAGCGGCTGCAATTGGCTTGGCTTCAGGCAAGCCATGGTTATGGCGCGGGTGCACAGGCAGCGCACATACAGACGGTGCTTTCCGAGCCCGACACATTCCACACCTCTCCGATGGAGGTGGTGGATGATCCGGTGCTTTCACCCGACGAGAAACGCGCTCTGCTCAAGAACTGGGCCTGGAACGAGTACCTGATCGACCTGGCCACCGCCGAAGGTATGCCGGAAAATGCACGCCCGACGCGATTGGACGAGCTCGAACTCGCTTTGCTGGCCTTGGAAGCCCGAAACCGGGGCTTCCAGACTCGGACCAGCCCGGTGCACTCCCGGATGGCCGCATGATTGGGGGACCCACTGATCGTCTTCGACGCCCCACGGACCATCCCGAACCCCTTCGTGCTGAGTGCGGCAGCAGGGCGGCCGCGCGCATTAGAGCGTTTCATATTTTGACGGAAGCGTAGCCTGCGTTTTCGAAGTAGTTCTTGCATTCGGCTGCCTCGATGGTTTCGACGAGGTGGCCGATGTGGCGCCACGTGTCCTCGACGGTGCGTTTCTGAGCTTGTCG
>NZ_RZRV01000085.1:0-6080 GCF_004023085.1 Mesorhizobium sp. M7A.F.Ca.US.010.02.1.1 | reverse complement strand
CCGTCTTAGGGTTTCATCTTGGACCCTCATGGACTTCGTTCGATCCAACTGTGCGCCTCCACCTTAGAAACCGGCGCCATCTCTTCGGGGTGTGGGCTCTGCGACGTAGGCCCACCCGCCCGTTGGCCCACATTGACGCGCGACTCTTTCTGCGCAAAGGTATATTAACGACTTGTTAACTAAGCGTCAGTCGCCGCTGGAAATAGGGGGGAATTTGGAACCGTTTCTTGGTGCAAATCGCCTAAATTGGGATGATCGGGCTGAACTGCATTCGACCGATACGACCGGCAGCTACCAGATTGAAAATGTGCTGGCAGGCGGATCCAATCTCTATGAATTGGAAACGGGCGAGGTGGGTGATATTGTCGGCAAGGATATCGTCCACTTGCAATGTCATATCGGGCTCGACACGATCAGCTTGAAGAATCTCGGCGCGGGCAGCGTGACCGGCCTCGACTTTTCACCGACCGCGATCGCAGCTGCGCGCGATTTCGCGGCGAAGGCAGGCACTGACGTGCGCTTCGTGGAAGCGCCACTATTCGAGGCAGTCGAAGCGCTCGGCCGGACCTTCGACATTGCTTATGTTACCTGGGGTTCGGTAAATTGGCTGGACGATGTGTTCCGCTGGGCGCGGGTCGTTGCCGATCTCCTGAGCCCAGGCGGCCGGCTCTATATGGCCGAGGGCCATCCGTTGATGTTTCAGTGTGATCGTAAGGCCGCGGCGCTGGAGTTTAAGCACGATTGGCGAACGCCTATAGCTCGACCGCTCGCATGGAACGAGGAACGGACCTATACCGGCGACGACCGCGTTTTGAAGCATCCTCGGTATTATGAGTGGATCCATCCGATCAGCGATGTGGTGAACGCGCTGATTTCAGCGGGGCTGACGCTCGATTTTCTGAATGAGCATGACATGGTTTCGTGGCAGCACTTTTCATTTGCAATGAGGGCAGGCAAGGATATGTACGGCTTGCCAAACACCTCGCCCAAGATCCCAATGGCCTATTCCATTGGCGCGACGAAGCGAAGCGTCGGCAAGATACCATACCTTGTTGCTCCCAAAGCGATTGAGGGCCACTAGTTCTCCTATTAATTCGGTTTTGCATTGTCATCGCCGAGCACGATTGCCACAACCCCGGAATCGTCCCCAGCCGATACGTTGCCTCATTGAGCGGCGGCTGGTTCCAACCCCTCCGGCGGCGCGCCAGAACGACCTCAGCGGTCGGACAGTGCAAAGTTTTCAGGACTGTGAAGTTCAAAATTAATTAATGAAAGCTAATGTCCCATGGGCAGGTCGATCCGAGAACCTGAATAACACAAGGGGGTTTTCACCCTATTGGCTCTTTCCGGCGCTAGGTTAGGCGGCATAAAGGATGCCGTGTTTTCGTCGGCAAATATTCCGGCGGCAGTGGCGGTTTTGGTTATCGCCATCAGCGCGGCGTATGCGGAGCACCAGAACAAAATCGTTTCGGACCAAGCGGTCCGCGCGGATGTCCTAGCCAAGGTCAATCTGATCCGAGCCAAGCTGGAAGGGAATATCAACGGAAACCTTCAACTTGTGCATGGGCTGGTCGCGACGGTCGTGACTGAACCCTACATGGGACAGCAACGCTTCGCCTCGCTCGCGGGTAATCTGTTCGGCGAGAGCTCGCAATTGAACAACATTGCCGGCGCACCCGATCTGGTCGTTTCCTTGATGTACCCGCTAAAAGGCAACGAGAAAGCCGTGGGCCTCGATTACCGTAAGGACGATCGGCAGCGTAACGCCGCGCTGCGGGCGCGAGACGAGCGCAAGTTGATTCTTGCCGGCCCGGTTGATCTGAAGCAGGGCGGCCAAGGCTTCATCGGCCGTTTCCCAGTTTTTGTGCCGAGCGCGGGCAATACTGAAAGATTCTGGGGCATCATTTCCGCCGTTGTTGACGTGCAGCGCCTTTACAAGGCGAGCGGCCTGTTTGACGATGATCTCGGGATTGACGTTGCGCTCATCGGTAAAGACGCCCTCGGCCCGAGCGGAGATCAATTCTTCGGCGATCTGGGCGTCCGCCGAAGCAATCCAGTAACGGCCGAAGTTCTGCTCCCGTCAGGTTCCTGGCAAATAGCGGCCATCCCCAAAAACGGCTGGCCTTCGACACCTGGCAACGCGTGGCTCTTGCGCGCGATCATGGCCGCGGCCGGGACGCTAGTTGTGATCCCATTCTTGGTCACAGGTCGTCTGATTGGCGAGAGACAGCGCAATTATGCGGAACTGCGTCGATTGTCGAGACGCCTCGAACTTGCTCTGGAGGCGTCGGCTATTGGCGTTTGGGAACACGACCTCGCGACCAATGACCTGTCGTGGGACGATCGCGTCAACGAAATATACGGCAAACCCCGCGATGGGGGGCCTCGCGGCTACTTGGATTGGGCTGGGGCAATTCACCCCCAGGATTTAGCTAGCGCCAACGCAGATTTCGACCGCGCTGTGGCCAGCCGCGGAACATATTCGTCGGAATACCGGATTGTTCGGCCGGATGGCGAGGTCCGTCATGTCCGATCCAAGGCGGCCATATACCAGGCCCCAAACGAGACGCTCAAAATGATTGGTGCGGAATGGGATGTGACAGCCGACGTTTTGCTGAATAGCGATCTGGTTCGTGCAAAACAGCTGTCCGAGTCGAAAAACGCGGAACTCGAGACGGCCAGGGCACATATAGAGCATATCGCGTTTCACGATTCGCTGACTGGTTTGCCCAACCGCCGTTACCTCGACCAGGTGCTGGAGGAGTACGCAGCAAACGCAAAGCGCGACGGCGGCCATGCGGCACTGCTTCACATCGACCTGGATCGGTTCAAGCACATCAACGATACGCTTGGCCATGCCGCAGGTGACGCGATGTTGGTACACGCATCTGCCGTCCTCCGGTCCAAGGTCGAGGATGGGGGATTCGTCGCTCGGATCGGAGGAGACGAATTCGTCGTACTGTGCACGGTGCATGACGATATCAAGCAACTGGCGGTGCTGGCTGACCGCATCATCAGCCAGATGGGCGAACCCGTCTACTACCACGGTCACCGATGCCGGTTTGGTGTCAGCGTGGGAATTGCGGTCGACAACGGAAAAGACGCCGAAGCCAAGCACCTGCTGGTGAACGCCGACATCGCGCTTTACCGAGCGAAAAGTCGCGGGCGCAATCGATACGAATTCTTCACTGAGGCGATGCAAAGCGAAATTGTCGACACAAAGCGGATTGCCGATGAAGTTCTCGGTGGCCTCGAGCGCAATGAGTTCATCGCTTACTACCAACCCCAGTTTAGCGCAAAAACGCTCGAAATTGTCGGTGTCGAGGCGCTTGCGCGATGGAGGCACCCAAACAAGGGCATTCTAGCGCCGGATGTCTTCCTCAGGATTGCAGAGGAACTAAATGTCGTCTCTATGATCGATCGAACCATACTGAACCATGCGCTTTCAGATTTTGAAGACTGGTCTGCCGCGAACCTTCATATACCGCGAGTATCAGTCAATGTTTCGGCGCGGCGCCTCCAAGATGAAGAACTTATAAAGAGCTTGAGAGAACTGAATATCAAGAAGGGAACGGTTTCGTTCGAACTTGTTGAGTCCATTTTCCTTGACGAAAACGATGATCTGGTGACCTGGAATGTCGATCAAATCAAGCAACTGGGCATTGATATAGAGATAGATGATTTTGGTACGGGGTATGCCTCCATTGTCAGCCTACTCAAGATACAACCACGCCGACTGAAGATAGATCGGCAACTGGTCATCCCAATCGTCGAATCGCCGCAACGAAGGCAGGTTGTCTCGTCGATCATCGAAATCGGCAAGTCCTTGGGTATCGAGGTCATAGCGGAAGGCGTCGAGACGATGGAGCACGCCCGCGTACTCAAGGGGTTGGGCTGCGACATACTGCAGGGTTATGCTTTTGGGCAGGCGTTGGATTCCAACGGCTTAAAGGCCTTTGTTCGCTCTCGGCGTCTGCGCGCGGCCAGCTAGATGTCAGGCCTGGCGTTTGCCTGGCACGATTGGGTCGGCAGGGCGATTGTTACCCGCCTTCGGCTTATTCCCGCGGCAGCCCTGGTGCATGATTTCGTATTGAAGGAACGGCTCCTCGAACGCATAGGCGCACTCCCGGGGCGGCGTCATTTCATCCAGGGCAGCAACAAGACCTAAATCAGCAACAAACCCTTCATGCTGGAATGCAAGCGGTGTTTCGGGACCACCTTTCGGGAGTGGTCGCGATCTGTGAGGTTGCCAATCGTGTATTGAGATTGGAGATCGGCTTGTGTCTGGACTTGACCTTACGCTTGACCCGGAGCGGCAACCTTCGGCGTTCCGAGGTCGCCCGCCGGTATGGCCCCAGGCCGCAGCAGGTCTTCGCCTGGCGCCGCGAAGCGCGCAAACAGGCCGCTTCGGTGCAGCAAGGTTCTCCTGCTTTCGTGCCGGCGGTTGTGGCAGCGGCGGAGCCTGGGCCAAGCATTCACCGAAGCAGCGGAAACGGAAAGCCACCCGAGATGCCGGCATGATCGAGCTTGAGTTCGACGGCATCGCGATGCGCGTCGGCCGGGGCGCTGATACCAAGACGGTGGCCGCAGTGATCCGCGCGCTGAAGGCGACGTCGTGAGGGGGCCGACATCGACCCGTACTGCTTGCAGCCGGAACGCAGAGGAGATAGGGCGACGGGCTTTTGTCCCAGCTCGCACCGCTGCCCTTGGTTTATATCGCGCTCATCGGCGACTACCTCCGGAACGAAATTGACGCCCCCTCGACCGATACAGGCCAATCCGAATGTCTGGTCGGCAGCAGATGGGAGCATCCTGTTCGTAGCGCCAGCCATGCAGCGTAATTTGCTGCGGCGGTATGATTGCCGCCGCAGAGAGTTTTAACGGTCACTTTCTATAAGTTCGTCTGCACCGCTAATCTTCGGCCCTGTCATCCAAGGCGGCGCCACGGGAACGTCTTCGATCACACCCACCCTGCGTGCCCAGGTCGCAAACGTCTTGTGCGCGGCCTCGACCGACCTGCGACCATCATACGCCGAGTAGCACGTATCACAGGCCGCTCCGTGGAGAAGGCCGCGCCTTTCGACCGGCCATTCTTCCAGAAATTCTATAGCATCCATGACGCAACCGATCTTTTTGATGACGAAACTGTCATCTCGGACGAAAATCGGTTGTTTGAACGTAGCGCTTTCCATCTTGACCTCCCTTCAATCCCTAAAGCGACGCTTGTGCCTCTTCGGGTGACGCAGGATGATTCCTCGGCAAAATATGTCGGTCTGCGTGACGTCTTCTCGGCACAGAGAGGATATTGGAAATGCCACTTTTCAGTTCAAGAGAGAAGTGGCCGGCCGAGCGCAGCAGCCTCTTGGCAATCGTATCGCCGTGGCACCTCATCCCGCTGGCAGCGCGGTGTGGGTCAGTCCGCAGGGCTTCGAGCCACCACCTGCACGTCAGCGATCTTGCCGTCGCGAAGCAGGGCTTCGAACCGGCTATGGGAAGTTCGCGTCACGTGCTGCGTAGCAGTGTAGATGTACTGGAAGAGCAGCATCAGCGCAGCCAAAGGCGCTTCCACTACTAATGTTGGATTTCATGTCCATTGCGGCCACTCCACACAAGGTGGGGGATATAGGTCGCCAAACCGGGGCAGCATCGATTGCGGTCTCGCGAAGAAAAGAGCGGGCCCGGAAAATCCGGACCCGCCAGCGGCTATGGTCAGGCTGCACGGATTTGCTACGGACGCAGTCCCTCGGCGAGATCGATCCAGTCAGGAGGAAGGGTTCGATCTCCTGAGTTCGAAAGCATTGCCGGCAATCTCACTCAATGCGAGATGCGGCCGGCTCTTCGGGCTGGCCGGAAGCCGGGCTCTCCGGCGCGCGCTAGAGCGATTCCTATTTTGAGAGAATCGTAGGATTCCCAAAGCCGGATGGTTGTGATTCAAGATGCTGGCTGGATTGGAGGCCAGCATCTGATGACGCGAGCGCTTTCAAATGATCTTCGTGAGCGTGCAGTAGCGGCGGTTGGCGACGGGGAGACGTGCCGTGCGGTTGCCTCGCGCTTTGGCGTTGCGGTTTCCTCTGTAGTGA
>NZ_RZRV01000084.1:0-8032 GCF_004023085.1 Mesorhizobium sp. M7A.F.Ca.US.010.02.1.1 | reverse complement strand
ATCCAAGGGGAGGGGGGCGTCGATGAAAATCGGCATGTGCATGTTCTTATGGACGACGGCCGTGTCGAAGGCACACGAACCACTGCTGCGCGATATCAAGGCAACCGGCTTTGATGGCGTCGAGATACCGATCTTCGCCGGCGCGCCGGACGATTATAAAAAGCTCGGCGATCTGCTCGACCGCATCGGGCTGGAGCGGACCGCGGTTTCGGCCATGGGCGATCCCCGGATGAATTTGATCTCGGCCGACGCGGCGACGCGCAAGGCCGGTGTCGACTACATGAAATGGGCGATCGACTGCGCGCAGGCACTTGCCGCAAACACGCTGAGTGGCCCGCTGCATTCGACGCTCGGCGCCTTTTCCGGCTCCGGACCGACCGCTGCCGAGAAAAAGCGCTCCGTCGCCTCGCAGCGGGCGATCGGCGACCATGCCGGCAACAAGGGCGTCACCATCGGGCTCGAGGCGCTGAACCGCTTCGAATGCTATCTCCTCAACACGATGGCGGACCTGTCGGAGCATATCGACGCCATCGACCGGCCGCACATCAAGGCGATGTACGATACTTTCCACGCCAATATCGAGGAGGCCGACCCGATCGATGCCTACACAAAACACCGCAGGAATGTCGTTCATATCCACATCTCGGAAAACGATCGCGGCGTGCCGGGGCGCGGCAACATTCCGTGGAAGGAAACATTCTCGGCCATCCGCAAGAGCGGCTATAACGACTGGCTGACGATCGAAGCGTTCGGCCGTTCGCTGAAAGATTTGGCGGCGGCGACCAAGGTGTGGCGCGATTTTTCCGAGACACCGGAAGCGGTCTATCGGGAAGGGTATAAGCATATCAAAAATGGGTGGAAGAAGGCGGCGTAGGCGCCTTCCTTATAGTGGGACTGAGCGAAGCCGCCCAACACCTGCCGCCGCGTTCCTTCACACCCCCCTCTGTCCTGCCGGCTTCTCATGAGACGGCAGCCGTTGCCTACCCCTGCTCGGCCTGGATCCTGTTGTAGTCGTGGATGGTCTGGCTCAGCCGGCGGCGCAGGAAGTTGGAGATGTTGTCGAAGATGAAGACAACGGCCAGGATCAGCAGCACCATGTAGAAGACGTTGGCCCAGTTGGAGTTGGTGCGCATCGCTTCCCACAGCTTCAGGCCGATGCCGCCGGCGCCGACAGCGCCAATGATGGTCGCGCCGCGGGTGTTGGATTCCCACTGGTAGAGCGTCTGGCTGATGAACACCGGCACCACTTCCGGCAGCACGCCGTAGCGCTGCACCAGAAGGCCGTTGGCTCCGGTCGAGGTAATACCCTCGCGCGGTTTGTCGTCGATGTTCTCCAGCGCCTCGGAATAGGTTTTGCCGAGCGTGCCGATCTCGGTGAAGAAGATGGCTGCACTGCCCGCCAGCGGTCCCGGCCCGAAGGCACGGGTGAAGAACAGCGCCCAGATCAGCATGTCGATGGAGCGCATGAAGTCGAAGAAGCGCTTGAGCACCTGGTTGACCAGCCGGCTGGGCGTGATGTTTCGGGCGGCGAAGAAGGCCAGCGGGAAGGCGACGATGCCGCCAAGCATGGTGCCGAGAAAGGCCATGACGATGGTCTGCAAGAGCTTCGTCCAGACATCGCCATGCTGCCACTGGGCGTTGTTCCAGATGTTGTCGCCGGCCAGCGCCAGATTGGACGTGCCTGGTTTCAGTTCCGGTCCGGAGACGATCAGCGAGGCGACTTCGCTTGCCGACCTGCCGAAGAAGGGCGAGCGGGTGTCAAAGACGAAGTTTGCCCAGCCGAGAAATCGCTTTCGGATCCTGACGCGGTCAACGGCGACGCGGGCCTCGCCGGCAAAGCCCATGTCGGCGACGACCTCATCCTCATGCGCGGTGATCCAGCCGGGAACCGCTCCCGAGATCAGCGGCTTGCCGGTGCCAAGTGCGACCGCAACGGTCTCACCATTGGCAATTATCGTCGCTTGCGTCTTGGTGAAGGTGATTGACTTGGCGGTGCCGTCGATAAGGACCGTCACCGAACCATCGGCATTGGTCTTGACCCAGTCCGGATCTGGGTTCGGGCCGAGCACCGAGAAGCGTGGATATTTGGCGGTGATCCGCGGTTCGTCGAGGCGGAAGATCGGCTGCACGTCGTAGCTGATCCACTGGGTCAGAAACAGCGGCAGCCGCTCCCAGTGCGATTCCCGCATGACCTGCGGCAGGTTGAAGAACCACAGGGCATAGAGCAGGTAGAGGAAGATGCCGCCAAGCAGCATCAGCGGCCCGAAGCGCTTGTGGAACGGCCGCTGGAACACCTGCGGGAAGCGCTCTTCGATCGACTGGATTTGATCGGCGGTCAAGGCAGCCATGGTCAAGCCCCCACCACGAAAGCCTGCTCGCCGACCAGCTTGCGGCGCAGCCAGGCGGAGAACTGGTCGACGATGAAGATCGTCGTGAACAGGAGCAGCACGAGAGCTATCGTCTTGGCGCCGAAGCCGCGCGAGATCGACAGCTTCAACTCCTCGCCGATGCCGCCGCCGCCGACCGCGCCCATGATGGTGGAAATGCGGACATTTATCTCAACACGCAGCAGCGTGTAGGACATGAAGTTGGGCAGCACCTGCGGCAGGCCGGCAAAGCGCACCCGCTCGAACCAGTTGGCGCCGACAGCCCTCAGTCCTTCCTCGGCGCGCATGTCGATGTTCTCGTTGATCTCGTAGAACAGCTTGCCCAGCGCGCCGATCGAATGCAGGCCGATGGCGATGATGGCGGCGATCGGGCCGATCGAGACGATGGCGGCGAACAGGCCCGCGATGACGATCTCGGGAAAGGCGCGCAGCAGCTCCATGAGGCGCTTGACGATCAGCCGCAGCACCGGATGCGGCGTCAGATTGCGCGCCGCGATGAAGGAGAACGGCACGGCGAAGACGAAGCCGATGAAGGTCGAGACCAGCGCCACGTTGAGCGTGGTCAGCATCAGCTCGAAATATTCGGGGATGTAGAAGCTGTCCCAGACATACGAGCGGCCAAGCGGAAAGTTGAATTCCTGGGTGCCGGTGTCATGCGGGGAAGCGATATCGAACATCGCCCGCCAGACATCGTTCCAGTCCTTGGGGACGAGCCAGCTCAGGAAGTCCAGCAAATGCGGCAACCGGTCGAAGAAATGCCCGGCATTGGCCTCGTCGGCGAACCACATGGTGCTGCCAAGCGCGATGATGAGAAGGCCGACACCGATGGCGGTGTAGAGCCGGCGCAAGGACGTCTGGCGACGCCAGGCGTCGGCCATCTGGTGAGTGGCGCCGGAAGGGGCTGTCACGGAAAGGGTCATGATCGGACATGCAAGAAGGGCGGCGTTTTCTCGACGCCGCCCTTCCTGATTTCGCCGTTAGCCGCCAATGGCTGCCTTACGGGCTTCGACGATGACGTTGTAGAAGTCCGCCTTGACCGGGACGTAGCCGGTAAAGTCGCCGCCTTCGACGCCTTCGAAGCAAGCCTTGTCCTTCTTCGGCAACTGCGTGAAGAAGTCGGCGAGCTTGGCGGTCATTTCGTCGCCGAGCGCGGTGCGCACGACCAGCGGGCCGTTCGGGATCAGGCCCGAGCGCCAGACTTCGACGAAGTCGTTGGGGTCGACGGCGCCCTTGGCGACTTCCTTGTGGAAGGTGCCCGAGGTGTAGCCGTCCTTGAAGTCGCCGATACCGGAGGAATCGTCCACCGCCACATCGACCTTGCCGTCGCGCACGGCCAGAACGTTGTTCTCGTGGCCGCCGTTGAACTGGGTCGAAGCGAAGAAGGTTTCGTTCGAAGCGCCGGTGTCCTTCGGGATCTGGGTCAGCGGGATCAGATAGCCGGAGGTAGAATCCGGATCGGCGTAGCCGAGTTTCTTGCCCTTGGCCGACTTGATATCGGTGATGCCGGAGGATTTCAGCGCCAGGCCGATCGAATAGTAGCCGGTGGCGCCGTCGGTCTGCTGGGTGGTGAGGATCGGGGTGACCGCCTTCGGGTCCTTGAGAGCGATGCTGGCGTAGCCGGAAGCGCCGAGTTCGGCGAAGTCGAGCGTGCCGCCAAGCAGGCCCTGGATCACGCCGTCATAGTCGGCAGCGGGGAACAGCGAGACCTTTTCGAAGCCGAATTCGGCCTTCAGATGGTCGGCGAGGCACTGGTAGTTGCGCAGCCGGTCGGTTTCGTTTTCGCCGCCGAGAATGCCGACGCGAAATTCCTTCATGTCGGCGGCATGGGCCATGCTGGTCGCCATGGCGAGCACCGAAACGGCGCTGAAAACCATCTTCCTGAACATCTGTAATCTCTCCTGTAGGTTCCGGCCCCGCGCCGGCAGCGTTCTCGATTTTGACAGGTGCCCTTGACGCGGGCTGTCGATCCCAACCGCTCTCTCTTGTTTGTCCATGATCTTGCCCGAAAACCGGATTCCACTTTTCGGGATCATGGACTCAATATCCCGGGAATGCGGGTTCGAGCGGTGCGGCGGATGCGGCGATCTTTCGGCTGAAGGCAACGCTGGTCGAGGTGATGGCCTCGGAGATTTCCTGGCCATTGCTGTCGGCGCCATAGACGAGGCGCATGGCCTCGCGGTTGAGCTCTTCCGGCGGACCATCGAAGACGACCTTGCCGGCGGCCATGCCGATAATGCGGTTGCAATAGGTGCGGGCGGTGTCCAGCGTGTGCAGATTGGTGACGACGGTGATGCCTTCGCGCAAATTGATGTCCTGCAGCGAATCCATCACCACCTTGGCGTTGAGCGGGTCAAGCGAGGCGATCGGCTCGTCGGCGAGGATAACCTTGGGCTGCTGCATCATGGCGCGGGCAATGGCGACGCGCTGCTGCTGGCCGCCCGACAAGGTGCCGGCCGGTTGCAAAGCGGTGCGGGCGATGTCGAGCCGCTCGAGAGCTGCGACCGCCTCGGCGCATTCGGCGCGGGAGAACATGCCGAACAGGTTTGACATGGTCGAGCGGTGGTTCAGCTTGCCGAGCAGCACATTGGTGAGCACGTCGAGGCGCGGCACCAGGTTGAACTGCTGGAAGATCATGGCGCAGTCACGCTGCCAGCGCCGCAGCGGCGAGCCGCGCAACTGGGAAACCTCGGCGCCGCCAAAAAAGATCGATCCCTGGCTGGGATCGATGAGACGGTTGATCATGCGAAGAAGGGTCGATTTGCCGGCGCCCGAACGGCCGATAATGCCAACCATCTGACCCTGTGGGATGGCGATGTTGATGTCGCTGACGGCGGTGTTCTTACCAAATCGGCGGCTGACACCGCGGATTTCGAGCGTGGCGGAATTTGCTGACATGGGGCAGGTTCCAGTCTGGACCATATTGATCGTCAGGCACTCGCCTAACGCAGCCACATGAACCTGCCGTGTCGCGGTGATGTCAGTTTTGTTACGCTCCACAGGTGTGGAGTTATGGCCGGCCCAGGGCCAGCAGGTCCTCGAAGTGCTCCATGTCCCTGAAGCCGCAGAAGGCGGGAGTTTTGATTTCGATCACGGGAGCCTGCTGCTCGAAAAAGCTTGAGAGAGTCATCGAACAGGTCCTGCCATGTGGCTGCCATGACGATGATGTGAAGAATTATCCTTCGTATTTTTCCAGGAAGGCCTCGGCCGATAGTTCCCGGAAATCGTCGAGCGAAGCGCGCAGCCTGGCATGATCCCAGTCCCACCAGGCAAGCGCCTGATAACGGTCGGCGGTGCGGCGGTCGAAGCGCTCACGGATCGGTTTGGCCGGCACGCCGGCGACGATGGTGTAGGGGGCGACGTCCTTCGAGACGACGGCTCCGGCGCCGATCGCCGCGCCGTCACCGACGGTGACGCCGGGCAGGATGGTCGAGCCGTGGCCGAGCCAGGTGTCGTGGCCGATGGTGACTCGCCTGGCGCGACGCTGGGCGAAGAATTCTGTCTCGTGCTCGGCGTCGTCCCAGTAGTCCGAGGCGCGATAGGTGAAATGGTGCAGCGTTGGCCGCCAGGTCGGGTGGTTGGTGGCGTTGATGCGCACGCTGGCGGCGATGTTGGCGAACTTGCCGATCGTCGCGCACCAGACGGCGCAGTCCTGCATCATGTAGGAATAGTCGCCAAGCTCGCTTTCCGACACCCGGCTGCGGTCGGCGATCTCGGTCCAGCGGCCGAGCGTCGAATTCTGCACATCCGCCGTCGGATGGACCAGCGGCGTCTCGGACAATTTCCTGGTCATGCGGCGATTTTTCCGGGAGCGAAAGCGGTGACGTCGATGATGCGGTCGGCAACCGCCTCGCGTACGTCGTGGTCATGGAAGATGCCGAGCAGCGCGACATCAGCCGCCTTCTTGGCGGCGATGAGTTCAATCACGACATCGCGGTTTTTGGCGTCGAGCGAGGCGGTCGGCTCGTCGAGCAGCAGGATCGGATGCTCGGTGATGAAGCCGCGTGCGATGTTGACGCGCTGCTGCTCGCCACCGGAGAAGGTCGCAGGTGGCAATGCCCAGAGTTTCTCCGGCAGGTTGAGCTGCGCCAGCAAGGCGCGTGCCTTGCCGCGGGCAATCTCGCGATCCTCGCCGCGCTCGACCAGCGGTTCGGCGACGACATCCAGCGCCGAAACGCGCGGCACGGTGCGCAGGAATTGGCTGACATAGCCGATCGTTTGCCGGCGCACGGCAAGCACGGTGCGCGGGCTGGCAGTGGCGAGGTCGATCAGCCCGTCATCGTGGCTGACGATGATCTGGCCTTCGTCGACGGCGTAGTTGCCGTAGAGCATCTTCAGGATCGAGCTCTTGCCGGCACCGGACGGGCCGCCGAGCACGGTGCATTCGCCGGCCCTGATCGAGAACGAGACACCGGCGATAACAGGCAATTTGATGCCGTCGCGCAGATGCATGGTGAAGCTCTTGGCGACGTCTGAGACAACGAGGGGCGTCGGCATCAGAAGGTCCTCCAATCGCTGTTGGTTTGCGGGCCAGCACCCCCCTCTGGCCAATGCAATTGCATGTGCGGAATAACGGTGAAATCTCGAAGCGGGTGTTTGCGAGGTGTCGGCGCGAGGCACCCCCCTCTGTCCTGCCGGACATCTCCCCCGCAAGGGTGGAGATTGGCAGCTTCACCCGCAGCGCTTTTCTTGCAGCCTTGGTAATTGGTGAACGCAGCAGGGACAGCCGATCTCCCTCCTTGCGGGGGAGATGGCCGGCAGGCCAGAGGGGGGTGCCTCGCGCCAAGGTTTCGCGAACACGCGCTTTGAGACTTCATCGTCAAACCTGCAGAATCGAGGAAACGAGCAACTGCGTGTAAGGCGCGCGCGGGTCGTCGAGCACGCGGTCGGTGAGACCGCTTTCGACGACGCGGCCGTCCTTCATCACCATCATGCGCTGCGACAGAAGCCGCGCCACGGCAAGGTCGTGGGTGACTACGATGGCCGCGAGACCAAGGTCGGTGACCAGCCCGCGCAGCAGGTCGAGCAGGCGCGCCTGGACCGAGACGTCGAGGCCGCCCGTCGGTTCGTCCATGAACACCAGGCGCGGGCCGGTGACGAGGTTGCGGGCGATCTGCAGGCGCTGGCGCATGCCGCCGGAAAAGGCGCGCGGCTCGTCGTCGATGCGGTCCTCGTCGATCTCGACGCGCGACAGCCAGTCGACCGCGGTGGCGCGGATCTTGCCGTAATGACGGTCGCCGACCGCCATCAGCCGCTCGCCGACATTGGCGCCGGCCGATACCGTCATGCGCAGGCCGTCGGCGGGGTTCTGATGGACAAAACCCCAGTCGGTGCGCATCAGGAAGCGGCGCTCGGCCTCGCTCATGCGGTAGAGTTCGCGGAACTGGCCGTCACGCATGCGGTAGCTGGCGGTGCCGGAGCTGGGCAGCAGCCGGGTCGACAGGCAGTTGAGCAGTGTCGTCTTGCCGGAGCCGGACTCGCCGACGACAGCCAGGACTTCACCCGGCCACAGGTCGAAGGAGACGTTGTCGCAGCCGACGCGCGAGCCGTAGAATTTGGAGAGCGCCGAGACGCGCAGCAGCGGTTCGTCGGTCATTGTATCTCCTTACCCTCCCCCTTGCGGGGAGGGTCGGCGCGCAGCGCCGGGG
>NZ_RZRV01000083.1:0-8973 GCF_004023085.1 Mesorhizobium sp. M7A.F.Ca.US.010.02.1.1 | reverse complement strand
TCAGGGATGGCAGTATCAGATGTCGGCATTCCAACGCAGGCTGGAAGCCAGAGGCCTCCAACAGAGCATGTCACGCAAAGGCAATTGCCTCGACAACGCCCCAATGGAGAGCTTCTTTGCCATCCTCGAATCCGAGCTCTTCCATCCCGGAACCTTCGACACCGTTCAAAGCCTGGACGACGCCATCACGGACTACATCGACTATTACAACCACCGCCGCATCAAACTGAAACTGAAAGGGCTGGCCCCTGTGCAATACAGGAACCAGCCCTTAAACCTACCAACTCAATGAACCGTCCAACTTTATGGGGTCAGTTCATTCATCCCGGCCTTTTTCATGCCAATCCTGCCTCGATCAGCACGAAGCGCAGCCGCTCCTCGACCGTCGCCAAAGGCAGCGGGACGGTTTCATAGCCCAGTTCCGTGTAGACGCCGACCAGCGCATGGTGGGTACGCTCGGCCTCGTCGAGCGTCTGCTTGCGCTCTTCATCCTGCGCGAAGATCTCCGGCCATAGCGGGGCGACGAAGACACGCTGATGATAGCGGAAGCGCTCGGCGGCAGCGGTGGCGTGTTCGGATACCGGCAGGCCGCTCAGCCTGAGATAGCCGAGCGTGTCCGGAACGCCACGATCGAAAAAAACAGGACGCCCGGTCTGTTCTTGCGCAATTTGATACGAGCGCATCTCCCATGACAGCATCAACTCGGCGAACAGGGCGCGATCACGCCAGGGCAAAGCGGGTCCGCCAATGTCGGACTGGTCGCGGATGATGCCGCGCCCGGCTTCCGCCGAGGTGGCAAAGCCTGCGTGCGCAGGGCTTCGATCAAGGTGGTCTTGCCGGAACCAGGACCGCCGGTCAGCACAAAGAAGCGATCGGAATCGTTTTGCATGTTTTGTCCATGGAGGGAGCACGCGGCCGGCGCCTTCGCGGCGAAGCTGCCACTGCGCATGCTGCATATCGGAGGAGGGGAGAAGTGGAGGTTTCTGTTGCCAGGTACCTCCGAACCCCGCCTAGAAGTGCGAACCTCTAGGGCTTGATTTGAAGCTATCGCACCGCTTACGCGGCGAGACGTGCTTCCGCATAGTTGTCATTTGCAACTACAGGTTTAGCCCGATGACGGTGGTACCATGCCGGGCAAAAGTACGATCTTTACACCTTCGTCGATCCTATTTCGCCCCCAGCAAAAACCGCTCTGTCATCAGCAGCGGCTTTTGGTGGAGGCGCCGGGTACCGCCCCCGGGTCCGAACGGCTTATTTCATCGCCCATTTATCGCCATAGTCGGTCAAGCCGACAAACCGAATATAGGGGGCCATCGCAAGAAATGGAAGGCCGCAATGGCACTTTGTCCCCCTGACAAAACCGCAAGTCCAAAGGGTTGACTTGGGCGCGGTCTCAACCGAAGCTTTGCCCCGGTGAGGAGTTACCGACCTAGCGCACATGTTGCAGCAGCGCGCCACAGCCCTCATCGATCGGATCCGTGGCGCCGACGAGGGGAATTTTGATGGCCGACTATCTTGCAGACGTGAAGAAATACGATGCCGGCGCCAGTGCTGATGCGGTTGAAAAGATCGTCAAGCACCTAGGCATCGCGCTCAGGAACCGCGATTCCTCGCTGGTATCCTGCACCGACCCGAAGGAACTCGGGCGTGTCAGGGACAACTGGGTCGCCAAGAAGCTCGGCATCAGCGATGCAGCGAAGGCCGATGCATCCATCGAGAAGACTTGCAAGGCAATGGCTGCCGACAACACCAAGAGCCGGGTGACTTTCTACTACCTCGTCGCGAAGGACCTGGGCAAGCTCGGCTCCCTCTGACGACCGCGCTTCAATTCGCAGGGCTGGCGCGGTCCATGCGCCAGCCCTGATGTTGTTGGGGACTGGCGGGCTTCGGGCAGGGCTTGCGCTGCTTTGTGGTGTTCGATTGCCTGTCCGTAAGCTATGATGGCTGGACAACCGAATCGAGCCGGAACCGATGCGCCAGTATCTCGACCTCCTGCAGCACGTGCTGGACAACGGCGCCGATCGCGGCGACCGCACCGGCACCGGAACCCGCTCCGTCTTCGGCTACCAGATGCGTTTCGACCTGGCGCGCGGCTTTCCCGTCACCACGACCAAGAAGTTGCATCTCAAGTCGATCATCCATGAGCTTCTGTGGTTCCTGGCCGGCGATACCAACATCAAATACCTCACCGACCATGGCGTTTCGATCTGGGACGAATGGGCCGACGAGAATGGCGATCTCGGCCCGGTCTACGGCAAGCAGTGGCGTTCCTGGCCGGATGGCCATGGCGGCTCGATCGATCAGATCGCGAATCTCCTCAAGGAGATACGCAAAAACCCTCAATCGCGGCGGCTGATCGTTTCGGCATGGAATCCAGCCGAGGTGGAAGCGATGGCGCTGCCACCCTGCCACTGCCTTTTCCAGTTCTATGTTTCGGAAGGGCGGCTCTCCTGTCAGCTTTACCAGCGGTCGGCCGATATCTTTCTCGGCGTGCCGTTCAACATCGCGTCCTATGCCCTGCTGACCGTGATGGTGGCGCAGGTCACCGGGCTGAAACCCGGCGATTTCGTCCACACACTTGGCGATGCGCATCTCTACTCGAACCATTTCGAGCAGGCGCGCGAACAGCTGCGGCGCACGCCGAGGGCGCTGCCGACGATGTGGATCAACCCCGAGGTGAAGGACCTGTTCGCCTTCCGCTTCGAGGATTTCCGGCTGGAAAACTACGTCGCAGACGCGTCGATCAAAGCGCCGATCGCGGTCTAAGGCCGCAAATTTCAGTCGATGCCGACCATCACGTCCGAGGCCTTGACCACGGCATAGGCCTGCTTGCCCTTTTGAGCTTGAGATCGGCGACGGCCTTGTTGGTGATCGAGGCGGTGACGATGGCGCCGCCACCGATGTCGATCGTGACATGCGAGGTGGTGGCTCCTTGACGATCTCGGCGATCGTTCCCCGGAGGGGATGTTGCGGGCACTGATCTTTCCAGGGTTTCTTTGCCGGTCTTTCCAGGACAATTGGTGTCGTACGGACGCTTTCATGGGGCGCCGGGCCTTCCCTTGTTATATTCATGCGGATATATCGGTCGGAGACTTAGGGCTGACTAGCTTTCAAACCGAGGAGAGTTCCCATGCTGCGCAAAGGTTTTGGATCGAGGGCGATCGCCATTGGTGGCTTCGCTGCGGCGCTGATGGCAGTCGTGCCGGCAGCACATGCGGAAGACAAGGTGGTGGTGTTTGCCGCGGCCAGCCTCAAGGACGCGCTCGACGCCGTGAACAAAGCCTGCGAGGCCGATGTCGGCGAGGCGGCGACTGTCTCCTATGCCGCGAGTTCGGCGCTGGCCAAACAGATCGAGGGCGGGGCGCCTGCCGACGTCTTTATCTCGGCCGATCTCGACTGGATGAGATATCTCTCCGACAAGAAGCTGACCAAGCCGGACACCGAAGTGAAGCTGCTCGGCAATGAGATCGTGCTGGTGGCGCCGAAGGACTCGGCGGTCGACACCAGGATCGAGAAGGGCTTTGACCTCGCCAAGCTGATCGGCGACGGCAAGCTCGCCATGGGCGATTTCAAGGCGGTGCCGGCCGGCAAATACGGCAAGGCCGCACTTGAATCGCTCGGCGTCTGGTCTTCGGTCGAAGGCAAGGTGGCGCAGGCCGAAAACGTGCGCGCGGCGCTGAAGCTGGTTTCGACGGGTGAAGCAGCCCTTGGCATCGTCTACGCCACTGATGCGCATGCCGAAAAGGGCGTCAAGGTGGTCGGCACCTTCCCGGAGGATTCGCATCCGCCGATCATTTATCCGGTTGCCCAGACCGCCGATTCGAAGGACAAGGATACGCCGGCTTTCCTGAAATGCCTGCAGTCGGCCAAGGCGGCCGCGCTGTTCAAGGATCAGGGATTTACCGTGCTCGCGCCGAGCAACTGAGTTCCAAGGGGCACTATGAACTGGCTGCTGGACCTCACTCCCGACGAATGGAATGCGGTTCGGCTGTCCATCAAGGTGGCAACGGTGGCGATGCTCGCCAGCCTGCCGCCAGGCATCTTGATTGCGCTGCTGCTTGCCCGGGGACAGTTCTGGGGCAAGACCGTTCTCAACGGGCTGGTGCATCTGCCGCTGATCCTGCCGCCCGTGGTGACCGGCTACCTGCTGCTGCTCACCTTCGGCCGGCGCGGCCCGGCCGGCGCCTTCCTGGCAGAGCATTTCGGCATTGTCTTCTCCTTCCGCTGGACAGGCGCGGCGCTGGCCTGCGGCGTCATGGGCTTTCCGCTGATGGTGCGGGCGATCCGGTTGTCGATCGAGGCGGTGGACCGCAAGATGGAAGCGGCGGCGGGAACGCTCGGCGCCAATTCGCTCTGGGTTTTTGCCACCATCACGCTGCCTCTGATCCTGCCCGGGCTGATCGCCGGCGCCATCCTCGCCTTCGCCAAGGCGATGGGCGAGTTCGGCGCCACCATCACCTTCGTCTCCAACATTCCCAATGAGACGCAGACATTGCCGTCGGCGATCTACACATTCACGCAGGTGCCGGGGGGCGATGAAGGGGCGCTCCGCCTGACGCTGATCTCCATCGTCATCTCCATGGCCGCGCTGGTGGCTTCGGAGGTGCTGGCGCGGCGTGTCGGCCGGCGACTGGACATCGAATGAGCGTTCTCGTCGACATCAGTCATCGGCTCGGCGGTTTCGCCATCGACGCCCGCTTCGAAAGCGCCGGGCGGCTGACGGCGCTGTTCGGAGCGTCGGGGTCGGGCAAGACGACGCTGATCGACATGATTGCCGGGCTGATCCGGCCCGACAAGGGACGCATCGAGGTCGACGGCCGTGTGCTGGTCGATACCGGTGCCGGCATTTTCGTGCCGAAGCACAAGCGCCGCATCGGCATGGTGTTCCAGGACGCACGGCTGTTTCCGCATATGAGCGTTGCCGGCAATCTGCGCTACGGCCGCTGGTTCACGCCGCCGGCGGAGCGCTACGCCGATATCGATGCCGTCGTCGACCTGCTCGGCATCGGGCCGCTCATGAACAGGCGGCCGGCAAAGCTCTCGGGCGGCGAGAAACAGCGCGTGGCGATCGGCCGGGCATTGCTTGCCAGCCCCAGACTGCTGCTCATGGACGAACCGCTGGCCTCGCTCGACGAAGCGCGCAAGGCCGAAATCCTGCCCTATGTCGAAAGGCTGCGCGACGAGACGAAAATCCCGATCGTCTATGTCAGTCATTCGGTCGCCGAAGTGGCGAGGCTGGCCAGCGACGTGGTGATGCTGGCGCAGGGCAATGTCGTTGCCAGCGGGCCGACCGAGGCGGTGATGCAAAGGCTCGACCTGTTGCCGGCGGAGGAGCGCGGCGAGGGGGGCGCCGTGCTGGACACCAAGGTGCTGCGTCACGACGAGACTTTCGGTATGACCGTGCTCGGCTCGGCCGCGGGCGAGCTCCGGGTGCCACAGCTGGCGATGAAAACAGGTACGCCGGTGCGCATCCGTATCCGCGCCCGCGATGTGATGATCGCCACCGAAAAGCCGAGGGGTCTCAGCGCGCTCAACATTCTGCCGGGAACCATTACCGCGATGAGCCCCGGCGAAGGGCCTGCGGTCGAGGTCGGTATCGACTGCAATGGTGCAACCGTGCTTGCCCGCATCACCGAACAGTCGCGGCAGGCGCTGAAGCTCCATCTTGGCGGCAAGGTTTTCGCGGTGATCAAGACGGTGAGCTTCGATCGGGCGAACACCGGCGCCGGCCTGCCCGCCGAGGTGGATGGGTGATCCCGCTATGTCTTTTTGGAATAGCGGTTTCGCCAGGGAGCTTCTAGTATGAGGTTGGACCGCGGAGAGTAATGATGCCGTCGCTGAGCTTGCGGATAAATCTCGACCCCGACGGGCGCGTCGGGCCGGGCAAGATCGAACTCCTGGAACAGATCGCCGCCTTCGGCTCCATTTCGGCCGCCGCGCGCGGCATGGAGATGTCCTACAAGCACGCCTGGGACCTGGTCGAGGACATGAACCGGGTGTTCGGCAAGCCGCTGGTGGCGGCACAGACCGGTGGCCGCAAGGGCGGCGGCGCGCAACTGACGGCTGTGGGGCTGGCGGTGGTCAGCCGTTTTCGCGCCATCGAGCGTGCGGCGGCTGCGGCGGCGGCGACGCATATGGAGGCATTGCAGGCGGAGATTGATGCTGGGTGAGGGGGAAGGGAGTAGGGGAGTAGGGGAGTAGGACTTATTGCTCTTCACCGGGCTTGCGCAGCAAATAGCTGTCCATGATCCAGCCCTTCTGCCGACGAGCTTCCTCTCGAACCTTTTCGATCTTTGCGCCGATGTCACCGATCCTGCCGGAGAGAGTGATCTCGTCTTCCGTTCCGAGATAGGCGCCCCAATGGATGACGACATCCTTGTCGGCCAGCGTGTTGAAGGCGCATTTGCCGTCGAGCAGGACGACCGCGCTTCCGGCATTGTCCGGCATGCCTTCCTCAGTCAGGCGGCGGCCGGTGGTGATGAGGACGGAATCGCCGATGCGGTTCAGTGCCATCTTGTGGCTGGCGGCCAGCGCCTGGACAGCGGTGATGCCGGGTATCACCTCAAGCTCGAACGCGACATTGCCCCGCAGGCGCACGCGCTCGAGGATGCGCAACGCGCTGTCGTAGAGCGAAGGGTCGCCCCAGATCAGGAAGGCGCCGCAGCCATCCCCTGCGATCTCGTCGCGGATCAGGCTTTCGTAAATGGTGGCGATGGCTTCATGCCAGTCATCGACGGTCGAGCGGTAGGAGGGGGCCGGCCCATCTTCTACTGGCCCATCTTCCATTGGCAGGTCGCGCAACGGCACGTCGAATTCGACACGGCGTGATTTCGGGTTGGTGACGAAGCGGTCGCATATCCGGCGGCGCAGTTCGGCCAGTTCATTTTTTTTCGCGCCCTTGTCGGGAATGAACAGCACATCCGCCTGGTTCAGGCCTGATATGGCCTGAACGGTCATGTGGTCGGGATTGCCGGCGCCGATGCCGATGACGAGAAGCTTGCGCATGGGCGAACTCCTGCCCGATCGGAACCCGTTAGTCCAGACCGCGCTGGCGCGTGTCCAGACCGCGCTGGCGCGTGTCCAGACCGCTGCTGGGTGTCCAGACCGCTTGCTCCAGACCCTTTTTGGCGCGTCCGCGGATGCGGAAGGGCTTTGAAACGCCACATTGAAACGGCTAGGGTCCTGCAGGCATTCTAGCCGAGGGGGCTTCCATGTTGCGATATGTTCTGACCGCCGTGCTGGCCCTGTCGCCCGCGCCCGCCTTCGCCAACGATTCGGTTGCCGAACTTGGCACTGGCGGCCTGATCCTGTCGCGCAGCGATGCCGTGGCGATGCAAAGCGAGGATCTTTTCATCTCGCCGGAAAAGGTCACTGTCGACTATGTCTTCCACAACAACACCGATCGCGATGTCGAGGCCATCGTCGCCTTCCCGATGCCCGAAATATCGGGCAATCCCGAAGAAATCCCGGCGATTCCCGAAAACCAGAGCGACAATTTCCTCGGCTTCGAGGTGACGATCGACGGTGCCGCCGTCAAGCCGCAGCTCGAGCAGAAGGTGTTGGCGCTAGGCATCGACATCAGCGCAGAGATGAAGGCGCAAAACGTGCCGTTCTATCCATTCGGCGATGCGGCGAAGGCGGCGCTGGCCAAGTTGCCGCAAGCGGTTGTCGATGACTGGGTCAACCGCGGCATCATCATCGAGGACACCGGCAGCGACGGCACCGAGACGACCAAGGTCTACACGCCGTTCTGGCAATTGCGTTCGACCTACTGGTGGCGCTCGACCTTTCCAGCCAACAAGGACGTTCATGTTTCCCACCATTACAAGCCGAGCGTCGGCGGCACGTCTTCAGTCAGCTTCTTTTACGACGGCAAATTCCAGGGTCAGTATGCGGCCTACAAGGCCCGCTATTGCATGGACGATACATTCGAGAGTGCGGTGCGCAAGGCGGCGAAGAACGACCCTGACGGCTACCCCAAATATGTCGAGAACCGCATCGCCTATATCCTGACCACCGGCGGCAACTGGGCCACCGGCACAATCGGAAAGTTCAAGCTGACGATCGACAAGGGCAATCCGAAAGCCCTGGTCTCGTTCTGCGGCGACAATGTCAGAAAGACCGGACCGACGACATTCGAGATGACGGCGGATAATTTCTACCCCGAGCGCGACATCGACATCCTGATCCTCGAGCCAACGGACGACAATTGATGCATGTCGCAATCTACGTTGCCATCGCCGAGAACGGCGTGATCGGGCGGGACGGCGGGCTCCCGTGGCGGCTCTCCACCGATCTCAAGCGCTTCAAGGCCGATACGATGGGCAAGCCCATCATCATGGGCCGCAAGACCTATGAGGGCATCGGCCGGCCGCTGCCGGGCAGGTTGAACATCGTCGTCACCCGCGACAAGACCTGGCGCGCCGAGGGCGTGGAGGTGGCACATTCGCTCGAAGCCGCGGTCCAACTGGCGACGGTGCGCGGGCGCCGCATGGTCGGTGTGGACGAGGTGTGCGTCATCGGCGGCGGCGAAATCTATGCCCAGGCCATGCTTCTGGCCGATCGGCTGCATGTCACCCATGTGCTGGCAGCGGTCGAAGGCGACGCGCATTTCCCGCCGATCGATCCTGATTCCTGGCGTATTGTCAGCTCGCACGACGTCCCGGCCGGGGAAAAGGACAGCCACCCGACGCGCTATTCGGTTTACGAGCGGCGTCGAGAGAGACATTGACTGAAAAAAGGGGCATTGAAGGAAGACAAAGGGTCGCGACCGGACAAATCGGACGAAGTCGGCAGCGCATCGCGTTGAAAGCGCCTCGTGGCGTCCCTATAGAAGAACAATACTGGATTTTGCGCCGTAATACCGGCGCTTGAGGGAATTCCAAGCGAAAGGACATTCATGCCCTGGAACGATAAAAGCGGCGGTGGCGGCGGCCCATGGGGCGGCGGCGGCAACAATCAGGGGCCCTGGGG
>NZ_RZRV01000082.1:0-9311 GCF_004023085.1 Mesorhizobium sp. M7A.F.Ca.US.010.02.1.1 | reverse complement strand
AATGGTCATCCGCATGGCGCTGGCGCGAAAACTCCTCGTCATTCTCAATGCAAAAGCACGCGATGCGCGCATGGAGTTCGCCAATGCAACTTGACACCACAGATAGTCGCTCATTGCCCTGCCGGGCATTTCTCCCCGTATAGTGACGGGGAGAAACGGGCCGGCCGCGACGCTGACCCTATTCCGGAGACGACCCCGCAATGCTCTGGTCATAGTCGACCAGCGATCCGGTCATGACGCCGGACTGCGGGCTGACCATGTAGCTGATCAGCCGCGCCAACTGGTCCGGCTTCACCAATTGCCCCATCGGCTGCGCCGCCTCGGCCTTGGCCAGCCAGTCGTCCGGCGCGTCGTGCCACTTCTTCTGCACGATGTCCTCGCCCTCTGTGTCCATCCAGCCGGGCAGCACCGCATTGCAGCGGATGCGGTTGTGGCGATAGGCGTTGGCGACGTTCTTGGTCAGCGTCATCAGCGCGCCCTTGCTGGTCGAATAGGGCGTCAGGAACGACTGGCCGGTATGCGCCGACATCGACAGCACGTTGACGATCGAGCCGGGTGCTTTCTTTTCCAGGAGATGCGCCACCACGCCTTGCATCAGGAAAAACGGGCCGCGCACATTGGTGTCGAAGATGGTGTCGAAAAGCTCCTCGGAGGTTTCGACCAGCGAGCCGCGCGCCGATGTTGCTGCAGCATTGACCAGCGCGTTGATGGTGCCGAAATGCGAGATCGCGGTGGCAACGGCGCCCTTGCAGTCGGCCACTTTCGAGACGTCGGCGCTGATGAAGATCGCGTCGACGCCGGCTTTCCTGAAATGGGCGACGGCCTTGTCGCCCTTCTCCTGCGAGCGGCCGATGAGCGCCAGTGCCCGGCAACCTTCCTCGGCCAGAGCTTCGGCGACGGCAAAGCCGATCCCCTGGGCGCCACCTGTGACGATGGCGCGCGTCTTCGAATTGCGATCGGCGGATGTGCTCATCGCTCTGCTCCCTGTACCCTAGTTTCCGGTTCTTACTTGTCGAGACGGACGGTCTTGCCGGTCGTTGCTGATTTCAGCGCCGCGTCGGCCAGCTTCAGCGCCACCAGTCCATCCGCACCGCTCGGCGACGCTTTCTTGCCCGAGGTCGCGGCCGTGATGAACGCGGCGATCTCAATGGCATAGGCGTCGAGATAGCGGGTCATGAAGAAGTCGTGCAGCGGCGGGCGGGTATAGCCCTTCTCGTTGGCCAGTTCGATCGACACCGGGCGCTGGTTCTCGGCGGCAACCATGCCTTTCGAGCCATGCACCTCGATGCGCTGGTCGTAGCCATAGGTGGCGCGGCGCGAGTTGGAGATGACGGCCTGCTTGCCGGAAGCGGTTTCCAGGACGACGCTGACGCTATCGAAATCGCCGGCAGCACCGATTTTCTTGTCGACCAGCACCGAGGCATGGGCGCTGACCGCCACGACCTCTTCGCCGAGCAGGAAGCGCGCCATGTCGAAATCATGGATGGTCATGTCGCGAAAAATGCCGCCCGAGCGCTTGATGTAGTCGATCGGCGGCGCGCCCGGATCGCGGGACGTGATGGTGACCATCTCGACGGTGCCGATGGCGCCGTCGTCGATCGCCTTGCGCACGGCGGCGAAGTGCGGATCGAAGCGCCTGTTGAAGCCGACCATCAGCGTCGCCTTGGTTTTCTCGACCACCGCCAGGCATTTCTCTACGCGCTTGACGTTGAGGTCGATCGGCTTCTCGCAGAAGATCGCCTTGCCGGCCTTGGCGAAGCGCTCGATCAGATCGGCATGGGTGTCGGTCGGCGTGCAGATGACGACGGCGTCGATATCCCCGGCTTTCTCGATATCTTCGATGCTGCGCACCTCGGCGTCATAGGCGCTCGCCAGCTCTTTGGCGGCCTTCTCGAACGCATCGGCAACGGCAACCAGTTTGGCCTGCGGATTGGAGCCGACGGCGCGGGCGTGGACCTTGCCGATGCGGCCGGCACCGAGGAGAGCGAAGCGAACGGTCATGGGTATTTCCTCTAGGGGATGGGTTAGAGAGTTGTGTCCGCACCTTCCCTGAGGAAGGGGGCAAGATTACTTCACGCACGCATACCTTAAAACAGGGTGATCATCCTGTTTTAGGCCGCGAGTTCCGCCTCTCCGGTCTTGGCGCCGGTGATGTAGGAGACGATGTCGTTTCCGTCGGTGTTCTCCTTGCGCAGATTGGCGACGATGCGGCCGCGCCGGAACACGACGATACGGTCGCAGAGATCGAACACCTGGCGCATATTGTGGCTGATCAGGATCAGCGGCTCGCCATTGTCCTTGAGCGTACGGACGATGTTTTCGACCTGCGCGGTCTCCTGCACGCCAAGGGCAGCCGTTGGCTCGTCCATGATGATCAGCTTGGAGGCGAAGGTCGCGGTGCGGGCGATCGCCACGCACTGGCGCTGGCCGCCCGACATGTGGCGGATGGTGTTGGACAGATTGGGGATTTTCACCGCCGTGCGGACGAGCGCCGCCTCGGTCGCCTTGCGCATGTATTTGCGGTCGAGAATCGAGAACGGGCCGAGATTGAACAAAACCTTCTCGCGGCCGAGGAACAGGTTCGACGGCACGTCGAGATCGTCGGCCAGCGCCAGGTTCTGGAACACGGTCTCGATGCCCGCCGTACGGGCCTCGATCGGCCCGGCAAAGTTCACTTCCTTGCCGTCGAACCAGATCTGGCCGCTGGTGCGCTGCTCGACGCCGGTGATCTGGCGCACGAAGGTCGATTTGCCGGCGCCGTTGTCGCCCATGATGGCGACATGCTCGCCCTTGCGCAGTTCGAAATTCGCCCCTTCCAGCGCGTGCACGCCGCCATAGCGCTTGGTCAGGTTTTCAGTCTTCAGGACGATGTCTGACATGGTCATGCCCTCATTGCCCGCAGGCGTTGGCGCCACTGGTCGAGAACCACCGCACCGACGATGATCACACCCTTGACCATCTCCTGGTAGTAGGCGTCGAGGCGCAGGAAGGTGAAGCCGGAGATGATGACGCCGAAGATCAGCGAGCCGATCACCGTGCCGATGATCGAGCCGCGGCCGCCCGACAGGGAGACGCCGCCGATGACCGCCATGGCGATGGCGTCGAGTTCGTACATCACGCCCATGCCGGACTGCGCGGTCAGGTTCTTGGAGCTCAGCACCACGGCGGCGAGCGCGGCGAGAATGCCGGCGATGACGTAGACCAGGATCTTGTGGTTGGCGATCTTGATGCCGGACATGCGCGCGGCATCCTCGTTGGAGCCGATCGCGTAACAATGCTTGCCGTACCTGGTGTAGGTCATGATCAGCTGAAACAGGATGGCCAGCGACAGGAAGATGACGACGGGCATCAGGCCTTTGCCGATGCCGGCGAAACTCTCGGTGGGAAACGAGATCGGCTGGCCCTTGGACCACCATTTGGCGATGCCGCGCGCGGTCACCATCATGCCGAGCGTGGCGATGAACGGCGGAATGCGCGTGTAGGCGATCAGCGCGCCATTGACCAGGCCGGCAAACAGGCCGCAGGCGATCGCCACCAGCAGCGGCACGATGACAGGCAGGTCGGTCCAGCCTTGCGCCAGGAACATCGCCTTGGGATTGGGGTTGCCGTTGACCGTGGCCACCTGGGCGAAGCTCATGGCGATCATGGCGGTCGCGCCGACGATCGAGCCCGAGGACAGGTCGATGCCGCCGGTGATGATCACTTGCGTCACGCCGATGGCGATGATGCCGACGATCGACACCTGCAGGATGATGATCTGCAGGCGCGCTTCGTTGAAGATGCCGCCGACGTCGCTGCGTGTGTTGAACAGAAAGCTGTCGCCCAGAAAGATGCGGCCGATCAGTTCGAAGATGACGACGAGAATGACCAGTGCCAGGAAAACATTGAACTCGGCCGGCCATGTGCGCTTCCTCGCATCATAACCGACGCCGCCGACGCCATGAGATGTCTGTGCCACGTATTCTGTCCTCCATCAGCCGCGGTCGCCCTCGCGCCTGCGGCGCTGAGGGAGAGAGGGGAGCGGCGCTGTCTTGATCGAGAGCGCCGCTCCGTATCGAACCGTTGGCGGCTCAGTTCTTCTTCAGGAACTTGTCGATGTTGGCGGGCGTCACCAGCTGGAAGGGCACGTAGACCTTGTGCTCGACCTTCTCGCCCTTGGCGAGCTTGAGCGCCGCATCGAGAGCGCCGGCGCCCTGGCCGGCCGCGTCCTGGAACACGGTTACGTCGAGGTCGCCCGCCTGCATGGCCGCCAGCGCGTCCTGGGTGGCGTCGACGCCGCCGACGACAACCGCCTTCATGTCGATGTTGCCGGCCTTCATCGCCTGGATGGCGCCGATGGCGCTTTCGTCATTGTTGGCGATGACGCCGTCGAACGGCTTGCCGGTCGACAGCCAGTTGGTCATCAGGTTCTGCGCCTCGTCGCGGTTCCAGTTCGACGTCTGCTTGTCGATGATCTTGATGAAGCTGCAATCCGGCGTCGCGATCACATCGTCGATGTCCTTGGTGCGCTGCACGGCGGCCTGGTTGGAAAGCTCGCCCATGATCACATAGACATTGGCTTCCTTCTTGCCGGCTTCCTTGAACAGGCGGCAGACTTCCTTGGTCTCGAGCGTGCCGGAATCGGCTTCGTTCGAGGCGACGAAGGCCTGGTTGTCGGGCAGCGTGTCGACATTGACCGGCTCGCGGTTGACATAGACCAGCGGGATCTTGGCTGCGGCGGCGGCGTCCGACATCGCCTGCGTGGCCGAAGTGTCGACCGGGTTGACGATGATGGCATCGACGCCCGAGGCGGCGAAGTTCTTGATCTGGTCGAGCTGCTTGGCAACGTCGTTCTGTGCGTCCTCGACCTGCAGCTCGACGCCGCTCATGCCCTTGGCCTGCTCGATCATGCCGTTGCGCAGCACGGTCAGGAAGTTGTCGTCGAACTTGGCCATCGACACGCCAACCTTGGCGGCCAACGCGGATGAGCTCATCAGCGCCGCGAAGGCGACGCCCAAAATCAATTTCTTCATTGTGTTTCTCCTCCACATATTGGTGTCCGGTTTCACCGATTTATCCGGAATCCCCGATCTCCCCGGGGAATCTCTCCCTGATATCTTTTCTATTCCGGGTGACGCTTGCCTCCTGGCTGGAACGTCAAGCCCCTGTTTGAAACAGATGTTCCGGAACGAAAGAACCAAAATACACAGATGATGAAATATTTATTCCATTTCACATCGGGGCGTCAAGGGCGATTCCGCGGCCTGCCGGCCGATTTACGCATCGCTCTGATGGATTCTATCATTTGCCTCGGCGGCCTTGCGCGGCGGCGGGCTAGATGTTTTCCGGCAGGTAGATGTCAAAGGGCAGGAAGGTCTGGCCCGGAGCGTTGGCGGCGCCGGTTTCGATGGCATGCGCCATCAGGTCGACAAGCTCACGGCACAAAGCGGCGAGCGGGGTCGAGATCACCATGGTGAGGATGTTGTCGGCGAGTGCCGCGCGCGACTCGGCGTTGATCTCGTTGCAGACGACCACCGGCATGGTCGCGGGCTTCGCTGCCCGCAGCGCCGAGACCGCGCCCTCCATGCCGCCGCCGGCGACGTAGCAGCCGGCAAGATCCGGATAACGCGCCAGAAGATCGATCATCGCGTCATGGGTGACCTGGTTGGCTTCCAGATTGACGAGCGTTTCAAGCACGCTGAACTCCGGCGCATGCTCACGGAAGAAGGAGCGAAAGCCGATCTCGCGCAGCTCATGGCCGTGGAAGCGGTGGCTGCCGACGAAGAGGGCGACCTTGCCGGGCCGCCTGGCTGCTTTGGAGATCATCCATGCGGCGGTGCGCCCGACCTTGCGGTTGTCGAGGCCGATATAGCCCTCCCGGATGCCGGCGGCAAAGTCGGACAGCACCGAAAAGACCGGCTGCCCTCTCGCCTTCAAGGTTTCCACGACCGCTGTCAGGGTCGGATGGTCCGGACCGACAACGGCGATGGCCCTCGATTTCGCCGCCAGCCTGCGCATCTGGGAGGCGATCTCGTCGGGAGCCAGGGAACTTGCGAAATCGATGGTCGCAACGCCACGGAAGCGTTGCGATTGCGAGATGGCCAGTTCGAGTTCCCGCGCGAAGTCACCGTAGAAGGCATCATTGCCCCGCAGCAGCAGGAAGCCCAGCCGGTACTCCGGCAATTCCTGGCGCATGCGCTGCTTGATGAGGCCGGCGGCGTGGTAGCCGATATCGGTAGCGGTCTCGTAGACGCGGCGCGCTGTCTCTTCGCGCACCGGCAGCCGGTTGTTCAGCACGCGGTCGACGGTGGCGACACTGACGCCCGAGATGCGCGCCAGATCTGATATTGTCGGCCGCTTCACCATGCTTGCCTCGTCGGGTTTGCTTGAGCCTTCGTACATCATCCTGATGGGAAATGATAGAAACTATCTTTGTGACGTTGAGTCTATCATCAGTCGGCGTTACTTTGACGCTCGAAGCCAAAGGATTTCATGGCATTCGCTCTGGCGGATGCCTTTGCCGAGGGAGGCAAATCATGTCCACTGCGCCGTCCCGGCGTGACTACAGCCTGATCGGCCGCGACGCCAAGCTCGCCGTCGAGACCGGCCTGTCGGCCGCCGAGTGGTATCACACCGACGTACCGCGCAAGCAGATGAAGGAGCTGATGCAGCGCTCCGACGGGCCGGCGATCCGCGATACGGCGATCTGGTTCGCCGCGCTGATCGTCAGCGGCGCCGGCGGCGCCTGGTTCTGGGGCAGTTGGTGGTGCGTGCCGTTCTTCTTCGTCTATGGCGTCCTCTACGGCTCCTCGACGGATTCACGCTGGCACGAATGTGGGCACGGCACCGCCTTCCGGACGCAGTGGATGAATGATGTGGTCTATCAGATCGCCTGCTTCATGATCATGCGCAATCCGGTGACCTGGCGCTGGAGCCACACGCGCCACCACACCGACACCGTCATCGTCGGCCGCGACCCGGAAATCTCGGTCATGCGGCCGCCGGACCTGGTTCGCGCCGTCCTGGGCTTCGTCGGCGTGCTCGACGCCTGGCATGCGATGAGCGATATGCTGCGCAACGCCGCCGGCAACATCAGCGCGGCGGAAAAGACCTTCATTCCCGAGCAGGAACAGCCCAAGGCGATCCGGATCGCCCGCATCTGGACGGCGATCTATGCCGCCACCATCGCGCTGGCGTTCTACACCGGTTCGTTTCTGCCGCTGATGCTGGTTGGCCTGCCCAGGCTCTATGGCGCCTGGCATCACGTCATGGTCGGGCTGCTGCAGCATGGCGGCCTGGCCGATAACGTCACCGACCACAGGCTGAACAGCCGCACCGTCTACATGAACCCGATCAGCCGCTTCATCTACTGGAACATGAACTACCATGTCGAGCATCACATGTTCCCGATGGTCCCCTATCATGCGCTGCCGAAGCTGCACGAACTGATCAAGCACGACCTGCCGGCGCCGACGCCGTCGATCCTGGCCGGGTATCGCGAGATGATCCCGGCCTTCCTGCGCCAGTTGCGCAACGAGGACTATTTCCTCAAGCGCGAGCTGCCGCCGACCGCCAGGCCTTATCGAGAGGAATTCCACGACAACGCCGTCGCCGCTGCGGCGGAATGATTGCTCGGTCGTCCGGATTTCCAGGGAGGCCCGATTTTTGAAGGATGAATCAATGAGTGACTGGGTCGAGGCCTGCGCCACCGGCGACATAGACGAGGAGGATGTGATGCGCTTCGACCATGGCGGCCGCACCTTCGCCATCTATCGCAGCCCCGACGACGAGTTCTTCGCCACCGACGGCCTTTGTACGCATGAAAAGGTGCACCTGGCCGACGGGCTGGTGATGGATGACATCATCGAATGCCCCAAGCACAATGGCCGCTTCAACTACAAGACGGGTGACGCCCGCGGCGCCCCGGTCTGCGTCAATCTCAAGACCTATCCGGTCAAGGTCGATGCCGGCAAAGTCCTGATCCAGATCGGATGACTGACATGGCGGGGGGGATGCTCATCATCGGCGCCGGCGAATGCGGCGGGCGGGCGGCATTGGCGCTGCGCGACCTCGATTATCGGGGGCCGGTGACGCTGGTCGGCGACGAGCCGCATCTGCCCTACGAGCGCCCGCCTCTGTCCAAGGAGGCGATGGCCAGCGATGCGCCCGAGATCAAGGCGATCGCCAGCGACGCCATTCTGGCCGAGAAATCGATCCGGCATATACATTCCGTCCAGGCCGTGGCGATCGATCGCGCGGCGCATGCGGTGCGCCTGTCGGACGGATCGGTCCTGCCCTACGACAAGCTCCTGCTGGCAACCGGTTCGACGCCGCGCAAGCTGCCGATGCCGGGGTTGGGTCCGCGCTGCGTCTATCTCCGCACCTTTGCCGATGCGCTCGCCATTCGTGCGCATCTCACCGCCGGCAACCGCATCGCCATCATCGGCGGCGGTTTCATCGGTCTCGAACTCGCGGCCGCGGCCCGCAAGCTCGGCACTGATGTCACCGTCATCGAGGCGCAGCCGCGCATCCTGATGCGCGGCGTGCCGGCGGAGATCGCAGAAATCATCCATGATGCGCACGTCGCCGAGGGTGTGGATATCCTGTGCGGGGATGGCATCGCGTCCATCGCCGACGACGGCAACAAGGTGCGCATAGCGCTTGCCGGCGGCCGGGAAATCGTCGCCGACCTCGCGATCATCGGCATCGGCGCCGTGCCGGTGACCGGGCTTGCGGCCGAAGCTGGGCTGGCGATCGACAACGGCATTGCCGTCGATGCCGAGCTGCGCAGCAACGATCCCGACATCTTTGCCGCCGGCGATTGCTGCTCGTTTCCGCTCGCCGTCTATGGCGGCCGCCGCGTACGGCTGGAAGCCTGGCGCAACGCCCAGGAGCAGGGCGCGC
Source organism: Mesorhizobium sp. M7A.F.Ca.US.010.02.1.1 (assembly GCF_004023085.1). Lineage (NCBI taxonomy): Bacteria > Pseudomonadati > Pseudomonadota > Alphaproteobacteria > Hyphomicrobiales > Phyllobacteriaceae > Mesorhizobium > Mesorhizobium sp. M7A.F.Ca.US.010.02.1.1. The sequence continues at coordinate 428 of NZ_RZRV01000082.1, read as the reverse complement.
TGGCGGCCAGGAACATGCTCGGCGCCGGCGAGGCACATACGGCGGTGCCGTGGTTCTGGTCGGATCAATACGGCCTGAGCCTGCAGATCGCCGGGCTGTCCGACGAAGGCCGCAGCACCGTGCGCCGCGACCTCGGCGATGGCGCCTTCATCCTCTTCCATCTGGCTGAAGACGGCAGGCTGGTGGCGGCCAGCGGCGTCGGCCCCGGCAATGCGGTCGCCCGCGACATCAGGCTGGCTGAAATGCTGATCGGCAAACGGGCGAAGCCGGCGCCGGAAGCGCTGGGATCGCAGGATGTGAAGCTGAAGTCGTTGCTGGCGGCTTGAGCCTGCTCTGCCCCTTGTGGGAAGGGTAATCGCATATGGAATTCCTGAGATGTCTGCCCGGCACCGACCCCCACCCCTAACCCCTCCCCACAAGGGGCAGAG
>NZ_RZRV01000081.1:0-9963 GCF_004023085.1 Mesorhizobium sp. M7A.F.Ca.US.010.02.1.1 | reverse complement strand
TCTGGTCGTAGCGCTTGTATTCGCCAAAATACTTGGTGATCGCCGCCGTCAGCGACGTCTTGCCATGGTCGACGTGGCCAATCGTGCCGATGTTCACGTGAGGCTTGTTACGCTCGAATTTACCTTTTGCCATTGTCTCTTTCCTTGGACGGCCCGGATCTTCAGTTCGGTCGAAGACCTTCAGTTCAGTCGAATGCGGGGCGATTAGCGACAAAGGCCAAAAAACACAAGCGTCTTTTGGCCGGGTGCCGTCTCACTCAGTCCGAACCATCGATCCGATTGCGGGGATATGACGAAGATATAGGAAGGCTCTGGGCAAAATGAAGGGGTAGCGGGCCGACCGATCGAGGCCGCGAAAGCGCTGGCTTGCTTGCCCGGCCCTGTCTGATTCATGGCCAGGCCATGGACCATTGCCGCCACCACCCGCCTCTGATCTTGTGGCCAGATGCATTTCATCCCTGCCTCTATCCGCGGCCCGCTGTTCATGATCGTCTCGACGGGATCGTATCTCGTCAACGACACGATGATGAAACTCGCGACGGCAGGCCTGCCGTCCTACGAAGTGCTGTTTCTGCGGGGTGCCGCGGCTGCGCTCTGGGGCTTCCCGCTGTTGTTCGCGCTGGGCTACGGCAAGCAGATCCCGCTGATCTTCGACAAGCGCGTACTGAGCCGGAACGTGCTCGAGCTGGCGGCGATCCTTTGCTATGTGATCGCGCTCGCCAATATGCAGATTGCCGATTCCACCGCGCTCGGCCAGATCACGCCGCTCTTGATGCTGGTCGGCTCCTCGATCCTGTTTGGCGAGCGGATCGGCGGCCGGCGCATGGCGCTGATCGGGCTCGGCTTCGTCGGAGCGCTGATGGTGGCGCAGCCGAGCATGCAAGGCATTTCGGTCTACGCCTTGCTGGCGCTCGGCAATGCCACATTTGCGGCGGCGCGCGACCTTGCCGGTCGGCGGGTCGCGGTCGAGGTGCCGGGGATGATCGTGGCGATTTCCGCAGTCGTGGTGGTGCTGATCGGCGCCGGCGCCGCGCATCTGGTTTCAGAGCGCTGGGTCATGCCCGGGGCACATCACCTGCTGCTGATGGCGGGTGCTGGATTTTTCCTGATCTTCGGCCATTTCTTCATCTTCATGGCCTATCGCGTCGGACCGACCAGCGCCGTGGCACCGTTCTATTATTGCTTCACCGTCTGGGCGGTGATTTCGGGCCTGCTGGTGTTCGGGCAATTCCCAAACACACTGGCGATCTGTGGCATCCTGCTGGTGGTCGGCAGCGGGCTGACCATCGTGTCGCTGGATCAGCGTCAGCGCCGGCTGGCCGTCGTCGCCTGATGCATGTCGCCCAAAAGTGCCCCGGATTTGGGAGAACGACATGCATAAACAAAGACCTGGAGCCTCCGCATCCACGCATGCGCGGATGAGCAGTTGCCGCGCCGAAAAAGATCGTCTAATCGGCGAAGCATAGTTCGATCGACGACGAGATGATCAATCAGCCAAGGGAGTTCCCCGTGACCGATTTTGACCAGAACAAGAGCTCCGACGCCGAGCACAAGGCCGCCATCCGCAAGTCGCTTGTCGGCTGGGCGGTGTTCATCGCCGGAACGCTGATCTTTTTCGTCGCCGCCGATGCAGTGTTGATGCCATAGACGAGCCGCTGCACGTACAGGCCTGAAGCGGTCTTGCCTTCGGAAACTCGAAACCTCAGACGATCCGCAGGTGCCTAAAGCGTCCGCCTTGCGCTGAACTGATGGTAGGCCCACAGCACGACCACCGCCCCAACCACCGCGACGATCAGGCTGGAGATGTTGAGACCGGTGACACCCACGCCAAAGATCTGGCTGCAGATCACGCCGCCGACAATGGCGCCGACGATGCCGAGGACGATATCCATGATCAGGCCCTGGCCGGTCTTGTTGACGATCTTGCTGCCCAGGAAGCCGGCAATGGCGCCCAGAATGATCCAGCTGATGATACCCATTTTTTCCTCTCCATCCCCTCGCCAGCCGACATTTTCATAGGATTGTCATAACCTCAAGCCACCTTGAAATTCCGCCCGAATGCTTCATTGTTGATGAGGGGTCGGGCCTTGGTCGCTATGGAGGATCCACTATGGGACTTTTTGACAATGCCGTTCCCGGCGGCAACATCACCAAACCCCTGATGATCGCGCTCGGCGCATTGCTGGTCGGCAAGATGCTGAGCGGCAGAAGTGCCGAAGAGCCAGAGCAGTCTCCCGCGCCCGCTCCGACCGCCCCCGTCCCGACGGAAACCACATCCGCCGATGGTGGCCTGGCTGGCGGATTGGGCGGCCTGCTCGACAAGCTCAGAAATGCCGGCCACGGCAATGCCGCCGACTCCTGGGTCGGCACCGGGCAGAACCAGCCGATCAATGCCAACGATCTTGGCACCGCGATCGGACCGCAGATCATTCGCGAGATCGCGCAACGGACCGGGCTGGACGAGCAGGAACTGCTCAAGCAACTGTCCACCGCCCTGCCCGGTATCGTCGACAGACTGACGCCGAACGGCCAGGTGCCGCAGCAGCACCAGGTCGCCACCGCGTTCAACAGCTGACGCGGCGCAGCCACTACAATTGGAGCACTGCGCGCCTCGTGCGCAGTGTTTCGGCTTGCCGGTGATGGGATAAGTGTCTGGAGCGGGTAGCGGGAATCGAACCCGCATATTCAGCTTGGAAGGCTGCTGCTCTACCACTGAGCTATACCCGCGCCGTTCCTCAAGTACCGGATTCATCCGAAAAGCGCCATGCACTTTTCGGTCCGATTCTTGTCACGTTTCAGGGCTTCCGGGCCGGCAGTGGTGGAGAGGGTTGGATTCGAACCAACGTAAGCTAAGCTAACGGATTTACAGTCCGTCCCCTTTAACCACTCGGGCACCTCTCCAGTCTGCCGCCGGAGCCATGCAACGAGGCATTCACGCCGATCCGGACCCGAGTTATGTGTTCTCCGAAACCAGCGCAGCGCCTTATGGCGGCAAGCCCATTGGGTGTCAACCGCGCAACCATGTTTTTCGTTTCTGTTCGCCGGCTGTGACGGCGGGCCATATCCTTGGCCGGAGGAGACAGCTATAGAAGCCAGCCATGAGCGACAAAACCAACACCCCCAAAGACACCCATTACGCCAAGCTGCGCCGCGCCTATCGCGACGAGAAAAGCGGCGGCGCGCCGGCGTTCCGGCCCCGACAGCCGGTTCCGCCGGGCGAAAATGCCGCGGATGGCCTGGTGCGGCTCTACGGCCTGCACACCGTGCGCGCCGCACTCGACAATCCGCGCCGCAAGATTAGGAAGATGCTGGTGACGCGCAACGCGGCCGAGCGACTGGAAATCGCCGATCTCGCCGCCCTGCCCTTCAAGACGGAACTGGTCGAACCCAGGGACATCGACAAGATCACCGGGTCGGACGCCGTGCATCAGGGTGTGCTGATCGAGGCCGAGCCGCTGAAAGCCAAGCGGCTCGATGCGCTTGGCGACGCGAAGCTGGTGCTGGTGCTCGACCAGATCACCGACCCGCACAATGTCGGCGCTATCCTGCGCTCGGCGGTCGCCTTCGGCGCCGGCGCGCTGATCACCACAGCCCGCCACAGCCCGCAGGAATCGGGCGTGCTGGCGAAATCCGCCTCCGGCGCGCTGGAGCACATCGACCAGATCGAGGTGAAGAACCTCGCCGACGCACTCGGCCAGTTGCACGAGGCCGGCTTCCGCACCATCGGACTTGATTCGGACGCGCCGGCCGAACTCGAAAAGAGCTTTGCCGGAGAAAAGATCGCCTTGGTGCTGGGCGCCGAAGGCAAGGGCCTGCGCCAGAAGACGCGCGAGACGGTGACCACGCTGGCGCGGCTCGACATGCCCGGCGCCATCCATTCGCTCAACGTGTCGAATGCCGCGGCGATCAGCCTTTACGTGGCGCGGGCATTTTTGAAGCGCGGCTAGAGCAATTCTAGGAAAAGTGTGAAGCGGTTTTCCTTCCAGAATTGCGTCAAAACAAAGAGTTAGAGCATTTCGCCATTTCCGTGAAACGGTGGAATGCTCTAAGCCAAAAATATCTCGAAACGAGAAACGGGTTCCGACAGACGCCGGAACCCGTTCTTCGACGGGCCAAGAGTTTGCGGCTTGGGAACGTTGCGCCGCCCTCTCCTGACCTATGCCGCTTTGCCCCTGGCGTCGGCTGCCTCGCTGCCGACCTCGAAATTGGCCATCCGCTCCAGCGCCCTGACCAGCGCCGAATGATCCTCCTTGGCGCCGCCATTGGCCGCGCAGGAATTGAACAGCTGCTGAGTCGTCGAGGTGTTGGGCAAGGAAACGCCGAGCGCCTTCGCGCCCTCCAGCGCGAGGTTCAGATCCTTCTGGTGCAGTTCGATGCGGAAACCAGGCGCGAAGGTGCGCTTGACCATGCGCTCGCCATGCACTTCCAGAATGCGCGAAGCCGCCAGCCCGCCCATCAGCGCCTGCCTGACCTTGGCCGGATCGGCGCCGGCTTTCGACGCAAAAACAAGCGCTTCGGCGACGGCTTCGATGGTCAGCGCAACGATGATCTGGTTGGCCACCTTGGTGGTCTGGCCGACGCCATTCGGTCCGACCAGGGTGATGTTCTTGCCCATCTTCTCGAAGAGGGGCTTGGCGCGCTCGAAGGGGGTTTCCTCGCCGCCGACCATGATGGTCAGCGACGCCGCCTTGGCGCCGACTTCACCGCCCGAGACCGGCGCGTCGAGATAGTCGCAGCCCAGGTCGTTGATGTTCCTGGCAAAAACCTTGGTCTCGATCGGGGAGATCGAGCTCATGTCGACGACCAGCTTGCCTTTTGCCAGGCCGGACGCGACGCCGTTGTCGCTAAACAGCACATCGGCCACCTGCGGCGTGTCGGGCACCATCAGGATGATGATGTCGGCAGCCTTGGCCACGGCGGCGTGGCCGGTAACTGACTTCAGCCCCTTGGCGACGAGGTCGGCCGGCGGCTTGGAGCGATGGTCGCTGGCGATGACATGATAGCCCGCATCCAGCAGGTGCCCCGCCATCGGCGCGCCCATGATGCCGAGGCCGATGAAGCCGATGGTTTCCATTGTGGTTCTCCAAATGACTGTGTGAAACGCCCCCCCTCTAATGCTTACGCCGCAGCACTTCCCTGCCCGGCCAACTCCCGAAGCCACCCCAAGCCAGCCTCCGTCCCAGCCTTCGGCTTGTACTCAGCCCCGACCCATCCGGCATAACCAATGCGGTCGATATGCTCGTAGAGGAAGGGATAATTGATCTCACCCGTCCCCGGCTCGTGACGGCCGGGATTATCCGCAAGCTGGATATGCGCGATGCGGCCAAGGTTAGCCTCGATGGTCCTGGCGAGATCCCCCTCCATGATCTGCATGTGATAGATGTCGTATTGCAGGAACAGGTTTTTCGAGCCGACGCGATCGATCAGCGCCAAGGCCTGATCGGAATAGTTGAGGAAGAAGCCCGGAATATCGCGCGTGTTGATCGGCTCGATCAGCAGCCTGATGCCGGCCTGCTCCAGCTTCTCCGCCGCGAAGGCGAGGTTTTCGGCAAAGACATCCTCCAGCACCTTGCGGTCGGCGGCGGCCGGCGCGATGCCGGCCAGGCAATTGACCTGCTGGCAGCCGAGCGCCTGCGCGTAGGTGATCGCCTTGGCGATGCCCTGGCGGAATTCCGGCACACGGTCCGGCAGCACCGCAATGCCGCGTTCGCCGTTGCCCCAGTCGCCGGCTGGAAGATTGAACAGCACCTGGGTCAGACCATTCGTCTTCAACCGGGCCGCGACGACATCGGGGGCATGGTCATAGGCGCCGATATATTCGACGCCCTTGAAGCCGGCGCGAGCGGCGGCATCGAAACGGTCGAGGAACTCATGCTCGCCAAAGAGCATCGAAAGATTGGCTGAAAACCGCGGCATTCTTTTTCTCCTAATCCAACATCACGATCGCTGTCGGCGCATCTTCCTGATGTTCGGCAAGCTCCTCGAATTCGGTGATCTTGTCGATCTCGGTGCCCATCGAGATGTTGGTGACGCGTTCGAGGATGAATTCGAGCACGACCGGCACCCGGTGCTCCTTCATCAGCCGCTGGGCCTCCTTGAAGGCACCGGCGAATTCTTCGGGCTTGCGCACCCTGACCGCCTTGCAGCCCATCGCCTCGGCGACGGCAACATGGTCGACGCCGTAGCCGGCCTCGGGATCGCCTGCCCGGTTGATGTTCTCGAAGGCAAGGTCGACCTCGAAATCCATCGAGAACCCACGCTGCGCCTGGCGGATCAGGCCGAGATAGGCGTTGTTCACGACGACATGCAGATAGGGCAATTTGTGCTGTGCGCCGACCGCCAGTTCCTCGATCATGAACTGGAAATCATAGTCGCCCGACAGCGCCACGATGGTGCGGTCCGGGTCGGCGGCGCGAACGCCAAGGGCAGCCGGCAAGGTCCAGCCGAGCGGGCCGGCCTGGCCGCAATTGATCCAGTTGCGCGGCTTGTAGACATGCAGGAACTGCGCCCCGGCAATCTGCGACAGGCCGATCGTGGTGACATAGGTGACGTCGCGGCCGAACGCCTTGTTCATCTCCTCATAGACACGCTGCGGCTTCAGCGGCACCTGGTCGAAATGCGTCTTGCGCTTCATCGTCTTCTTGCGGGCCTGGCATTCCTTAGCCCAGCCGGACCAGTCGCGCAGCTTGCCCGCCGTCTTCCATTCGGTGGCGACGTCGAGCAGCATCTTCAGTGCGGCACCGGCATCCGAAACGACGCCGAGATCCGGCGCGAAGACACGGCCGATCTGCGTCGGCTCGATGTCGACATGGATGAATTTTTTGCCATTGGTGTAGACATCGACGGAGCCGGTGTGGCGGTTGGCCCAGCGGTTGCCGATGCCGAAGACGAAGTCGGCTTCCAGCATCGTCGCATTGCCATAGCGGTGCGAGGTCTGCAGTCCGCACATGCCGGCCATCAGCCGGTGATCGTCGGGGATCGCTCCCCAGCCCATCAAGGTCGGGATGACCGGCACGCCTGAAATCTCGGCGAATTCGATGAGCAGATCGGACGCATCGGCGTTTATGATGCCGCCGCCGGCGACGATCAGCGGCTTTTCGGCGGCGTTGAGCATCGTCAACGCCTTTTCGGCCTGGGCGCGCGTCATGGCCGGCTTGAACGGCGTCAACGGCTCATAGGCGTCGATGTCGAATTCGATTTCGGCGAGTTGCACGTCGACCGGCAGGTCGATCAGCACCGGGCCGGGACGTGACGAGCGCATCAGGTGAAACGCCTTCTGCAGCGCCATCGGGACGAGGTAGGGTTCCATGACGGTGACTGCCCATTTGGCGACCGGCGCGGCAATGGCTGATATGTCGACGGCCTGGAAATCCTCCTTGTTCAGCCGCGCCCGCGGCGCCTGACCGGTGATGCACAGGATCGGGATGGAATCCGCGGCGGCCGAATAGAGCCCGGTGATCATGTCGGTGCCGGCTGGACCCGAAGTGCCGATGCACAGGCCGATATTGCCCGCCTTGGCGCGGGTGAAACCTTCCGCCATGTGCGAGGCGCCCTCGACGTGACGGGCAAGCACATGGCGGATCGTGCCCCTCGCCTTCAGCGCCGAATAGAACGGATTGATCGCCGCGCCCGGCACGCCGAAAGCGCAGGAAATGCCTTCCTTTTCGAGAACGAGAACCGCGGCATCGACAGCGCGCATCCTGGCCATTTTCCAGCCCTCCACGGGTTTGTCATTGTTGGATTGGCCAAGGATGTCAGCACGCCGGTTATTTTTCAATTTTTTCAGAATATTTTTCCATTTCTAGAAAACGGCGTCATTTTCTTGATTTTATTTGATTTTCTGTTTTCCAGGAATCCGACCCGCGAACGTAGTGAAAAACTTTTTCATTGCGCATTTGGCGAAACGACCGAGAATGGCGGCATGGAAACGACCGAAAAACGCCAGCGCGGTCGGCCGCGCGCTTTCAACAGGCCCTCGGAGGCCAGTTCGGTGCAGTCGCTCGACAGGGCGTTGCGCATCCTGGCCATTGTCGCGGAAGGCAGCGGCCTGTCGCTGAGCGAGATCTCTGCGCAGAGCGGCCTTGCCGCCTCCACCGCCTACCGCATGCTGACGACGCTGCAAAACCACGGCATGGTCGAATTCGACACATCAGACCAGCTCTGGTCGATCGGCGTCGAGACCTACCGCATGGGCGCGGCGTTCCTGCGCCGCCGCAAGCTGGTCGATCGCGCCCGCGTCGTCATGCAGGAACTGATGGAGAGGTCAGGCGAGACCGCCAATCTCGGCGTCGCCGAGGACGATTGCGTGGTCTTCGTCAGCCAGGTCGAGACGCATCAGGCGATCCGCGCCTTCTTCCGGCCGGGCACGCGCAGCCCCTTCCATGCGTCCGGCATCGGCAAGGCGGTGCTGGCGCATCTCGAGCCGGAGCGCGTCGGAACCATCCTGCGCAAGGCAGGCCTGCAGCGCTTCACCGACAGGACGCTGTCCGACATTTCGGCCCTTGCCCACGATCTGGCGCGGATCAAGCTGCGCGGCTGGTCGGTCGACGACGAGGAGCGGCATCCCGGCATGCGCTGCGTGGCAGCCGCCATCTTCAACGAATTCGGCGAGCCGATCGGTGGCGTCTCGGTGTCCGGGCCAACGGTGCGGGTGACGCCGGAGCGGCTGGCCGAGATAGGCCCGCTGGTGCGCGATGCCGCGGCCGAGGTGACCAGGATGATCGGCGGCATCAGGGCGACCTGACGGTCCGATCGTTTCAAGCACAGCGAGAAGAGGGGCTGCGGGGCGCCCCTCTTCTGGCTGATTGAAACGCCACCTCCTCTCAGAGACGGCAGTAGTGGCGATAGCCGTCGTGGCCGAGATAGGTGTCGGAGTCCGCATCATAGCTCTGGTAGCGGTCATAGCAGCGGCGGACGTGCCACGAGCCGCCGCCTTCGTCGACATAGACGGTACGCGGCTGGGCGAGCAGGCTGCCGAGGACGAAGCCGCCGACGCCGGCGGCAATGCCGATGCCGATTTCGCGGTTGTGGTGATGGCTGTGGGCGGCCGAGGGCTGGACGGTGCCGGCCAGCGTGGCGGCGGCAACTGCAGTGGCGATGAGGCCGGAAACGAGTGTGCTCTTGAACATGACGATCTCCTTGCTTCGTTGACCGAGGCGATCCATCCGCCTCTTGATCATCTGTCGTCGCGGCCAGGAAAAAGGTTCGAATCTTTTTTCGATTTTTCTGGGATCGGGGAAATCGGATCGACCGAGGTCATGCTGACGGCGACCTTGCGAGAGCTTGGCGAAGAAGTTGATGCGGCTGATCTCCCCCCTTGCGGGGGAGATGCCCGGCAGGGCAGAGGGGGGTGCTGTCCCGCCAGCTTGTCAACCAATCAGGGCGAGGCAACCGCACGGACAAAATAGAGAAAGTTCATGGGGAAGCCGGTGATCCTTCACACCCCCCTCTGTCCTGCCGGACATCTCCCCCGCAAAGGGGGAGATCGGCAGCTTTGCCGTCCCCACTTCACAAAGTGATCGCCCAACGCAAAAAGGGCGGCCGAAGCCGCCCTTTTGGAAGAATGGGTCCCTCCATCAAAGGAAAATGATCACCCTGCCATGCCTGTGGTGATGGTTGTGGTGATGGTTGTAGTGCTTCCACCAGTACTTCTTGAAGTGCTTCTTGTGATGGTTGTAGTTGTGGTGATGGCCGTGCATGCCGTGGGCTGACGACGTGCCGACAGTGCCGGCGAGCGCGCCGGTGGCGACGAAGATGGCGACGAGGCCTGAGGTAAGAGTGCGCTTGAACATGATGATCTCCTGGATCTTTTGATCGAGGCGACCCATTCGCCTCTAACCATCAGTCGGCGCGGCGCGGCAAAAGGTTCGAAAGGCTTGGAGATTTTTTGTGGAGCGCCATTGGCGCAAACGAGCAACGACGGCAAGGACACCAATGAACCGTCGCCCCCTATTCCCCTATTCC
>NZ_RZRV01000080.1:2429-10446 GCF_004023085.1 Mesorhizobium sp. M7A.F.Ca.US.010.02.1.1 | reverse complement strand
GCCGAAATGAAGTCGAAAAAGGAAGCGCTCGACGATGCCATCAGCGCCACCAAGGCCGCGGTCGCCGAAGGCATAGTGCCAGGTGGCGGGCTTGCCCTGTTGCGCTGCATCGCTACGGTGGCTGACGAGGAACAACATTGCGAAGGCGACGAGCGGACGGGCGTGCAGATCCTCAAGCGCGCACTCGAAGCACCGGTCAGGCAGATCGCCGAGAATTCCGCAGTCGACGGCGGGGTTGTCATCGCCAAGATGTTTGAAGGCACAGGCAATTTCGGCTTCGATGCCGGAAAGAAGGAATATGTCGACTTGGTCGAGGCCGGCATCATCGACCCGACCAAGGTCGTTCGCATCGCTCTGGAAAACGCGGTCTCGGTCGCCAGCGTGCTGCTGCTCACCGAAGCAACCATGACCGAAATCCCGGAACCGACGAAAGAACGCGCTCTCGAACCAGAGATGACGATGTAGGTGACGAGGTCTTGGACTTCGGCGAGAAGGTCCGCCACGGTTTTGTGTTCGCCGCCTCGGTGCCGCGTTGCGCGCATTCTCATCCAAGGCAGCCGTCCTCTCTTGGCGAGAGCGCCCGGTGTCTCGCCGGAAGCTGTCCTGTCTTCGAAAGGACCGGCGGCAATTTACCAAAGCCGGGCGTGCTCGCCCTGCGGCACCCTTTGGAGGAAGCGCGGAATTCATTCCCGAAGACGCCTTGGCGGGCACCAGCGTCAGGCTTCCCTTCGTTGCGGACCCAATCCCGGAGGATACTGGATTCGGAGGCGGAAGGCGGCACGGCCGCCGATGACGATGTGCCGAGGCGGAGTGACAGGACAGGCAGGTTTTTGACGCGCATCAAGGCGCAAAGTCCGACCTCCGGCGATGCTGCGATAAATCTCATCGGAGCAGAAAAATGATTTTCAATACCATCATGGTTCAACTCGATGTCGATTCTCCGGCAACGCCGCGAACGACCTATGCGCTGGAGTTGGCGCGGCGCTTCGAAGCCACGCTGATCGGTTTTGCCGCGGCCGACGCATATGTGTTTGTTCCTGGCGACGATGGCGGCATGGCGGCGGCGGAAATCATGCGTCAACGTCTCACCGAGATCGAGGATCGACTGAAGATCCTGAAGGAAGAATTCCTGGCCGTCGTCGGAGACGAGGCTTCCTGGCGCGAGGAGATCGGCGATCCGACACGTCTGCTCGCAATGCATGCGCGCGCCGCGGACCTCATCGTGGCCGGAGCTCCCGCGAAGGCCGCGGCCAATGATCACCACCGGATGGTCGACCTCGGAACATTGGTGCTGTCGGCCGGACGGCCAGTGCTGATCGCGGCCGACCAACTTGCTCCGCCCGATCCCAAGAAGGTTCTGGTGGCGTGGAAGGATACCCGCGAGGCCCGGCGCGCGGTCATCGACGCACTGCCCTTTCTGACCAGTGCCCAAGATGTGCTCGTGGCGACGATCGAGGAACAGAACCAGAGAAACGCACGCGAAAGTGTCAGTGACGTGCTCCGGTTCCTGATGAGACATGGCGTCAAGTCAAGATCGGAGGTTCTGGACGTCGGCAAGGCGGACGCCTGCGAAGCCGTCTGCGAGATCGCCCGGGCGATGAGTGCCGAACTTGTGGTCGCGGGAGGCTATGGCCACAGCCGCATCCGCGAATGGGCGTTTGGCGGCATGACCCGTTCTTTGCTGAAGCAAGGGGCGATTAACCGGATGCTCTCGAACTGACGCACCGACGCTGGAGAGGAGGAAGCGAAACGCAGTCGAGGCGAAAGCGAACGGGAGTTCAGTGATGGCGAAGAGAACGGACAAGATCGAGGTTGGCATGGATCTGGCCGTAAGGTGCCGCGTCACCGACACTTGGCAGGATGATCTGGGGGATCAGTGGGCCACGGTGCTGATCGAGGGTTACGACATCCCGGTCACGCTGAAGGCGGTCCACTTCTACCCGTTCGATGACGACGACTAGCGGGTTTCCTTGACGCAAGCACATTGGCGCAGTCGTCTGACTTGATTGGCCGACGAAGTGTCCGGGGGCTTGTCACGGGTCTTGGGGATTGGCAGGCGTCGAAATAGGACGAGGTTTGAAGATGAAGGAACTGCCGCTTGCCGAGGTTTACCGGCTGATCGAGCCCGGTCCCGTCGTTCTGCTGACACCCCGGCCAGAGGCCGCGCCAACTTCATGACCATGTCGTGGCACATGATGGTGGAGCGCACCCGACAATTGCCTAGGTCGTCGAGCGGCGACTTCTCTTTTGCCGCGTTGCGCGACACAAAGGAGTGTGTGATCGCGATTCCGGCGATAGGGCTGCCAGAAAAAATTGTGGGGGTTGGCAACTGCTCAGGCCGCGAAAGAGATAAAATCGCGACGATTTGGCTGACGGGACGGAGAGATCATCCATTTCGCGTCAAGCATGCCTTGAGGTCGGCCACTTGATCGGCATCAAGGATGCTCATGCCATGCCCGGTCTAGTTTCGCTTTATCCAATTGATACAGGAAAAGAGCGCCACCGATGAGCTACAAATCCATCCTGCTGAATGTGGACATAGACGGTCCAATCGGGCCGATCACCAAGATCGCCATTGATCTTGCCAAGTGTTGCGAGGCTCGGCTGATCGGCTTCTGCGCAGCAGACGCGCCCTTGCCGGTCACGATGGCGCCCGAGGGTGCCGCGATAGCCGCCGACGTCTGGCAGCAGTTGAGGGATGACATCAAGAAAAGGTTCAAGGACCTGCATGCCGAGTTTGACAGCCTGGTTGCTGGTTCGGTGGCGACGGAATGGCGCAATACGCTCGACAACCCCAACCATGCCCTGGTCGCGACGTCGAGAATCGCGGATCTCATCATCACCGGTGCGGCTCAAGGGGCATCCTCCGGCGATTCCTATCGGACTGTCGATCCCGGCACCCTTGCGCTGCGCGCCGGCAGGCCGCTCCTTATCGCGTCAAGCGGCATGGAGCATGCGCCGACAGGCAGGATCGTGGTCGCCTGGAAGGACACGCGCGAAGCGAGGCGCGCCGTCGCTGACGCCATGCCGCTGATGGCGATGGCAGAAGACGTGATCGTGGTCACGGTCGGCTCCGAGCCCGACGACCGGACGACTGCCGGCATAAAGGATGTCGCGACCTTCCTGGCCACGCATGGCATCACGGCTCGCACCGAAGTGCTGAAGGCCGACGACGAGAGCGACAAGCTGGTCAACTTCCTGAGCTCCACCAACGCCGACCTGATCGTGTCGGGTGCCTATGGGCACAGTCGGATCAGGGAATGGGTATTCGGCGGCGTTACCCGCTCGCTGCTCGACGACAGCCGGCTCTGCCGTTTTATGTCAAACTGATCGTCTGCTCTGGAATCGCCCATGGCGTGTCGTCAGCCCCGACGATAGGCGCCAGCTTGGCTTTCCGAATGAGGGATAGCAATGCCCTATGCGACCGAGAAAGACCTTCCACCGTCCGTCAGCCCGCATCTGCCGCTGCATGCCTAGAAGATTTTTCGCGCTGCTCTCAACAGCGCCTGGGAAGAATATGCCGACCGAGGCGAAAGGCGTGAGGAAATAGCCCATCGCGTCGCTTGGGCTGCCGTGAAGCGCCTTTATCGCAAGGAGGGCAGGGATTGGGTGCCTATCTGAGCAGCCCGCCAATTTGATCGAGATCAAAACCATCCGCGCCGTGTTCATTCATATGATTTGGAATCAACCACTTGATAAATGCGAGTTCAATGACCGACATCGTTGCGAAACTTCTCGTTGCGTGCAACGCAAAGAAGAACAAGGGGGCGGATTTCCCGACAATCTGGAAAGATATCCTGCAAGGGCACCCTTACGTCGCGGGATCGCCAATTCAGGACCGCGGCGAGGACGGCCCGGTATTGAGAGTTCCCCTCATCACCGGTCAGGTTCTCGTCTTTCTCGGTTCAAACTTCTCTCTCCTCTAGTCGCGGCAGCTTCCGCGTACCGGTGATCCAGCCGATGCTCCGGATGTTCCCTGATTGAGATCGGGATCAGAAACGTCTGAATATCCGGGCGGGGACTCAAGCCGCCGCCAACGTGTTCTCGATGGCTTCGAGGGAGTGTTTCGCGAGATCCTGGCTGAGTTCGCCTACCAGCTTTGCTCTCAGCGGGTCCTGGAAGTGCTTGCGTAGCTCGCCCAGCGTGCGCGGGTCGGCGATCACCATGACATGCTTGAATGCTCCGGTCAGCGCCTCGCGATTGAGATAGGCGGCCACGGCTGCGGCAAAGTCGTCTTCCCGCAGGCGGGAGTCGTCGGGATTGGCGGTGGAACTGCGATGCCGGCCGCCCGAGCCAGTGTTTGCCACGTGTAATCCTGGCTCGGGCATTTCGGCCAAGTCGATCCGAGGTTCGTGACTTTTGTTGCGGAACAGGCGCAGCTTGTCGCCGTCGGTTACCGCGACGAGGGTACCATTAGCCAGGATCATATTGTTTCTCCTTTCACATGGCTGGACCGAGATCCAGCGCACTCTCGGGCCATTGATGACGCGGCGGCCACCGATGAAGACGCCGCGTCCAACTCGTGCCCATCAGATTATGGATATACGATCGTCCACAGTTCTGACGCCCGGCGACGACCAGGCGGCACGTTCGGCTGCCTGACGCTCGGACCACGCCCGGACCTTCCCATCAAGAGTCACCTTGCCATCCAGTACGTTGACGCGGATCGCCTGTGCTTCGGTTTCTGCATCGCGCTTCAGCGCATTCTCGATGCGCTTCTTGATATCGGGCACTGACGCTCGTGGGGAGATTTCGATCTGGTTGGCAACGCCGACAACACCCGCCAAGCCGCGGACGGCGTCGGCCGCTGCGTTCTTCTGGTACTGCCATTCAAGTTTCCCGGTCAGCGTGATCCACCCATCCCGTACCTTGACTTGAACCTTGTCCCTCGGGATGGAGACGTTCCAGGTGACCGCATCGACCGCACGCTTGGCGATCTCGTCGTCCGCAGTTCCCTTCTGTCCAACCAGCCGGACTTCGATTTCCTCAGCGAGGCCCTTCACGCCTTTGACCCGCTTGACCACGTTTTCAGCGGCAGTCTTTTCCCAAAAGGAAGAAACATGCCCGGTCAGGGTGACGATGCCGCCGTCCACGGCGACGCCGATGTGGGCAGCGTCAATGCTCGGCTCGAATTCCAACTCATCGAGAATGTTCTGACGTAACGTTAAATCCATCATGGTCTGTCTCCTGTTTGTCGAGGCGGACTTCTCGCCCGCAGCGACAACAAAAGCATCCTTAGCGCCCTTGCTCATTGATCCGGCTCAATGCCGGGTCAGATAGTCGCCGTTTGGACCGTCCGACGTCTGTGAGTTCAGAGGGCAAAACGACCTCCGTGGCGCTCGCCGCCATCGACAACCCTTGATCTCCAACCAGTTCTCATAGGCTGCAGGTCATGGCCACTGAGACGCGTGGATCGCGAGAAATATTCACTGCCTTCTGCGAGCCGGCTGATTGGCGCGACCGTCATGCGGTGGCGGAAGTACCCACAAGCCAATGGTGTCGCATGCTGTCCAGGGTCTCGGCGATGATCTTGACGAGGTCGGTGTGACCAAAGCCCAGGGAATAGTCGAGCACAGAGATGATCGTGGGCCGCACCCTGAACAGCTTCACGGGTGCGGCCTCGCTGGGCTGGATAGCCGAAATCTGCGGGAAGCGCTGAACCATCATGCCTCCGCAGCCGAAGTAGAGCAGCAGGCCGTCATGGACGAATGAGACCACCGTCGCCTGTGGCGAGCCGTCGGAGCGGGCCGTCGCAATCGTCATATCCATGCAACGCGCCAGGATGTTGATCATCTTCTGCTGAAACTTGTGGTTTCATAACACTCTCCTCGTTTGTTCAGGGGCAACCGCATCCGGCCCGCATCGCCTTCACGCCGCCGAGACCAGCTCGGCGTTTCGCCGCAACGGTGCGAAGTCATCGGGCGTCAGCGTTTCTTTCTCGAGCAGCAGCTTGGCGCCAGCGCGCAGGTCGGTGCTCCTTTCGCGGAGCACGTCCTTGGCGCTGGCAAGGGCCTCCTCGATCATGCCGCGCACCGCCAAGTCGACTTCCCGCGCCGTGGCTTCCGAATAGTCTTTCTTGTTTGGCATGCCAGGGCCGTCACCCAGCCATTGCAGGCGCTGCTCTTCGAGAACGGCCTGACCCACCGTCGGATCCATTCCGAAGCGGGTGACACATTGACGGGCAACATCGGTGACCTTGGCGAGGTCGTCGGCCGCCCCGGTTGAGACTTCGCCGAATATAATTTCCTCGGCCGCGCGGCCGCCCATCAGGACGACCATGCGGTCCTTCAGCTCGCTGACCGTGATCAGGAACCGGTCCTCCGTCGGGCGCTGCATGGTGAAACCGAGAGCACCGATCGAGCGCGGGATGATCGATACCTTGTGCACCGGATCGGCGCTTTGCGTCGCGGCCGCCACTAGGGCATGCCCCATTTCGTGAAAGGCGACACGCTCACGCTCCAGCGGTTTCAGCAATCGGCTTTTGCGTTCCGAGCCTGCGACGATGCGCTCGACCGCATTGGTGAAATCGTCCATCGTTACCTTATCGGCGCCGCGCCGCGTGGCGATGATGGCCGCCTCGTTGACGAGATTGGCAAGATCAGCGCCGGTGAAACCGGGCGTTATCGCGGCAATCTCGTCCGTGCTGACGCCAAGCGCGGTTGAGACGTTCTTGATGTGGACCTTGACGATGGCCCACCTGCCCTTGCGGTCGGGCCGGTCCAGAACGACCTGCCGGTCGAAACGCCCAGCGCGCAGCAGGGCCGGATCGAGGATTTCGGGCCGATTGGTGGCGGCAAGCAGCACAATACCAACACGCGGATCGAAACCGTCGAGTTCCGAGAGCAGCTGGTTCAATGTCTGCTCCTTCTCATCACCGCCGCCATAACCCGCGAACGGGCTGCGGGCACGGCCCAGCGCGTCGAGTTCATCGATGAAGATGATGCAAGGCGCCGCCTGCCGGGCCTGCTCGAACAGGTCTCGTACCCTGGCCGCCCCCACGCCGACGAACATCTCGACGAATTCCGAGCCTGAGATGGAAAAGAAGGGCCCCCCCGCCTCGCCGGCGACGGCGCGCGCCATCAATGTCTTGCCGGTTCCAGGCGGCCCGACCAGCAGGATACCTTTCGGGATACGCGCGCCGAGGCGACCGTACTTATCCTTGTCCTTGAGGAAGGAAACGATTTCCTGCAGTTCGGCCTTGGCTTCGTCGACGCCCGCCACTTCCTCGAAAGTTACACCTGTCTTGCGCTCCAGATAGACCTTAGCCTTTGACTTGCCGATGTTGATCAGGCCGCCCATGCCTTGCCTGTCGGCGAACCCGCGGAAAAAGAACATCCAGATGCCGACGAAAATCAGCGCGGGCAATATCCAGGAGAGAACAGTCGTCAGCCAGTTGCTGTCGGAAGCGCCGGTGATCTTGACGCCGGCCTTCTCGAAAACCGCAACTGCCGCAGGGTCGACGCGATTGGCAAGGAACGTCGTCTTGCCATCCTGTGGCTCCTTGAACGCGCCTTCGATCATGGTCTCAGTCAGGGTGACGGACGCAACCTTGCCCTCCTCGGTGAGGCGGATCACGTCACTGTAGGAGATTTGCGCAGTGTCGCGATAAGCGAACCAGACCTGAAACAGCTCAATGATCAGGATAGCAACGATGACATAGCCTATGTTGAAGGTGTGTTTGCGATCCATGACATCCAGCCGGAAATTGCATTCATCGGCAGAATGTCACGACCAACGGGCGCGTCCTTGACGCGCATCAAAGTGCGGATCGCTGCTGGCCACCATTGTGCCGGCGATGATGGGACACTGGCAAATTGCAGACCTGGTGGCGAAGGTGCGCTTTCTCAGCGATCCGGCGACGTACGGAAGTGGGACGACACATGTGGATGTCCGCGAGACGCATATGTCCTGGGTCTTCCTCACGGACAAACTGGTCTACAAGCTCAGAAGCCGGTCAGGCATGCGTTCCTCGACTTCAGCACAATCGCGAAGCGGCACTTCTACTGTGGCGAGGAAT
>NZ_RZRV01000080.1:0-2419 GCF_004023085.1 Mesorhizobium sp. M7A.F.Ca.US.010.02.1.1 | reverse complement strand
GGTCTTTCCTCTTCGGCGTGACGGATCGGGCCGTTTCACGCTTGGCGGCGGGGGCCGCGTCGTCGACTGGCTGGTCGAAATGAGGCGCCTGCCGCAAGGCGATATGCTGGACGAGCGCATCGGTAGCGGCCGGCTGGCGGCGACCGAGATAAACGAAGTCGGCAAGATGTTGGCGGACTTTTATGCGCACTACCCGGCGGAAATCGACGGCGGCGCCTATCTGCGTCACCTCATTGGAGAACAGCGGATCAACCGCGCCATCCTGCTCAGGCCTGAATTCGCGTTTTCGGACATAGCGTCCGGCCCGCTCGACATGGTTGACGGCCTGCTGCAGCGATTGAGGCCGCGGATCGAAGCGCGCATTCTTCGCGGCGCGATCGTCGAAGGGCATGGCGACCTGCGCCCCGAACACGTCTGTCTTTGTCGGCCACCCCAGATCATCGACTGTCTCGAGTTCAACCGGTCGATGCGCACCGTCGATCCTTTGACGAGATTAACTATCTCGGCCTGGAATGCGAGATGCTGGGGCGCCATGGATCCGACCGCTTCTGGTCCAGGCTCTTGAAAACCGGCTGCCGGATCGCCCCGATGCCGAGTTGCTGGCGCTCTATGGCGGTTTCCGGGCATTGCTGAGGGCCCGTCTCGGCGTCGCGCATCTCCTGGAGACGCCGATCCGTCATCCGGAAAAATGGCGCCCGCAGGCGATCCGCTACATCAGGCAGGCGGAGCGCGAGATTTTCAGTCTTCGATCCCGATCAGGTCGGAAATCGACCCCTGTGTGTGGAGACGCCTGATCGCCTTGCCGATCAGGCGGCCGACCGGCACAATGTCCAAGGGCGCTTGCGGGTAACGGGCTTTGGTGACTGCCACCAAGTCCACGCTGTCAGTGACGATCGTGCGGTCAATCGCCTGGCTGCCGAACAGCACGTCGGCACCCTTGCCAAAAGTCCGTGCGTGGCGATCGCATGAATGGTCCGGGCGCCGCGTTCACGACAGGCAAGTGCTGCGCGTAGCATGGTGCCGCCCGTGCTGATGAGCTCATCGACAATAAAAACGGCATTATCGGCCACGTCGCCAGCAAACAGTTCGCCCGAAACCACGTTCCGGCTGCGGCGCTTTTCCATGAAGCCGAATCCGATTTGCTTCCCGGTTTCCGCCTCCAGCGCTTCCTTGAGCAATTGCGCGCGCTTTACGCCGCCGCTGTCGGGTGAAAAAATGGTGATCGAAAGATCGCCGGCCAATTTGCCTATCAGCGGAGCAAAGAGCTTTCGCGTATCGAGATGGATGCTCTCGCACCGAAAGGCATTCTGGAAAGCCGCGAAATTATGGACGTCGAGCGTGACAATCCGGTCGGTGCCCATTGCCTCGAAAAGTTGTGCGACATAGCGCGTGGTGACGGGGTCACGCGCCTTGGTCTGCCGGTCCTTGCGCGCATAGGCGAGATAGGGAACGACCGCCGTCACCCGAGCGGCGCCGTTCTCCTTGCACGTTGCCAGGAAGAACAGGAGTTTGCACAGCCTGTCGTTGGCAGACGCGCCGCCACTTCCGGCGAGGCTGTGCAGCACATAGACGTCCTTGCCACGCACGCTGACCAGCGGGCGCGCCTTATGCTCCCCGTCCTCGAAATCTCGTTCTTCATGCGGATCGAGTTCGATCGAAAGCGCTCGCGCCGCGGCCGCGCCGAGTTGTTCCGAGCCTTTGAGTGCGAAGAAGCGCATGTTCTCTTCTATCCAGTTTCAAACACTGATGGATTGATGCGTGTCAAGGATGCGCGGCGACGAATGGACTAGAAGGACCAATCGACAATCTTCAACCCCTGTGCTGGGGGGAACCGTGCCGGAGCCGCTTCAGACCGCGATGCCAAACCCAAGCGTCAAGCCAATGACGACATTGGCGACGAAGCCACCCCTCGAGAACATCGGAGTGGCAGGGAAATTCCGCGATTTTGCCGATCTCCTCGACAGCCAGGGCGCCGACGGTTTCCGCGCACGGGCTTACAGGAAGGCGGCAGATGTTGTTTCCAGGCTGGAACGGCCCCTTGGCGAAATCCTGGCAAAGGAAGGACGCGACGGCCTCGTCGCGCTTCCGGCAATCGGAACAGGCATAGCCGGCGCGATTGCCGAGATGGTTGCAACGGGGCGCTGGTCCCAACTGGAACGGCTGCGCGGTGAGATGGAACCGGAGGCGTTGTTTCGGTCTATCCCGGGGATCGGACCACGATACGCACACCGCCTCGCCGAGGACGGGCAACTCGAAACCCTCGAAGATCTCGAGAATGCCCTCCACAGCGGCTAATGCAGTTCACTTAGGCACCTTCAGTGTTCTGACAGGATATTTGGCTGGTAGCTTTTTGACGACACGGGGGCATGATCGCCCCCGTGTTTTTGGGAGGATGAGGTCTCCCAGCCGTTGTCTTAAT